>DASRGL010000069.1:0-6542 GCA_035651115.1 Chthonomonadaceae bacterium
TGGCGATGGCGGCGCGGCGGCTCGGCCTCTCGGTCTTGCTGCTGGAGCGGGGGACGCATCCCCGATTTGCCATCGGCGAGTCGACCTCACCCCTGATGAACCTGCTGATCGAGCAGATCGCCGCGCGCTACGATCTGCCGCGCCTGCTGCCGCTCACGACGTACGGAGCCTGGCAGCGTGCCTATCCCGATGTCGTCTGCGGCCTGAAACGCGGCTTCACCTACTACCATCACGAGGCGGGCCAGCCCTTTCGGCGTGACCCGGAACGCCGCAACCAGTTGATGGTCGCGGCCAGCCCTAGAGACGAGATCGCCGACACGCACTGGCTGCGTTCCGACGTGGACTGGTTCCTGGTGCGAGAGGCCATCGCGCTGGGAGCCGACTATCTGGACGAGACCCGGCTGAGCGGCGTGGAGTTCGGCGGAACGCAGGCCGTCATTACGGGGGAGCGGCGCGGGCAGCCGGTTCGCGTCCCCGCGCGTGTGGTCGTGGATGCGACCGGGCCGCGCGGCTTCTTGAGCCGTGTTCTGCATCTGCCTGAAAGCGCGTTCCCCGGCTATCCGCCCACGCAGACGCTCTATTCCCACTTTGTCGGCGTGCGGCGCTGCGAGACGATGGAGGCGTTCCAGTCCGAGGAGACGCCGCCCTATCCCGCCGACGATGCCGCCCTGCACCACGTCTTTGACGGCGGCTGGATGTGGGTCTTGCGCTTCGGCAACGGCGTGACGAGCGCCGGGGTCGCCGTCCGTGATGACCTTGCCGAGGAACTGCGTCTTGCGGAAGGCGAAGCGGCCTGGCCGCGTTTCCTGGCCCGGTTTCCCAGCGTCGCCGAGCAGTTTGCGGAGGCGCGCGCCGTCTATCCCTTTGTCTATGCGCCCCGGCTGTCCTACCGGTCATCAGCGGCGGCGGGCGAGAACTGGGTGCTGCTGCCCTCCGCCGCCGGGTTTGTAGACCCGCTGTTCAGCACTGGAATGCCGCTGACTCTGCTCGGCATCGAGCGGCTAGGGCGTATTCTTGAGGAGTCCTGGGACACCTCCGAACTCTCTGCGCGCTTCCAGGAGTACGGAGATGTAACACTGGCGGAAGCCGACTGGACGGCGCTGTTTATCGCCGCCTGTTATGCCGCCATGCCCCATTTTCCTCTGTTCAGCGCGTTCTCGATGTTCTATTTCGCGGCGGCCAGCTATAGCGAGATGGCCCGTCGTCTGGAGCGGCCGCATCTTGTCCGCCGGTTCCTTGCTGCCGACCACAGCGCGTTTGCGTCCGGGCTGCGGCACTGCGCCCAACAGTTGAACTGCGCCACACGCCACCACGAGACAGTAGAGGCCGAGGCGTTCGCGCAGGAGGTCGCAGAACGAATCGCCTGTCTCAATATCGCCGGACTGAGCGATCCATGCAAGCGCAACTGGTACGGCGTAGACCTGAACGATGTCATCGCAGGCGCGGAGAAGCTAGGCATGACACCCGCAGAGGTCGGCAAGATCATAGCGACTGCCTCCTGGGTGTAATGGATGATGGGTAGGCGGTCGCCGCAGACAGTATCGAGGATACGGAGGATAGAGACAATCGGGATGTTGCCTCTCCATCGGCTGGCTTTGCTGGCCGTGCTGATAATCGGGAGCGTCGCCGGTATCGCGGCGGAGGAAAGGCACGAGTCTTTCGACCGGGATCCCCATTGGGACGGCCATAACAACCGCGCGGCCACGCCCGGAGCCAGGAGCGTTCGGCAGGACTTCGGCTATAGCCGCACGGCGCACGCGGGCGGCGCTGTCGGGGAGATAGGCGGCTTTATCACGCCCGACGCCCTGCCCGCCTACTATGCAAAAAAGATACCGGCTCGGACGTTCCAGGATACCCTGAGCGCTTCGGGAACGCTCGCCTGCACAGGGCGCGAGTTCAACGTGCTGATCGGCTTCTTTAACGCCGACACCCTCAACGAGTGGCGAACACCCAATACCATTGCGCTGCGTCTCTACGGGCGGGGCGATGTCTTCTATGCCTATGTCGAGTACATGACGGGGCGGTGGCGCGCGGGAGCCGACAGTCCGGGCGGCTTCGCGACCGTGAGAGACCTGGTAACGGGCCAGGAGCAACTGAAGGGTTTCGCCAGCGGCGGGGCCATGCATACCTGGTCGCTAAAGTACGATCCGCAGGGCAACGCCGGGGGAGGAGCCATTACTGTGACCCTGGACAGCGAAACGTCTGTGTGTCACCTGGCCCCAGGACATAAGGCCGACGGCGCGGTGTTCAACCGATTCGGGTTGCTCAATGTGATTAAACATGTGGACGGCGGCGGCAAGGTCTGGCTCGATGATGTGACAATCAACGGGGAGACGGAGCATTTCACCCGGGATCCCAGCTGGGATCAGCAGCACAATCGCACCACCTATCTCTCCTGGAATGTGCGTCCGCGCTTCGATTTCGGCTACAGCCCCACCCGGTATGCCGGGGGCAAGGGCCGGGGCGAGTTGGGCGGACTCGTGTTCCGGGGCGACTGCCGTACCCTGGACAGGATGGCCTACTACGGGGATCGGCTCGACACGCTGACGCTGGACAAGCCGTTGAAAGCTTCCGGGCGTATCAGCCTGCGGCGGGCCGTCAGCGACAGCACGACGCTCATCGGCTTTTTCCATTCCAGAGACAGCTTGACCGTCAGCTCCTCCCAGGCGCGCGGCATCCCGGACTGTTTTGTGGGAATCGAGGTGGAAGGCCCCAGCCGCGAAGGCTTCCTTTTCTATCCGACCTATGGAGTTCAGGGGGACGCGCACGGGAGCCAGGCCGCCGCCGGAGCGCCTTATATCTACCCAGATGGGGTCGCACACGACTGGACGCTGGAATACCTGCCCACAGCCGGGGGCGGCACAATCACGGTCACGCTAGACGGAAAGGCTGTCCGCATCCCCCTGGAAGCCGGGCATAGAGCGCGGGGCGCGCGCTTCGACCGCTTCGGGATTGTGACAACCTGGATAGACGGCAACGGCCAGCAGGTCTACCTCGACGATCTGAGCTACACCTGCAAACAGGAGTAGGGCCGGGAGAGGCAGCGCGGCACATGGGAAACGAGCGCGCCCTGCAGAGAGTGAGATTGAGAGGAATACTTGCACTGCTAATCGCCTGCGGGTTCAGGCCGGGCGAATGGCAGACGGCACGCTCTGCGGCGGGAGAGACGCGGCCAACCGCCAACAGGCCGACTCCTGCTGCGTCCGCGCAGGGACCAGGAACCACGCTGGGCATTCAGGGAACCGCCTTCACGCTCAACGGCAAGCCCACCTTTCTCTACGGTCTCAGCTACTACGGCGGACTGGGGGCTTCCGAGGCAACCTGGAAAGCTGACCTGGATCGAATGCCGCAAAATGGCTTCAACTGGCTGCGCGTCTGGGCGACTTGGTCGGCCTTTGGCAGTGATGTCTCTGCCGTAGACAGCGAGGGCCACCCGCGCGAGCCATATCTGAGCAGGCTGAAGGCGCTCGTGTCTGAGTGTGACCGGCGGGGCCTGATCGTAGATGTGACGCTGACGCGAGGCGCAGGCACAACGGCTCAGTCCGGACTGCCGTCATTCCCGGCGCATCAGAGGGCGGTCGAAACGCTGCTGGCGGCGCTCAAGCCCTGGCGCAACTGGTATCTGGACCTGTCCAACGAACGCAACATCGGCGATAAGCGGCATACATCTATCGCCGACCTGGCCCGCTTGCGTCAGGCGGTAAAGCGGCTGGCCCCGGAGCGGCTGGTGACGGCCTCGCATGGCGGCGATATGACCCGCGAGGATGTTCGAGCCTATCTGCTGGACGCCGGATTGGATTTCCTCTGTCCGCACCGCCCACGCGATCCGGACTCTCCCGGACAGACCGAGGCGAAGACGAGAGAGTTGAGAAGGTGGGTACGGGAACTGGGCCGTGCGGTTCCCATCCACTATCAGGAGCCGTTCCGACGAGGGTATGGCGTATGGCAGCCGCGCGCGGAGGACTTCGCTGCCGACCTACAGGGGGCGCAGTCGGGCGGCGCGGCGGGCTGGTGCTTTCACAATGGGGCGACCCGGTCGGCTCAGGATGGGCGACCGCGCCGCAGTTTCGACCTGCGCGACGGGCCTCTGTTTGCTCAGCTCGATACGGAGGAACGGCGATTCGTGCAGGAGGCAAGGCCGGGAAGTCCGAAGGAGAAGCAAAACAGATGAATGTCAACGAACACAGCTTGCGTAGATTAGGGTTCGGGTTGACGCTTGCGCTGCTGATCGCCTGCGGTTTCGGGCCGGGCGGACGCGCGCTGCAAGCGGGCAAGGGCAAAGCGCCGAAGGCAAAGACCTCGGCGGCAGCCTACGCGCCCCAGGACGTGCAGACCTTCGCCAAACGGTTCCGAGACGACATCTGGCCGCTCCTGACGCGCAAGGAGAGCAACTGCACGGGCTGCCACAACGCCACCAATCCTTCGCAACTTCACTTCACCAGCGACCCCGACCACGATTTCAAGGCGCTGCTCGCCGACGGCCACTTCGAGGCGGAAAACCCCTCCGCGCTGCTGGCCCGCCTGACCGCCCCGCTCGGCCCGACGAAGATGCCGCCCGCGCCGTTCAAGCCCTGGACGGACGCGGAGATCGCCACGCTGCGCGCCTTCGTCAACGACCTCTACGCGAAACGGCGGAAGGGCGGCCCACAAGCCGACGAACGGTTCCCCGCCGCACTGCTGACGCCCTATACGGGAAAGAGACCGGGAAGCGGGCAGGACAACACGTTCCTGACCTACTACCAACTGCGGAATAAAGTCAAAGCCATCTTCAACGACGAGTGGCGGCGCGGCGACAAAGACCTCTTCATCGAAAACCTGGCCCAGTTCGGCGGGGCGGACTTCGTGCGCAGCTTCAACGAGAGCAGCAAGCCGACCGCGCAGTTCCTCTCCGGGGTGGATGCGCTGGCGCGGGATGTCGCCTCGAAAGCCTACCTCGCCGCCTCCGGCCCCTTTGCCGGACGCGCCGCCCATCTGCCCTCGCCGCTCAAGATGACCGCGCCGGACGCCGCCTACCGCCGCGAGATCAATCGGCTCTACCAGCGCCTGCTGTTCCGGGATGCGACTCCCGCCGAGAGGCTGGCGTCGTTCCGGTTCCTCCAGGACATCTACCGCGCGCAGAAAGCCCTCGCTTCGCAGGGCTACGAACTCCGCTTTCAACTGACCGCCCGCGACGAACGCGGCCTGACCACCACTCAGGACTTCGGCATCCACGTCGCCAACAGCCCCTACGGACTCGGCCAGACCTATGTGGATCAGAACGACGCCACCGGCGCGGACGACAAGACGAAGCTCGTCCGCCGGAAACTCGACGGGCCGTTCACGTTCAGAGCGGGCGACCCGGAGCAGCGGGTTACCGTCTACAACGTCAACACGCACGGCAACGTGAGCGTGCATGGGCTGGAAGTGCGCGGCCCGCTGCCCGACGGCCCAACCCGCGTGATTCCCGTCACCGATCCGTCCGTGCAGGCGCAGGGAGCCTGGCGTCTGGACGAGCGCGATGGCATCCCCTGCTATGAGGATGACAACCAGAACAAGGGCGCGAGCCGCCTCATCATCCCGGTCGGCGTGACGCAAGACGGGCAGTATGAACTCTCGCTGCTGTGGCGTAAGGAGGACGGCAAGGCCGTTGAGGAGAGACGGGCCGGAAAGCGGCGTCGGGGCGGGCGCGCGGGGGCCGCAGAGAACGTGCTGGTCGAAGTGCAGTCGCACGATAAGAGTCGTCTTGCCGTTCCTACGCTCGCGCCGGCCCCGCCGAAAGGCGAAGCGCGCTTCGCCTTCGATGAGAGCGACGACACCATCTCCTTCTACAATCTCAAGACCGCGTTCCAGTTCGGGCCGCAGGGCGGCGTCGAGATCGGCAACGCGGGGACGCGGCGGCGGGTCGTTGCGGATGCCGTGCGGTTCGTTCCCGCGCCGATGCCGGGCGTCAAAACGGCGGCTGCGAGCGCGGCGGCGTTCCTGGTCCCGGCCAAAGACGCGCAGGGGCAGGAGCAGTGGAAGGACTACGAGAAAGGCGAGTATACCTTCTATAAGCCCATCGGCCCGCGTGTCGTCAGCGATGAGAACGACGACAGCCTCAAAGGGAAGCTGCGCCTGCTCTACAGACCCTCCGCGCGCCCGGCGGACTGGAAGCCGAACGCTTACTATCAGGTCGAGATCGGCTATCCCGGCGAGGTGCGCAACGATACCGCCGTGCCGGTCACCGTACATGCAGAAGCCTCTTCGCCCATCGTGCGCATCGCTTATCCGATTCAGGCGCAGGTCGGGGCGACTCTGACCCTGGACGCCCGCGCCTCCTACAATGTGCAGGGGACGCCGCTGCGGTTCACCTGGCAGCAGATCGGCGGCGCGAAGGTGACGCTTGCCGATCCGCACGCCGCGAGGCTGACGTTCGTTGCGCCCCGGATGACGCCGCAGCAGGCCGCGTGGGAAGGGCTGTGCCGCGCGCTGATGAAGCATCCCGATTTTCTGTTCACGCGCCCGCTCTCGCTCGCCACGACGCGCGACCCGCAGACGCGCCGCCGCCTGCAACTGGTCAAGAT
>DASRGL010000070.1:0-12176 GCA_035651115.1 Chthonomonadaceae bacterium
AAGGCTTCTGAACCTGCTTGCCCGTGTTGACCCTCCGCTGGGCGTCATCGAAGCGTGAAAAAGCTTCCGTCACGCCCAGCAGCGAGCTTTCGGCGATCTGTATGGTACTGACTCGCATCCTCGTTACACTCCCTTCAAAGCCTCATTCTAGCCGCCCACCGCGCTTCCGGCCCCAAGCCCATTGATGATGCGATTCAGCACATCGTCCATGACGTTGATGATGCGGGTCGCCGCCTGATAGGAGCGCTGATACTGCAGCATGTGCGTCAACTCCTCATCCAGAGAGACGCCGGACACCGCCTGCTGCTGGTTTTTGAGCTGGTTCACGACCTTGTCCTGATTGTCGGCCTCCGCGATAAAGGAGCGGGAGTCCGCGCCGACGCGCCCGACGCTGGAGTTATAGAACTCGCTGAGGCTGAAGCCGGCGATGACCGGACGGGAGGTTAGCGCGGCCAGCGCGCGCGCATTATCGCCGTTGCCCGTCGCAAAGGGGGTCGGCGGGGTCGGCGCGGCGGCGGCAGCGATGACATTGAGATCGCTCTTGATGACCGGGTTGAGATTGATCGAGGCCGCGTCCGTTCCGATAAAGAAAGGCCGCCCCGTCACGCCGTCCAGCCCGACGCCGAGCGAATGCTGCGTATTGACCGCCGTGATCAGGTTGCCGACCAGCGTATTGAGATCGTCGTGGTAGCTTGCCAGCAGGGTCGTGGCTTTGACCAGGCCATAGAGTTCGCCGCCGCGCAATGGGATCGTGTTGCCCTCCGCCGTCACCAGCCCCAGATTGCCGTTGGCGGTGGTCATGGTCGTCGGCAGCGCATTCGCCGTATCGCCCTGCACCAGCGCATACCCGCCCACGTTGATCTGCACCTCGCCGGTCGGCTTGCCCGTCGCCGGATTGGAGGATTCCGTCACCTGAATATCTACCAGGCCGCTGAGGGTATTGAGCAGCACGCCCCGCTTGTCCAGCAGATCGTTCGGATGGTCTCCGGCGGCGATGCTCAGGCGTATCTGCTTATTCAGTTCGGCGATCTGTCCGGCCAGGGAGTTGACATCCCCGACCTTGACGGCGATCTTGGCCTGAATCTCCGGGTTGATCTGGGTCATTGCGGCATCTACCGAACGGATGGCAGCGATCAGCGTTTCGGCGTTATTGCGCACGGTCGAGCGGATCGCTTCGCTCTCCGGGTTGGCCGAAAGGTCGGCGAAGCTGTTGAACAGATTGGTCATCAACTGGCCGATGCCCGTATCGCTCGGCTCGTTGTACGCCTCTTCCACCCTCCCCAGGATGTCCCGCAGATTGCCAATGGCCCCCTGCCAGGAGTTCGCGGCAAACACGCGCCGGTCTATGAACGCATCGCGGATGCGATTGATGGCCGCTATCGTGACGCCGGTCCCGAGCATTCCCGGCTGTGCATGGGGATAGTCCGGCAGCGTATAAGGGTCGGTCTGGTCGAACTGCACGACCTGGCGGGAATAGCCCTCCGTGTTGACATTGGCGGTGTTCTGCCCGACCACTTGCAGCGCCAACTGATTGGTCATCAGCGCGCGCGTACCGATCTCTATTCCAAAAAACGTCGAAGGCATGGTCTTGTCGTCTCCTGGCTACCCGCATCGAACGCTTCCGTGCGTCCGGTTGCCCCCCGTCCCCACTGCAAGAGCCGTCTGATTCCGAAACGATTCGAGACGGCCCTTGCGACCCCGGTCGCTCGTTCCTCGCTGGGGAGGGGGAGCAAGACCGTCACGAGTGCGCTCTCTACCGGCTTGAATTGAACGGTAAAGCCTTGCGTTCCACTCTCCCCTCTCCCTTGCAGGGAGAGGGGCCGGGGGTGAGGGTAAAAGCTGCCGCTCCGGGAGAAAGTCCGGGGTAGGTCACGCTTTACTATCAATATAGAATGTCGGCGCGGCGACGCTGGCGAGATTGGTTCCATAGCGCGCCGGCTGCAGCGCGGCGGAGGTCAGCAACTCCAGGCTGAAGCGCACATACTCCAGCGCGTTGTCCAGCAGGCGGCGATTGCGCGCGTTCAGGCGCGCGAGCGTCTCCTGCGTGGTCAGCAGTTCCAGGCGGAGCCGCTTGAGCGGCTCCTGCTCACGCGCGGGCAGGAGGGGCAGCAGTTCCGCCAGGGTCGGCAGCCCCTCCAGGCCGAGCGCGCCCGCCAGGCTGCGCGTGACGGCGATGCGCGCCTGTTCCAGCGCCTCATGCTGCTCCCGACACTCCCGCTGTTCCGCTTCGAGCGCCGCCAGGCGCTCCGTCTCCTGGTTGACCAGCAGATCGGTCATCGTCTCCGCCAGCGCGATCATCCGCTTGCCGAGGGCAAGTTCCTGCTGCAACACGCGGCGCAGAGTCAGAGGGTTGTGGGTCGGTCTGGACATTTCTATCTCCCTTCCAGCCGCTTGCACAGCAGGTCGGCAAGCCCCAGCCCCCCGGCCCTGCTCATCTGGGAGGCGGTCGCCTCGTCGCTCATCTCCTGATAGAGTTTGGCTTCCGAACTGTTGCCGAAGAGCGCGTTGCTGCCGGTCAGAGACTTGCGCATCTGCTTGAGCATCATGCCGATAAAGATCGCCTCGAACTCCTGGCACGCCTTCTTCAGCTTCTCATGGCGCTGCTGGGCCGCCTCCGTGACGGCGTCGGCAGGTCTGTTCGTGGCCGGGACGCCCGGAGAGGGCGTGAGACTGCTTAACGGAGGGATCGGCATCACTGCACCTCGATAGCGGCGTTGATCATGCCCGCCGCCTGCATTCCCTGCAAGATGGAGATCAGGTCGCGGGGCGTGACGCCCAGCGTGTTCAAGGCGCGCACCAGTTGATCCACCGTCGTCGTCGAGGGAATCGGCGCCAACTGCCCGGTCTTCTCCTGCACGCTCGTCTCTTTGAACGGCACGACGAGCGGCTGCGTGTTCTTCGAGAACGGCGGCGCGGGGACGACGACGGGAGTGTTCTCCACCTTGATATTGATGGCCCCGTGCGCGATGGCTCCCGGAGCCAGGCGCACGTTGCCGCCCATGACGACGGTCCCCGTGCGCTCGTTGACGACGATGCGCGCCTGCGCGTCCGGCGTGACGTTCACCGTCTCGATGAGCGAGATGAAGTTGATCAGGTCGTCGGTCTGCCCGTTCGGGACGCCGACCGAGACCGTCGCGGCGTCCATCGCGCGGGCCGTGACGCCCGGCAACTGTCTGCGGATGGCGGCGGCGATGCGGCTGGCCGTTGTGAAGTCCGGTTCGCGTAGCGTGATCTGCACGGTGCTGCCGTCCGTCAGCGTCGTGGGAACCTCCTGCTCGACGTAGGCCCCGCCCGGAATACGGCCCACGTTGACATGGTTTTTCTGCACGCTGGAGCCGCCCTGCCCGAAGTTGAACCCGCCGATGGAGAGCGGCCCCTGCGCCACCGCGTAGATCTCGCCGTTGGCGGCGCGGAGCGGCGACTGCAACAGCGTGCCGCCCTGCAGCGACTTGGCGTCGCCCATCGAGGAGACCGTCACATCTATCCGGCTGCCGGGCTTGACGAAGGCGGGCAGGTCGGCGGTCACCATGACGGCGGCGACGTTTTTGACCCGCACCGCGCCCAGGTCTACGGTGATGCCGAACTTGCGCAGCATATTCGCGATGGACTGAATGGTAAACAGGCTGCTCTGCCCGTCGCCCGTCCCTTCCAGCCCGACCACCAGGCCGTAACCGACCAACTGGTTGCCGCGCACGCCCTGCACGTCCGCGATGTCCTTGACCCGCGCCAGCCCCGGCTGGTACGACGGCCCTTCCTTCTGCTGCCCGGCGGCGCGCGCCGCCGGGCGCGGCTTGCTCGTCCTGGCCGCCTTCTGCGGCGGTTTGACCGGTCCTTCGGGCGTCAGGGGCGCTTCCGCCGCGCCGGACAGGGCCGTACTCAACAGGAAGATCAGGATGACGGCGCTCAGCAGCAAAAGAATGGCTATCAGGGCGCTCAAACGCAGTGATTTCGACATAAGCGTGGCCTCTAATGAAACAGGAAGCGAAAGATGCGCGTCAGGATGCCGGGCCGCTGCGTATCCCCGACGACGCCTTTGCCGTCATAGCGCACCTCGACATCGGCGACCAGGTTGGAAGGAATCGTATTGTCCACGCCGATGTCCTCCGGGCGCACGATGCCGGAGAAGGTGACGCGCTGGGTCTCCCGGTTGAAACCGATGACGCGGGAACCCTCCACGCGGAGCGTCCCGTTCGGCAGCACCTCCTTGACCAGCACGGAGAGCGTCGTCGTCAGCGTGCCGGAGCGGGTGGTTTGCCCGGTGCCGTTGGCCGAGCGCGAATTGGTCGCCGAGAGCGTCAGGGACTTGAACAGGCGCTGCAACAGGCCCGTTCCGCCGTTGATATTCACGTTCTCATCCTGCGCGGTCTTGGTAGAGGCCGAGGACTGCGCGGTGGTGTTCTCCGCGATGACGACGATCAGCGGGTCGCCGACGTTGTGGGCGCGGGCGTCGGTATAGAGCGAAGCGGCGCTGGCGCTGCTGCTGCCGCGCTGGGCCTGGCTCGCCTGCTTGACCGGAAACAGCGAGTCGGAGCGAGCCAGCCAGATCGAGTCGATCAGGGCAAAGAGCGCATAGCCCAGTATCAGCAGTCGGCGGCGGGATGGCGCCAAACGATGACGATGCGGCATGGTATCTGTCCTTCTCCGCGCTAGGGCGCGGCGCTCTCCGGGTCGTCCTGTGTCGTCGTTTCGGTCGGATCGTCCTCGTTATCGAGGATACGCACCAAGCGATGGGTGACGATCACGCCGTCCAGTTCGCGCTTCGTATCGGGCGCATAGATGCGGATCGTATCGCCGATAGCGCCGGACTGCCGGGCCAGGCCCGGCGCGGTGATGCGCACGGAGCCGAAAGCATACTCGATGGTGATCCGGTCGTTGGCGGCGATGGCGGGCGGCGTCTCCAGAGCGGACGCCGGGATGGGCGTGTTCGCCAGGATGCGCCGCGCGGCTCGCTTGCCGATGGCCTCTTTGAGGTCTGTAACGGGCTGCGTGAAACCGGGCGGCAGCTCCACTGTCGTCAGCGAGACATCCTCGGCGGAGAGAATGTCGTGCGGCGACAGGAGGCGGTTCGCCACGACGACGGTCGCTTTGCGGCGCACGCGCAGCGCGACCTCCACCGTCTGCGCGGGCTTGCCGTCCACCATCAGGCTGACCGGCACAAAGAGCGTTCCCTGCTCCGGCCTGCCGCGATAGGCTCCGGCCACGATCTGCACCTTGCCCGCCGGAAGCGTGGCGCCGCCCCCATTGCCGATCGGTTCAAGCGTGGCATCGGGCAGGTCTTTGATGGCGGACTGCGCGGCGGCGAGGGCCGCCTGCGTGATCTCGTCGCTGCCGACCGCGCGCCCGGTACGCAGGACCCGGATGCTGGGCGGCGCAAGCACCTGGACGCGCTTGCTGTCCAGATGCGCGGCGCGCAGGCGCACGGTAATATCGCCTGGCGTGAGGCGGCGCGCGTAGGTCGGTAGAGGCGAGACGCCGATCTCCACCGCCGCCAACTGCGCTACGAGCGCCTTGTCTTCGCCCGTGATGTCGGCGATCTCGCCCAGCGTGAACGTGCGCCCGCTCACCTCGGCATTGGCCCATACCGTCACGCTGACGACGGACTCGGCGGGCTTCTGCGCGGCTTTCTTCGCGGGCAGCGTCGCCGGTTTTGCCACAGAAGGCTTTCCCGGCGTCTGCTGCGCCTGCGCGCTCAGGCACAGGAGGGCCGCGAGGCCGCCGATGGGAATGCGTTTTGTACGATGGTGCATAAGCCTTCTCCGGGACACGACGGAATGAATTCCGTCGCTGGGTGGCCTGCGGCCCAGTGTCCGCCTGCGCGGACACGTATCCGCCTCCACCGGGCGGCTTTTCCGTCCGCAGGACGGTTGGCCGAAGGTCTACCAGGCGGGTCTTTCAATGCCCGGCTTGCAGCTATCGCTTGATGCTGTTGGTCGTGCTGAGCATCTCGTCGGCGGCCTGGATCACCTTCGAGTTGGTGTCGTAGGCGCGCTGCAAGATGATCATGCGAACCATCTCCTCCACGATGTCCACGTTGGAGGCTTCGATGGCTTTCTGCTGAAGCGTTCCCAGACCTTGCGTGCCAGGCGTTCCTTCGTTCGGCTGGCCGGAGGCGGGCGTCTGCTGGAAGACGTTGCCGCCGAGCCTGCGCAGGCCCGCCGGATTGACGAAGCTCGCCAGCGTGATCTGGCCGACGACCTGGGAGGTACTCTGGCCGGGCAGCGTCACGGAAACCTGCCCATCGGCGCTGATGGCGACGGACTGGCCTGCGCTCTCCGGGATGACGATCTCCGGCTGTATCGGGTAGCCTTCGGGCGTCACCAGCTTGCCGGTGGCGTCTATGGCGAAGTTGCCCGCGCGGGTGTAGGCGTTGGAGCCGTCCGGCAGCAGCACCTTGAAGAAGCCGTCGCCCTTGATGGCAAGATCGTACACATTGCCCGTATTTTGCAGGGTTCCCTGGGTGAAGAGAGAGATCGTAGTTCCGGCGGAGACGCCGAGGCCGACCTGCGCGCCCGTCGGAAGCTGGGAGTTCGCGCCGGTCTGCGCGCCCGGTTCGCGGAGCGTCTGATAGACCAGGTCTTGAAAATCGGCGCGGCTGCGCTTGAAGCCGACGGTGGTGGCGTTGGCGAGGTTATTGGCGATGACGTCCAGATTCATCTGCTGGGCGGCCAGCCCCGTCGCCGAGGTAAACAGAGATCGCAACATCTTTGGGAGTCCTCCGAGACAGACATAGGATACCAGGATAGCATTCGCTGCAAAGGCATACAGCAGCCAGACGGGTTCCTATGTGTTTCTCGACCCCGTCTATCGGTCGGGGGTCAAGGACGGCTCCCGTCTGCGCGCAAACGCAGACAGTCCAGCCGTATCGAGAGATACAAGGTTTATTCCGCAGTCCGCGCGGATTAACGACCGGGTACAGAACGTACCCGCCTGGGTGGCGGCTGCGCCGCCGAGCGTCCTTCGGACGCGATTGGTTTTTCCGTCCGGTAGGACGGTTGGCCGTAGGCCACCCAGACGGGTACGTTCTGTACCCGGCAAAGCGGATTACGTCTTGCCGACCTCCGTCGCGGCCTGGCGCAGCAGTTCATCCTGCGTGGTCAGGGCGCGCTGGGCCGTGTCGAAACTGCGCGAGACGGTGATCAGCTTCACCAGTTCCCCGACCGGGTTCACATTGGACTGCTCCAGCGTGCCGGGCCGCACCAGAGGCGCGGGGGCGGGACGGACGCCCGCCGGGTCGAGGGCCGCGAACAGGCTGTCCCCGTCTTTGATAAGCGTGTTCGGATCGGCCTGCACGATGCGCAGCCGCGCGACGATCTGGCCGTTGGAAGTCAGGTTGCCGGCGCTATCGAGCGCGAATTTGCCCGGCCCCTGCGCCTGGATCGGCTGCCGGTTGCTGTCGAGAACCGCCAGGCCCGTATTGGTGAGCAGACGCCCGGTGGCATCTACTTGAAACTCTCCGGCGCGGGTATAGCGTTCGCCGCGCGGGGTCTGCACGGCAAAAAGCTGGTTGTCTCCCAGGCTGGCGTCGAGCGGGTTGCCGGTGCGGGCCAGCGGGCCGGTCTGCCAGTCGGTATAGACCTTATCGGCAGCGACGCCGACGCCGAGTTCGCCGATGACCGGGCCGCGCCCGGAGCCGTTGGTCAGACGGCTGATCTCCATGCCGTGCAGGGCGCGAAACGTCTGCGTGTCCTGCTTGAATCCGACGGTGTTGGCGTTGGCGATATTGTAGGCCAGCGTGTCCTGAATGGCCTGCTCGGCAATCATCCCGGAAGCGGCGGAATAGAGACCGCGAATCATAGGTCGGAGCCTCCTGGTATGGAAAGTGGCGGCCAATCGCGAGGCAGCGGGGGTGTAAGGCGTGGATTGTAGGTCATAAAACGAACATCCCCCTGGATCGCCGCAGCGTCTTCTTAGCGGCGCTTCCAGGGGGATTATCGGTCAGAAAACCCGCAAACTTCAGGGGTTTTCGAGGCGGTTTCGGTCGAATCCGACGCCTGCGGTCGCAGGCGTTTCTCCTCCCGCTTACCCTAAGCGGGACGCTTGGAGCCTCAACCGGGTTTGATCGCGGGCGCATTATCCTCATCGCGGACGATGGGAACATAGGGAACGCCCACGAAGTCGGCGACCTGCTTTGCCAGCGCGTTGTACTCGTCCTTGCTGAAGTAGCCGGTGATAGCCGTCGCGATGGTGTCGCCCTCTCCCAGCAGGTAGAGATCGGGGACGTTGGTGGGGCCGTAGCTCACCGAGGTTTGCAGGTCGGAGTCGAGCAGCAGCGGGAAGGTCAAGTCGCCATGCTCCTTTGCGAACGCCTGCGTATCTGCGGCGTTGTCCTGGGAGATGCCCCAGACCTGGAACCTGCCGCCGGACTTCTGGGCGTACAGCTCGTGCAGGCGCTGGAGATAGGGCGCGGCGTACTGGCAGGTTCCGCAGCCGACCTTGAACAGCGCGGCCAGCAGCAGCCCCTTCTGACGCGCCTCCTTACTGGCGTAGGTCTTGCCGTCGAGTCCCGTAAGCTGGAAATCGGCGACGGGACTGCCCGCCTTGCGGGGGCCGGTTTCGGGTGTTCCGGTTGCCATCGGTTTCACCTCCTCTCTGTTTGGAATGGTCTCTCGACGCGGTTAGTATACCTGGTTTTGGAGTCGGCCTGCGCCTGCTCCCCAGAGGGCGCAACTTGTTGCGCCCCTACTCCCTCCCCCTGTTCTTTTTAGGGGCGGACAATCCTCTTCGGCGGTTGAAACCGCTGCTGCAAAGGCACGAAGTCCGCCTGCGCGGACGGACCTACCCCCAACCCCACGGCACGGTCTGTCTGATTCCGAAACGATTCAGGACAGACCGTGCGACCCGAAAGGGAAGGGGAGGAGAGTCGGCGCAGGCGGACTTGGGGCTTTGGCAGCCGCGAATTCCTTCGCCGGGGCAAAGGTGTCCGCCCCTCAACCCTGTTCTTAGGGGGTCACGAGAGCCGTCCCAACTTGTGTTGGAACAGACGGCTCTTGCAGTGGGTTAGGGAGGGGGGCCACTTTCCAGCACGAGGACAGAGTAGACCGGCGTTTCCGGCAGCGTGATCCGCCCGCTGTCGTCTAGCGTCAGAGGGCGCGCTTCCGGCAGACCGGGCGCATAGAGCCGGGCGCTTCCGGCCCGACCGCGCAGCGCGGGCGGCAGCGCCAGGACGACCGGCCCGGATACCGGCCCATGCCGCACCAGATGCAGCCGCACGCGACTGGGGGAGCGATAGGCCACCACCTCGACAGGAGCCTCCGGGCGGAACTGAAACCGATCCGCCGCTTCCCAATCGGCGACACGGGACGCAAAGGCATCGGCCCCGGCGCTCACTACGCGCCCACGTCCCACCGTCGTCTCCCCTACGGGCGGAGCCGCTAAACCGAGCGCCTGCCACAGCACGGAGCGCGGGCGCGGACGGCCCAGTTCGTCCCGCGTGCCAGCCTCCGGCGCCGCGATCAGCCTCCCGCCTGCGCGCACCCAGTCCGCCAGAGTCCGCGCGGTCTCCGCGTCCAGGCAGACGGCGGTTTCCAGCGTGAGGACACGAAAACGCTTGAGCGCCTTTGGCGTCAGATGCTCCTCGCGGATCGCCGCCGTCGGCACGCCCGCGCGCAGCAGCGCGGCGAGATGGGCGGGTATCAGATTTTGCTTCCCAATATCTCGTGAGCGTGTCGAGACGACCACGCCGACCGTCGCCCATCGGCTGCCGGAGAAGAGATCGGCGTGCGCGGCGTACCAGCGCAGCAGATCGGACATCTCTTTGCGCGCCCGATAGTCGCCCTGCTCGTCGTGGAAGCCGTAGTAGACGATCCAGGGCCGCGCGCCGTGCGCCAACGACGCGGCGATGATCGGCCCGACCACCTCCTGCGGGCGCAGCTGCGTGAAATCGCTCTCTTCAAAGGTTCCGATATAGTTCCAGAGCGGGCGTCCGACCGCAAGCGCCTGCCCCAGCAGCATCTTCTCCGACATGTGCCAGGAGGTCAGCCCGCGCGACTCCGAAAGCAGCACGTCCTCGTGTTCGTACTGAAGATCGCTCGCCAGCATGGCGTTCCCGAATTCGTACTGGGTATTCGCGAAGAAAAGCAGGCGGGGGTAACTCTGGCGCAGCCGCGCGCGGAACCGTTCATTCGCCTCAGCCCAGACCCGGTTGCGCCAGTACAGCCAGAGGGCATAGAGCGGCCCCTCCTGAGTCGGGATTTTGATGTCGCTGGCAGCGACCCCGAACAGGCGCGGCACGCCTTCTGCTCCACATCGGCGCGTCACATACTCCCGAAACTTGCGCTGGCAGGCGTCGCAGTAGCACGTCCAGCCGTCGGACGTGCCGAAGAACTCGTTGTTGTCCAGCATGACGCCGTCCGCCCCGTACTCTTTCACGATGCGGAGAGTGTAGTCCGCCGTATAGTCCAGAGCGCCGGTATTGGGACAGAGCCAGGGCGCGCCGTAGTCCATGACGGGCTTCCCCTTCGGATCGCGCTGGCTCCAGTCGGGGTGTTCCCGCCCGATCTGCCCGCGCATCCATTCGGGGGCGTGGCCGCAGTGCATGATGCCGGAGTAGAGGATCAGGCGGTAGCCCGCCTGTTTATACGCCTCTATCGCCGTGCGGAACTGTGCCTCGGTCAGATGGAAAGGCGGCTCGGTGATCGCATTGTGCGCGGCAGGCGGCAGCACGATAAGCGCGTTGAACCCGAACTCCTCACGCAGGCGCCGGGGCCGGTCTCCCACATTCGTCAGCGCCGCGTACTGCGTCTCGCCCCAGGGTTGAAGCACGATGGCCTGGCGCAGCCAGCGCGCCGCCAACGGAGGCTGCGCGGGCAGCGGCAGATCGAGCGGAAGCAAGGCAGGCGGCTCTTCCGTTCTGGCCCTCGCGCCGGTCTCCTGCGGCTGGCTTTCGCATCGAGGCATCGTTTTTTGCTCCCCTTTCGCGCCTCCCGCCCCAGGAAGCCCCACAAGCAGACCGGGCAGGAAGAGAACAGACAGCGCACGCTTGACTTTCCGCAGATCTCCGATTCTTGGCAGGAAGGCCGTCGCCGCAGACGGCCAGAAACGAGAGGGCATTCGCTATTTTCCCTTTCAGGGCTGTTTTTTGTTACCGTATCCGCTGCCGGAGCGCGCGGGGCAGGAAGGTGACGGCATAGCGAAGATAGGTCTTGAGGCGCAGCGGGCAGAGGCGCGCGGCCAGCGCATAAGTCGCGCGGGCTAAATCCGGCTCCTGTCCCCAACTATAGATAGTCGCGAGGCAGGCCAGCGCGAAGGCCGCCTCTTCCCGGTCACTCGCGCCCTGCTGCGCCTTCGCAAACAGATGGCGGGCCGCGCGCGGCATAGTCTCGCGGGCCAGGTAGGGCCAGTCACGCTGCGTCCAGTCGGAGGGAATGCGGGAGGCATCGGTGCTGGAGTTGGTGGGGTGCTTGCGGATGAGGGTAAGAGGCTCATCCACGAAGCCGAATGGGAACTCCTCGCTGATACGCAGGCAGAGGTCCCAGTCGCCGAGGCCGTGAAAGCGTTCGTCGAAGGGGCCGCACCGCTCCCACGCCTGCCGGGAGATCATCGCCGAGGAGATCATCACGGGCATGGAGCGCAGCATCGTCGGCAGCATCTCCGCGACCGGCGGGCCGTGATAGTCCGGCACGTTCGCGCCGGGCGGCGGCGCGGCGTAGGGCTTGCCCTCGGCGTCTATGCAGACGAAACCGGTGTGGACGAGGCCGATGCCCGGCTGCGAGGCGGCGATCTCGGCCTGACGCGCCAGCTTCTCCGGCCTCCACACGTCGTCGGAGTTATGGATCGCGATCCAGTCGCCAGAAGCCAGCGCAAATCCGGCGTTCAGCGCGCCGCAGGTTCCTCTGTTGGCCTGGAAGACGGGCCGGATGGCCGCGCCGAACGACTCGATGATCTCGCGCGAGCCGTCCGCGCTGCCGTCGTCCACGACGATTACTTCACAGGGCGCGTGCGTCTGGTTCAGCGCGCTCTCGATGCAGGCGCGCACATAGGGCGCGTGGTTGTAGCTGGCGACCACGACGCTGATAGCAGGCTTCCGGCTCTCGTGTCCCATCACCTATCAGGATACCCTATCGGAGGCCAACAGGACGCCCCTCCCACCCCCAGGCCGGAGCGACCTCCACGCCCAGATGCGCCGCCACCGTCGCCGGGACATCCACGATCTGCGGCGCGGGCAAAATCTCTCCGCG
>DASRGL010000071.1:0-12864 GCA_035651115.1 Chthonomonadaceae bacterium
ATGATCTGCCTGAAGGCCGAGGCTCGCTGCGCCCTGGCCCTCCCCCCGGCCCAGGGAGGGGGGCCTGCAAGCGGTAAGGAGAACGGGCCATGCGCCTGATGCTGCCAGCGCGCCGGGGAGCGCCAGAAGGGCCGCGCCCCCTGTTCCAGATCGGGCCGGACCGGGAAGACGTGCGCGAGTGCCGCCCCTATTTCGTCGTGCCGCTACTGGAACTCGTCCCGCCCGACTACACCGCCGTTCTGCGCCAGCGCATCCTTCAGACCGCAGAGACCTACAAACAGGTGGATGCCGAACGCCCGGTCACCGACCTCTATATCCTCAGTCACGGCTGGCATCGCAACTTCTTTGGGGCAGTGGCCGCCTACGACCGCCTGATGAGCCGCGTCGCCGTCCTGCGGAACCGGCAGCGACTCCGTCACCCGGAAGGCGCGCAGTATCGCCCGCTCTTCCTGACTCTGCACTGGCACTCCGACCCCGGCGAGGATAGCTGGGTGGATAAGCAGGGCCGACGGCACAAGGCCAGCTTCCTCGCCAACGTCCGCGCCACGTTCCTGCCCAAGCCGCAGACGCCCTGGACGGGCCGCTCCCCTCCCTTCTCAACCTGGATGCCAGCCGCCTGATCTACGAAGGCCCGGTGGCAACAGGCGGCGGGCATGGCGACATCTTCAAGGATGACGTGGTCAACCTCTGCTGGGCCGTCACCATCCAGAACATCACGCCGATGCTGACAGCCAGGCGCGCCGGGCCACCCGTCCCTGCCGTCGCCCTGAAGGGGTTGCCGATTGTGCCGATGGCGTTGACGCTCCCTGCCTAAAAATGCTAGAATAGGGCTGCAAACAAAGCGTGCGAACGAAGGCAATTCTGCTGATTGCTGGCACAAAATGCACGTCGCAGCAAAATTTTCGGAATCGCTGCGTTCCCTGACCCTTGCATCACTCCGCAGGAGGATACCTGAACATCATGGCTGTGAAAGTCGGAATCAACGGATTCGGGCGCATCGGGAGACTCTCCCTGCGCGCCATTCTGCAACGCTACCCCAACGACATCGAGGTTGTCGCCATCAACGACCTCACCGATGTGCAGACCAACGCCCACCTCTTCAAGTGGGATTCGACCTACGGCCCCTTCGAGGGCGCGGTCGCTACGGAAGAGGCCGATTTCGTCGTCAACGGCAAGAAGATTCTGGTCTTCGCCGAGCGCGACCCCGCCGCCATTCCCTGGGACAAAGCGGGCGCGGACATCGTCATCGAGTCCACCGGATTTTTCACCGACGCGACGAAAGCGGTCGCGCATCGCGAGCATGGCGTCAAGAAAGTCGTCATCTCCGCCCCGGCCAAGAACGAAGACCTGACCATCGTGCTGGGCGTGAACGAAGATGTCTACGATCCGGCCAGACACCATGTCGTCTCCAACGCCTCCTGCACCACCAACGGCCTCGCGCCCATCGCCAAAGTCCTCAACGACCGCTTCGGCATCGAGAAGGGCCTGCTGACGACGGTACACGCCTACACGAACTCGCAGAAGCTGCAGGACACCGCCGCCAAAGACCTGCGGGACGCCCGCGCCGCCGCGCAGAACATCGTGCCGTCCTCCACAGGCGCGGCCCGCGCCGTCGGCCTGGTCATCCCGGAACTTCAGGGCAAGTTCCACGGCATGGCTTTCCGAATTCCGGTCCCGACCGTCTCCGTCGTGGACTTCACGGCGCTGCTGAGCCGGGATGCGGCGGTCGCCGAGGTCAACGCGGCGGTGAAAGAGTACGCGGACGGGCCGATGAAAGGCATCGTGGAGTATACGGAACTGCCGCTCGTCTCCACCGACCTCCGGGGCAATCCGCACTCCTCCATCTACTCGGCCCTGGATACGGTCGCGGTCGGCGGCAACCTGGTCAAAGTCGTCTCCTGGTACGACAACGAGTGGGGCTATTCTTGCCGCATCGCCGACCTGGTCCACTACCTGGCGCAGCGCGGCCTGTAAAAGCGTTGGAATCCACAGATGACACAGATTTCCACAGATTAAGAACAAAGGCAGGAAAATACGGATGCGCCGCCCGTCTAGCCGGTGTTATACAGTCTCTTGAGCTTTTAATCTGTGAAAATCTGTGTCATCTGTGGATTCTGCTTTTCTTTTGCGGCGTAAGTTGGCCTAAGAAAGGCGGGGAGGGATGAACAAGAAGACCATCGAAGATATTGACGTGAAGGGCAAGCGCGTGCTGGCGCGCGTGGATTTCAACGTGCCGCAGGACGAGACGGGCCAGATCACCGACGACAACCGCATCGTGGCCGCGCTGCCGACCATCCAATATCTGATCGCGCACGGAGCGAAGACGATCCTGGTCTCCCATCTGGGCCGACCGAAGGGCGTCACGCCGAAATATACGCTCGCGCCCGTGGCAGCGCATCTGTCGAAGCTGCTGGGCAAAGAGGTTCCGCTGCTGCCAGACAGTGTCGGGCCGGAAGTGCAGGCGCGCATCAACGCGATGCAGGATGGCGACGTGGCGCTGCTGGAAAACGTGCGGTTCCACCCGGAAGAGGAACAGAACGACCCCGCATTCGCAAAGCAGTTGGCGAGCCTGGCGGAGGTCTATGTCAACGATGCCTTTGGCACGGCGCACCGCGCCCACGCTTCGACCGAGGGCGTGACCAAGTATATCCCCGGCGTGGCCGGTTTCCTGATGCAGAAGGAACTCGACTACCTCGGCGGCGCGCTGGACAACCCGAAGCGGCCCTTTGTCGCCATTCTCGGCGGCGCGAAGGTCAAGGATAAGATAGGGGTCATCAAATCGCTGCTCGGCAAGGTGGACACGCTCCTCATCGGCGGCGGCATGGCCTACACCTTCTTCAAGGCCCGGGGCTGGGAGATCGGTAACTCGCTGCTGGACGAATCGAGCCTGGACTTCTGCAAAGAGGTGATGGCAAGCGCGGGCGACAGGCTGCTGCTGCCGATGGATGTGGTCGTCTCCAGCGCCGATCCCTTCAAGGCAGGCGAGGCAGCCTGTGAGACGCGCGTCGTTCCGGCCAACGCGATCCCGGCGGGTTGGGAGGGCGCGGACATCGGGCCGCAGACGGTCGCGAAGTTCGGCGCGGCCATTCAGGGCGCGGGAACCGTCGTCTGGAACGGGCCGATGGGCATCTTCGAGTTTCCCAAGTTCGCGGAAGGCACGCGCGCCATCGCTCGCGCGCTCGCGGAGTCGGGTGCGGTCACCATCGTCGGCGGCGGCGACTCGGCGGCGGCGGTGCAGAAACTCGGCTTCGCCGACAGGATCACCCATATCTCGACCGGCGGCGGCGCGTCATTGGAGTTTCTGGAAGGCCAGCCGCTCCCCGGCGTCGTCGCGCTGCAAGACAAGTGAGGGGTTAGGGATTCGGGATTAGGCAAACAGGCTCTTCCTAATCCATGCTCAGGAGGTTCGCCATGTCGGGTACGACCGCTCCGCACCACGTCACCATTGATGACCTGGTTTCCGCCTGGAACAGCCACGATCCGGCCCGCCTGGCGGCATACTTCGCGCCGGATGCCACCTTTGAAGAGGTTCCTCTGGGCAATCCGCTGCACGGGCAGGCGGCGATCCAGGCGATGCTGACGGGCCTGTTCGCGGCCTTTCCCGACTTCGTCATGACGGCAGGAAACCGCGCCGAGCATGGCGACTGCCTGGCCTGGGAATGGATCATCACCGGCACGCATCAGGCCGAATTCAACGGCATTCCGGCAACCAATAGGCCCGTCAAGATGCGCGGCGTCTCGTGGTGCTGTCTGCGCGGCGGCAAGATCGCGGAACAGCGTGAGTATTGGGACCTGGCGACCCTGCTCAAGCAGTTGGGCGTCGGCTAAAAAGGAGACAGGCGTTTCATGCGTCAACAGATCATTGCGGGCAACTGGAAGATGAACGGCACGCGCCCAGAGGCCGAAAGCCTGGTGCGCGACCTGCTGCCGCGCCTTGAGCGGAACGATGTGCAGGTCGTTCTCTGCCCGCCGTTTACCGCGCTGGCGACGGTTCAGACGCTGCTGGCAGGCACGAATATCACGCTCGGCGCGCAGAACGTCTTCTGGAAGGAGAAGGGAGCCTACACCGGACAGATTTCACCGCCGATGCTGTGGGATGTCGGCTGCCGGTACGTCATCGTCGGCCATTCGGAACCGCGCGGGAGGTTCGGGGTCGCGGAGCCGGATTTCAGCGCCGGGATTCTGGCCTATTTCGGGGACAACGATGAGACCGTCAACCGCAAACTGCGCGCGGCCCTGTCCGCCGGGCTGACGCCCATCTGCTGTGTCGGCGAGACACTCCAGGAGCGGCAGGAGGGATGCACGGACACCGTCGTCACCGGGCAGACGGAGGCGGCGCTGCGCGGCGTGACGGCGGAGCAGGCGGCGGGCCTGGTCTTCGCCTACGAGCCGGTCTGGGCTATCGGAACGGGCGAAGTCTGCGACGCGCCGGAGGCGGATCGGGTCTGCGGCGTCGTGCGGCAGACCGTCGGGCATCTCTTCGGGGAATCCGTGGCGGAGGCTGTGCGGATTCAGTACGGCGGCAGCGTCAAGCCGGATAACGCAGCAGAACTGCTCGCCCAACCCAACATTGATGGGGCGCTCGTCGGCGGGGCCAGCCTGAAGGCCGCCGATTTCGCCGCCATCGTCGCCGCCGCGCCCCGTTAAATCGAACGACTTCTCGCGTCGGCCCCCTTTCTCCCTCCCAGGGATAGCCTTGACGCCTGCATACGTTATAGCCTCCTGCCAACCGGCAGGAGGCTATTCGTTATTCCCGGCCATCTGTCTGTGATTTCTCTACACTCGTTCGCAGGCGCGTTGACGATGGCAGTTCGCACAAACCAGTTCGCATGTGGCGATCTCTTGAAGCACTGTTTCGGTTGCATACGCCCACCGGTGTCTATCCGATACGCTGTGATAGCCCCAAACGCAGCCACGACAAAAAAGAGAGCGGCTTCCCATTGCGTCGGAAGCCGCATTCGTTTTCGTCTTTTGTCTGCTGACAGCGCGAACAAGCAGGCATGATGGGAGGCGGGTTGTGGAAATCGGGGTGGGCAGATTTGAACTGCCGACCTCACGGTCCCGAACCGTGTGCTCTACCAAGCTGAGCCACACCCCGATAATAAGCGCATGGGTCGTATAGGACTCGAACCTATGGCCCGCTGATTAAGAGTCAGCTGCTCTACCAACTGAGCTAACGACCCGCAGAGGATTCGGCTTTCGACCGAGAAGGCTTCGGGAACTTTTGCCCTCTCTGAAAGCCTTAGAGAGTATACAGGGTAAACGAGAAAAAGTCAAGAATAAAAGCGGCTGCCTGCGCAGAAGAAACAGGCAGGGCAAACGCGCGCGTGCGTCGAATCTGCGGATGCGTCCGGCATCCGCGCGGGGAGTCCCAGGAGAGGAGTAGACAGATATGGAGATCGGCATCGTCGGATTGGGCCGCATGGGCGGCAACATGGCGGAACGCCTGATACGGCACGGGCATCGCGTCGTCGGCAGCGATCCTTCGCCGGACGCCAGAGAGCGCCTCGACAAACTCGGCGGCGTGGGAACCGGATCGGTCACGGAGATGATCAGCAAGCTGACCCAGACGCCGAAAGTCGTCTGGAGCATGGTTCCCTCCGGCAAGGTCACGGAGAGCGTGATTCAGGAGGCTGCCGCCGCGCTGCATCCCGGCGACATCCTCATTGACGGCGGCAACTCCCGCTACTCCGATTCGGTGCGCCGCTATAACGAGATGAAGGCCAGAGGCATCCATTTCCTCGATGCCGGCACGTCCGGCGGCGTCTGGGGGCTGAAAGAGGGCTACTGCCTGATGGTCGGCGGCGACGACGAGCCATACAAGACGGTCGAGCCGCTGCTGCTGGCGCTGGCGCCCGAAGGCGGCTTGCTGCATACCGGGCCTGCCGGTTCCGGCCACTATGTCAAGATGGTGCATAACGGCATCGAATACGCCCTGATGCAGTCCTATGCCGAGGGCTTCGAGATACTTAAAGCCTCGCCCTATCCCGACCTCGACCTCCACGCTATCTGTGAACTGTGGCAGCACGGCAGCGTCATCCGCTCCTGGCTGCTCGAACTGGCTGCCGACGCCTTCGCCAAAGACCCGAACCTCGACCAGATCACCGGCTATGTGGAGGACTCCGGGGAAGGGCGCTGGACGGTGCAGGAGAGCATCGAGCATACCGTTCCCGCGCCGGTCATCGCGCTCTCGCTCTATCTGCGCTTCCGTTCGCGCCAGCAGGACAGCTTCAGCATGAAAGTCCTGGCCGCGCTGCGCAACGAGTTCGGCGGCCATGCCGTCCACAAAAAGACGGTGACGCCGCCACACGTGCCGGGTCTGGAATCGGCGGGCGCGGCCAAAACCGACGCCAAGACCGATGTATAAAACGGGTGTTGGCCCTCACCCCCGCCCCCCTTCCCAATTTTGGGAGAGGGGAGCCAGACGCACCGGCTTCCACCATCGTCTCCCCTCCTCCTGTTCCTGGGGGGAAGGCCGGGCAGGGGGCCACCCAACGCCCAACGCCCACCCATTGGGAAGGAAACGTGACCGATGCCTATCCGTTCTGCGCCTCTGCGCGCCTCCCTCGGTCAGATCGCGCTGCTGGCCGCTGCGCTGCTCGCCGGCGATTTCGCGCTGCGCTGCGTCCAGGCGCAGAAGGGAACGACGCCTCCGAAAGTCCTCTCCGCGCAGGAGTTTCGCCTGACCGATAAAGAGGGACATACCCGCGCAAAGCTGGCCGTCACCGCCGACGGCAGCCCTGAACTCGCCTTTCTCGATATGGATGGCAAGGCGCGCGCCCGCTTTATGACCCTGCCGGACGGAACCACCGCCCTCGCGTTGCAGGATAAAAGTGAGATCGTCCGTGCGGCCCTGCGCCTGCGCCCCGACGGCACCCCCACCCTCTCGCTGCACGACGCCGAAGGCAAGAACCGGGCCGCGCTGGATACCCGGCCCGACGGCAGCGCCAGCCTGACCCTGACCAACACGAAAGGCAAAGGCGGCGCGGGCCTGCTCGTTCTCCCAGATGGAAGCCCGGCCGCCGTTCTGAACGACAGTGAGGGCAAGGTTCTCTGGTCTGCTCCCTGACAGCAAAGAGGAATTGTCCTGCCCGCGTGCCGCGCGCCATGCTGGAACCGCGCAGCGAAAACAGAAGCCGAATACACTGCACTGTGCGCAGTGTATTCGGCAAGACGCGGTTCGCTATGGATGCGCGCCCGTAAAGAAGGCTGTCAGAATGCCTTCAGGATATGCAGGAAGCCCGGCCCCAGCAGCACGACGAAGATCGCCGGGAAGATGAAAAACACCAGTGGAAACAGCATCTTGACCGGCAGCTTCGCCGCGATCTCGCGAATGCGCTGGACGCGCGCCGTGCGGATCGCTTCGCTCTGCACATGCAGCACGCGGGCGATGCTCACGCCCAACTGGTCGGCCTGGTAGACCGCCGCGACAAACGAGGTGATCTCCGGGATGTCTATCCGGGCGGCCATGTCTTTGAGCGCGTCGCCCCGCATCTTGCCCACCCGTATCTCGTCCAGGCAGAGCGCCAGTTCCTCCGTCAGCGGCCCTTTCGTCTTCTCCACCACTTTCGAGATCGCCCCGTCGAAGCCCATCCCCGCCTCCACGCTGACGATCAGCAGGTCAATGGTGTCGGGCAGCGCCTTGCGAATCAACGCCTGTCGCTTGGTCGTCTTCTGTTGCAGCAGCGTATCGGGCAGGACGATGCCCGCGATCAGGCAGACGACGAAGGTCAGCACGCGCGTCTGCGCCGCGCCGGCAAGCGCATGAGCCACCAGAAACCCGCTAACGAAAAAGACGATCAGGCAGATGAGCCGCAGGCCGTTGAACTCGGCGACGCCCAGACCGCCCGGATTACCGGCCCGGCTGAGGGCCAGCCGCAGCGCGTCCGGCGATTTTCCCGGCAGCAGACGGTCTGTCAGCACCGCCAGGCGGAGCAGCATCGGGCGCACGATCCGGTCTCCGAACGAGGCATGAAACTGCGCGTCGCTCAGCGAGAGCGCCGCATTCGAGTCCTCGGTCGCTTGAGAGATACGGCCTATCCGGTCTCGAAAGCTCGGCGCGGCAGGGCGGGTCGGCGTTGCCAGGCCCAGCACCAACAGCATCACGGACAGAAAGGCCAGAAGCATAATCACGAACAGCATGACTGTCTCCTAAACGTCCAGAGTGACCATCTTTTTGATAACGATCCCGCCGAGAACCTGCAAGACCAGCGCGCCGATGATCATCGTCGTGCCGACGGACGATTCGATCAGCGGTTTGAAATATTGCGGGTCGCGTATCTGCAGCACGACCCCCAGGAAGATCGGCAGCAGGAACAGGATGATGCCCGACAGCTTGCCTTCCGCCGTCAGCGACTTGATCTCGCCCTGAATGCGTACCCGCTCCCGCATGGTCTCCGTGATGGTATCGAATATCTGCGCCAGATTGCCGCCGACTTTGGACTGGATATTGACGGCGATGACGACCAGTTCCATATCCGCCGAGCGCGTCCGTTCCACCATGCGGTTCAGCGCGATCTCCATCGGCACGCCCAGCGCGGTCTCGCCGAGCGCCCAGGCGACCTCCTCGGAGATCGGGGCCGGCATCTCGTCCTCGACCATCTTCAGGGCGCGCAGGAACGAATACCCGGAGCGCATCGAGGAGGCGACCAGCGTCAGAGCGTCGGGTATCTGCGAGTCGAAGAGCCGCCGCCGCGCCTGCTGTTTCTGGCGCAGCAGCATCACCGGGCCGACCAGACCGAGGCTGCCGATCATCAGCGCCGGGAACAACTGGTGGGTCTGGGTCAGCGCGCCCGTGAACAGCGTCAGGACGAGCGTGATGCAGATCGCTACGAACTCGGCGGGCCGCAGACGCAGCCCGGCGCGCACCATCTCCAGGCGCAGACGCTGGCCGAACTCGCTGCCGCTCAACAGTTTCGTCAACGCGGGAAGGCGATCCGGGTTCATCGCGACCTCGCGCGCGGCCTGGTTGCGCGCCTCCCGCTCCGCCTGAAACGGCTGCTGGCGGATCCGTTCCGCCAGCCGCTGACTATGCTGGCGCGATTTCTGCTCCTGGCGTCGCGCCCGCATCTCCATGAGAAAGTAGGTCACGCCGCTCACCGCGAAAAACGCCAAAAAGATATAGACTGGGTATGCCATTGTGCTTTCCTACCTGCCCCCCGCCCCAGGGCGCTGCAAGCAGCGCCCTGGAACGGGGGGTCAGGTCTCTCACAGGAAGATGTCCTGGGGCAGGCTGATCCCCTGGGCCATCAGGGCGGGCAGGAACAGAGGCCGCAGGCCCGTCGGCTTCATCTCCCCGATCACTTTGCCGTTCTCATCCATGCCGATCCACTCGAAGTGGAAAATGTCCTGCAAGACGATGACATCGCCTTCCATCTTCTGCACTTCGGTGATATGCGTGATCCTGCGGCTGCCATCGCGCAGGCGGCTCTGATGCACGATCAACTGCACGGCGGAAGCGATCTGCTCCCGAATGGCGCGCACCGGCAGTTCCGTTCCGGCCATCAGCACCATCGTCTCCAGACGCGCCATCACGTCGCGCGGCGAGTTGGCGTGCAGCGTCGCCAGAGAGCCGTCGTGTCCGGTGTTCATGGCCTGCAGCATATCCAGCGCCTCGCCGCCGCGCACCTCGCCGATGACGATACGATCCGGGCGCATACGCAGCGAGTTCTTCACCAGATGGCGGATGGTGATCTCGCCCTTGCCTTCCAGGTTGGCCGGGCGCGTCTCCAGCGTCACGACGTGGGGCTGCCGCAGTTGCAGTTCGGCGGCGTCCTCGATGGTGACGATACGCTCGCCCTCCGGGATATAAGAGGAGAGGACGCCCAGCGTGGTCGTCTTGCCGCTGCCGGTTCCCCCAGAGACGATGATGTTCATGCGCCCATTGACGCAGGCTTCCAGAAAGGTCGCCATCTTCTGCGTCAGCGTGCCGAAACGGATCATGTCCTCGATCTGGTAGGGAATCTTCGAGAACTTACGGATCGTGATCGAAGGCCCCTTGACCGCCAGCGGCGGGATGATCGCGTTGACGCGGGAGCCGTCTTTCAGACGGGCATCCACCATCGGCGAGGACTCGTCAATGCGCCGTCCGAGCGGCGCGACGATGCGCTCGATGATCCGCAGCACGTGCGTATCGTCCTCGAAGGTGGTGTCTGTCAGAATCAGCTTGCCCTTCTTCTCGACATAGATCTGCTTCGGCCCGTTCACCATCACCTCGGTCACTTCCGGGTCCGCCAGCAGCGATTCGATAGGCCCCAGTCCGAGGATCTCATCCACGACGGCCTCGACCAGCACATCCCGCATCTTCTGGGTCAGGGCCAGGTTCTCCGCGTCGAGGACGAGTTCCATCTGCACGCGCACCTGCTCGGTCAGCGTCTCGCGGGAGAGGCGGCTGACGACGGCGACATCGGCATCCTTGAGATATTTCTCATGGATGCGCTTCTTCAAGGCGCTGAGCGTCTCATTGGACAGCAGGCCCGCGCCGTCTTTGCCCTCCTCGGTCGTCTCCTGGCCGGGCGCGCTCCAGAAATCGGGGTCTGTTCGCGATTTCATCTGGAACGAGACCTCCGGCGGGGCCGTCGTCTCGGCGGGCGGCGCGCCCGGCAGCGAGTAGTTCGGCAGCGCGGTCTCGTTCGTGGGACGAGTCAGATCGAACGGAGAGGCCAGCAGCCTCTGCTTAAACGAATCCATGCCTTCGCCTCCTAAGCCGCTTTCTTGCGCATCGCGTCGCGCCCGAACAGCCAGCCGAACCAGCGCGCCGCCGTCGGCGGCTTGACCACTTCGACCTCCTGCGCTGCCGTCTCGTCTCCGGCGAGGCGGCGGGCCAGTTGACGCACGCTCTGGCCGATGGCGCTGTTCGGATGCGACTGAACGAAGGGAACACCCTGGTTGACCGAGCCGGGAACGACCTCGCCGTCGTTGGGAATACTGGCCTCGATGGGGAAGCCCAGTATCTCTTCGATGTCGGCTAACTGCATCCGATTCTGGCGCGCGACCCGGTTCACGATGACCTTGATCTTCTCGCGCGACGTATACTTGCCTTCCAGCGTCTCCAGCAGCCGCTTCGTATCGTGAATCGTCGTGATGTCGAACAGGTTGGCGATGACCAGCACCGTCGTGGCGTGCGAGACGATATAGAGCGAGGGCGAGTGCAGGATCGGCGGCACGTCCACCAGGATATAGCGATACCGCTGTTTCAGGATGCGCAGGATGCTTTCCAGGATGGGGACGGTGAGCGCGTCCAGCGCGACCGGCGTCTTGGAAGTCGTCAGGACGCGCAGGCCGGAATCGTGCTGATCCATGCAGTCTTCCAGCAGTTGAGCGTCCATGCTGGCCGGGTCGAGCGAGGCCAGTTCGATAAGCGCGCGGCGCGGCGTCAGGTTGAGCATGATCGGCACATCCCCGAACTGGGTATACAGATCGAGCAGCAGGGTCGGCTCCTGGGTCTGCTCCGCGACGGCGACAGCTAGATTGGTGATGAGCGTCGTCTTGCCGATGCCGCCTTTGGCCCCGCTGATGGAGATCAGGCGGGTCACCTTGTCGGGATTGGCGGCTTCGACGAACGACTGGCTCATGCGCTTCTGCTGTTCCGCGTAGACTTCGCGGATCGCTCCCAGCAGCGTCTCGCGGGCGACCGGGTGGGCCAGGAACTCGCGCGCTCCGGCGCGCATCGCCCGCCGCAACTGCTCCGGCGAATTCGTATCCGAGACCAGGATACACTGCGTCGCCTGGTTGCTCGCCGTGATGAGTTCTATCGTCTTGAACCCATCCATCACGGCGAGATTGGCCGCAACGAGCGTGATGTCCGGCGTCAACTGGTGCGCGAGCTGCAGGGCTTCCTGCCCGTCGCGCGCCATGCCGGTGATCTCCACCTCGGCATCGCTGACCAGGTGGGAACGCAACTGCTCACGGGTGTATGGTTCGCTATCCGCTATTAAAATGCGTATCATAGGGCTACTTTCACGGAAGAATGATCGCTCGCTGCTCGCGAGTCATGATTCTTTCCTGGGTCTTCCCGCCGGAAAAAGGAAGAGACGAAAGAACCCTCTCCGGCGGGAGAGGGTTCGGCGCGGTTCGGAAACCGGCGTCGCCTCGCAGCGGGCGAGGAACGCCGGGTTTCAAGAGCCTACTCTTCCCATTTCTGACCGATTTCCCACAGCACGGCGGGCTGTCCCGGTTTCTTCATGGTTATTCCATTTTCTGTCATTTTTATCACCTTATAACCTGCCAGGAAGTCGCCTACTTTGCGGAAATAGGACAGATTGCCCTCCGAGAGCATGGCAAAGCTGTTCGTATCGAGGACGACGCCATCCAGCTTGATGACCCGGTGGACGACCGGGGCCTTGCTTGCAGACGCAGGGGCAGGCGCAGGCTGCGGCGCGCGGCGATAGAACGCGGCCTCCACGAGAGGCAGGGCGCGGCGCGTCGGCGCTGGGCTTGGCGGCGCTGCCACGCGCGGCGGCGCAGGCGTCGGTAGGGGAGCGCCGGTCACGAAGGCGCTGTTCAGCGCCGGAACATGCACCGGAGCCGTATCGTCCGCCGGGCGCAGGATCAGATGCAGCTTGCCCCGCGCGGCGGCCAGAACCAGCGTCTGGGCATCGGCAGGCGAGACCATGACGGTCGCGTTGGGAACCTCCTGCGGCTTGACGGCGCTGGCTGCCGCGCTGCCCGCGCCGTTGCCGTCGGCGGCGGGTTTCGTCTCCGGCGTCCAGGTAGACATGACCTGAGAGCCGATCGCCAGCAGGGGGATGTTTTGCAGCACGGTGCGCGTGACCGCCTGCCCGTTGCCCGCGTCGAAGGTCGCCAGCACGTCCACCCGGTCTCCCGGTTTCAGGAATCCGGCCACGCCGCTGATCGGGTCGAGCG
>DASRGL010000072.1:0-2497 GCA_035651115.1 Chthonomonadaceae bacterium
AGGCCAACGTGCGCAACACGCAGGCGCAACTCGATCTGGCGCAGGCGCGGCTCAAAAGCGGCCTCGGCCTGCCTTCGGATGTCGTGCGCGCGCAGACCGCCGTCGCCGACGCCGTCTTCCAACTGAATCAGGCGCAGAACAGCGCGTCCGTCGCCCGCGTCAATCTGGCGCTGCTGATGGGCATTGATCCGCGCACTCCCATCGAGGCCGCCGATACGAGCGAGCCTGCCGTCACCGCCAACGATGTCAATGCGCTGGTCAACCGGGCGCTGGCGCAGCGCCCCGAAATCCTGGCAGCGCAGGCGACGCTTCAGGCCGCGCAGCACGGCGTCAATGCGGCCAAGACGACCAATGCGCCGAGCGTCGCCGCCAATCTGGGCCTGAGTTCGCGCGGCTCCGATTTCCCGCCCGGCAACGACTTCTTCACCGTCGGCGTCTCCGTGCAGTGGAACCTGTTCGACTCCGGGCTGACGGCGGGGCGGGTGAAAGAGGCCCGCGCCAACGTGGAAGCAGCGCAGGCTCAACTGACTAATGCGCGTCTGGTCGTCGTCTCGGATGTGTCGCAGGCATACCTGAACCTGCGCACGGCGGAACAGCGCGTCACGACGGCGGATGCGGAGGTCGCCAACGCCGAAGAGAGCGTGCGGCTGGCGGAGGGGCGCTATCGCTCCGGCCTCGGCACGTTCCTGGATCTCATCACGGCGCAGACCGCGCTCGTGACGGCCCGCACGAACCGCGTCAACGCGCAGTCCGCCGTAGACCAGGCCCGCGCCGCCCTGTCCCGCGCCATCGGCGCGCCGCTCCCGCCGACCCGCTGACCGGGTACAGGACCGTCTTCAAGGAGGAAATTCCTATGCGTACTCGCCGAGAACCCGGACGTGTCGCCCTATGCAGCGCGCTGCTGGCCCTGACGCTGGCGGGCGGATGCGCGCGTCTGCCGCCCAGCCAGAACGTTCTCTCCGGCAGGCGGCTCATCGTGACGATGCGCTTCAATGCGCCAGTGGACCCGTTCCTGCACTACTTTTTTCTCATCAACAATGCGGGCGACCAGAACGCGCCCGGCCCGGTTCCCGTGCTGACGAACCCTTATGGCAACGGCTTTGCGGCCAGTTCCAACAGCGGCGCGAACGGCTTTACCGACTTCATCCAGTTCGACAACTTACAGCCGCAGGGCTACGGCCTCTACCACGTCATCGGCGACCCGAACCAGTCCAACTTCCGCTACGAGGGCCGCCCCATCAACTCCGTCCTGCCCGATCCCAACGACCCGCGCACGGCCAACCAGTTGCAGTTCGAGATAGACCTGTCACAGCTTATTACGGACGCGAACGGGATTCCTCTCTCCGATCCGACCCAGGCCGCGAACCTCGCCCGCCAGATTCGCTACCTTCAGGTCAATATCGTCGCCACGAATATCATCCCGCGCGACGTGACGACACCGGTAGAGAAGCTGGTAGACTCCCTCGGCGACACGCGCACGCAGCTTGGAGCCAGCAGCTTCCTCATCCTCGATGTCTCGCAGAACCGGGTCATTTCCAACAACGACACGACCATCGTCGGCTCTCTTGTCCATGAGCCGAGCGACCCGGATGTGTTCGGCGGCAACGACCCCCGCCTCGACCTCGTGGACTGGAGTATCGAAGTCCGCCAGCAATAAAAAACGTCTGAACTGTGATTTATGGGATTAGAGGATGGACTAGGATTGGGCTTGGCTTAATCCTAGTCCATCCGTTAATCCGACTAATCACAGTTCAGACAGTCATCTGCGTTTATCTGCGTTCATCTGCGGTTTCATGTCAATCTCGTACCAGAGGGTTTTATAGGTGGGGCCGATGGCGAAGGTGAGGGTTCCGCCGGAGAGTTTCGAGTCTACCGGGCCGAGGCGCTGGCCCGCGCCGTCCAGCGCGTAGACGGTTGCGGAGAGGGCGGAGGTCTGGAGGGTGATGCTGGCGGGGACGCCCTCGGCGCGGGTCGGGCCGGTTCCCCATTTGTCGCCGACAGAGGTGCGGTCGGCGTTCCACTGCATTCCCGTATTCTCCACGCTGCCGACGGCGGTGAGCAGGAGAGAGCGCGACTGGTCGGTGGGTTTGCCATCGCGGGCCGTCAGCATCAGGGCGGCGAAGTTGCGCGGCGTCTCCGCCATCTGCACCAGCCAGCCCGGCATCTGCACGCTCTGCCCGCCCAGGAAGCCGACCATCACCTTCGAGGAGGGCGAATCGGCGGTGAAGACCGGCTTGTCCGTGCCGTCGGTCTGCCAGTCTATCGGGCCGGTCGCTTTGGGCTTGTTGAGGAACTCGTCGTCGTTGCGCGGGGTAGGGGATGACGGCTGTTTCTGGCGCTGCCCCGGCACAAAGGAGAGCGAGAGGCGTTTGGTCAGCGCATCCCGTGCCGTGATGCCCGCCGCCTCCCAGAGCGCCGCGATCTCCTGCCCGTTCTTCGCCAGCAGTTCGACGACGTTCCCCTCCGGCACGCGCAGGCGCAGTTCGCTGTTCGCCAG
>DASRGL010000073.1:0-6451 GCA_035651115.1 Chthonomonadaceae bacterium
GCAGATGCGCAACCGGCATATCATCCTGAGCCATCCCGACGTGCGCTATCCGACCTATCTGGATCAGTTTTCTCTGCGCGATCCGATGGACCCGAAGGCGGGCCGCATCCCGCTCAATGCCATCGGCCTGCTCGGACGGGCGCGGCGCGGCCTGCCGACCTACATCGGCCTGATTCCGCGCGCCTACCTGAACAGCATGAGCATCGGTACGCCCTGGTTCTGGCTGTTCTATCTGGTCGCCGTTCCCTTCACGCTGCTGGCGCTGATCGGGTTCGTCGAGGGCTGGCGGCGCGGACTCTATCTCTCCGGCGCGTTCTCGGCCCTGTTCTGGCTGTTCGCGGCGATGTGGCCCTGGCGGGACGCCCGGTTTCTCGTTCCCATCGTGCCGTTTATGCTGCTCTATCTCTTTCTGGGAGTGGAGTGGGTCTCCGCGCGGCTGGAGAAGCGAGGAGGCGTGCGACTGACACGGATAGCGCAAGGTGTGGCGGCGCTGCTCCTGCTGGCCTACTGCGCCCATGTTCACGCCGTCACCATCGCACGGGAGCGGAAAGTCACGGCAAGCGGCTATGCGTTGGGGAGGAATAGAGAAGAGGGTGGTTTCTATGCGGCCTGCGCCTGGCTCAAGCAGAACGCGGAACCGGGTACGGTCCTCATGGGCCGTCCGGCCTATCTGCTGCACCTCTACACCGGCCATCCGACCACGCAGGTCGAGCCGAACGATAGGCCGCGCGTGCAGGAACTCGCCTACATGCAGCCGCGCCATGTGCGCTACATCCTGCAAGATGCCTGGTCATGGTCGCACAGCGACGCCTATCTCCTTCCCTATCTGCGCGCCTATGCAGACCGGTGGCGGCTTGCCTGGGAAGACCCTCTCGGCAGTGGCGCGCGAGTCTGGCAGCGCGTCGAAACCCCGCCATAAGTTCTGTTTTTCTGTTTTTCTGTTTAGTTCTGTTTTTCTGTTTAGTAGTATAGTTAGAGATATGCTGCCATCTTCCATTGGTAGGCCAGAATGCCGGTCGTCAGGTAGGTGCGCTCTCCCGAACGCGCCGTCGGCTTGCCGGTTCCTCGGCGTCGCCGCCATTCTCTACTACGCCTCGGTCGTCACTGCGCCCCACAACATTCGTCGGATGCGGCGGTTCAGGGGGTGTACCTCTCGACTGGCTCGAAAACAAGCACGCCCTGTCTCTTCGTCTCGACGGTTCCCTCGTGAAGAAAGGCAGATAACGCCTCATCTCGTCCCAACTGCTCGGCGACCTTTTTGACATCCAAGCGATTGAGAATATCCGCCGTGATAGGACGCTTGCTGTCCGCAAAGATGACGGCCTTCAGAAATCGGCGCGTCAGGTCAGAATAGAACAGTTCATGCAGCAGAGCGGCCTCCTTCGCATGATGGCTGCCGACAAAATAGCAGGTGTCGTCCACGCAGACGGGCTTACCCTGATAGGGTGGTATCAGGGTAAAGCGAGCCTCTTTGTGCAGGCCGGAGATAGCGACTTTATAGGGAGCAAACGTATACGGGCCAATGCCGAAGAGACAGTACTTCGGCTGGCCGCGATAGATCGAACTTTTGCGTTCGGAAAACAGGGCGTCGTACCGGGCAAGATAGTCCCAGGTTTTTGGAGCCGTGTCCTGCAAATGGGCTGTCTCCTCGCCAACAGCAGACTGCGTGACAAGGACGTACCGGGTCGGCGTGGTAACGCCTTTGGCGACATCGCTGGCCTTCAGCAGAGGGTACAGGTGCGTCTCTTCCACATCCACCTCAACGCCGAAACCGTTCCGCAAACTTCCGTTGACAATATCAAGTTCCATCACCTTCGCCAGATCGTGCTTGATGCCCGACCGCCACCGATAGTAGTTGACTCCGCGGAGAGACTTGAGTTCCCGATAGGCGTCTACATCGGCCACCATCTCGCCGTCCACCAGTCCAAAACGAGTCAGCGGCATCGCGCTATCGAGCGCGCTATAGAGCCGCGCGCTCTTATCTGTCACGAGTTCGGCGCGAAAACGGGCGAAGAACAGGCAGGCATCCACGGACGCCCCGAACCATTCGACAGCAGGAATACGGTATAGGGCGCTCTCTGCTGGCGCGAGGCCGTTGTGCCAGTAGTACTCCAACGCTTTGCGCGCGACTCCTGTTTTGCACAGCATGGCGAGGGTGAAGGGACGGCCTCGAGCAGCCTCCGCCAGTTTCAGCAGCATCCATTCCGAAATGTCGAAATTGGCCTTGCCGGTACGGGCATCCAGTCCGTTTAGGCGCTTTAGATTCGACTTCTCCGGCAGATTGCCCGCCCCCAGCGCGCCTAAAGCGGCATTCGTGACCCAGGGGGGATTTCCTAGAAACAGCGCAGGGGTCTGCTTATCCTTTAGAAAGGTCTGCCAATCGAATGTAAAGAAATCTTGTATGCCGAGATATGTCCTCACTTTCGGATGACTTTGAAAGAGGCGCTGGCTGGCACGGGCGACGTAATCCGGGTTGATGTCGAAACCGAAGTAGGCGGCCTCTGTTCCAAAGACGCGGGCTGCCGCTTCTAGAAAACTGCCTTCGCCGCAGGCAGGCTCGATCACAGTACGTGGACAGCACCCCAGGCGCTTTAGCAGCGCGCACACCGATTCGGCGAGCGGAAGCGGCGTCTGGAAATCGCCGAATTCGATTTTGCGGTGGCGTTCGCTCATAGCACCTTGATGATACCGGCAATACTGCCTGCCTGCTCGATGGCGCGGGCATACTGTAGCCGCCATTGGAGCGCATTGGAGATCGTCAGATAGCCGACTTCCGGCGGATTCTGGAGTATCTCCTGAGCCAGCGCGACGGCCTGAATCTCGTCTACGGGCAGCATCCGCTCACTCAGAAAGGCGATAATGTCGTCTTCGTTTCCTTCGTTGTCAAGTATACGGCGCAGTCCCATCGTGGTCTGGAAGTCGGCAGTGCGCTCCTTCTCCACAAAAATGACATGCCGCACCAGCAGGTTGGCTGTAGAGGCTATCGGGTCGTCGCGCTTTTCGTAGACAAAGATGAGCAGGGAGTAGCCCAGTCCATAGACCTTCTGCCGGGCCGATTTGAACGGACACGAGGACTGCGGCTGACGTACACTGGTCGTCTTGAAATCCACCAGCAGGCCGGGCAGGTCTATGCCCTCCGCAGAACTGCCCGCCATGAACTCGTAACGCTCTTGCAGGTAGAGCCGAAACTTCTGTTCGAGATACGTGCCGACCGCCTTGCCGTCCGTGATGCCATAGAGCAATGGTTCTTGATGCTGGCTCTCCAGGGTTCCAAAGACCCTGGCTTCCTGAATCAATAGCGGGGTGGTAAGCGAAGGTTTGTCGTTCATGCAGGCGACCTGTGATGTAGGAGCGTATCCCTCTCCTGCTTCGTCTGAAATCTGGCTGCCAGTTCGCCCTAACAGCAGGCAAACCCTCTTTTGAGGGCAGAAGAGAGAACTCCGTTATCGAAGCTGCACATGGAGAGACCGAATTAGCGCAGCACCTCTTTCCAGTGTTCCGGGACGGGCATCGGGCGATAGGCGATCTCCAGATCGGGCGTCTCCAGCATAGCGCCGCCCCGGAAATGGCTCTCCATGCCGTAGGCGAGAATGCCGGTGGTCAGGTAGGTGCGCTCTCCCGAACGCGCCGTCGGCTTGCCGGTCAGGTACATCTCTTCCAGGGCGCGCACGGTGGCGGAGAAGTGCTTGAGGCGCGGCACGTCGTCGAGGCGGTAGGCGGTGGAGACGATCTCCCGGCTCCCCTGCTCCCGATAAGCGAACGCAAACTCCTGGCAGTAGCCGTTCGCCATCAGCACGGTCATCCTCTGCCCATCGCGATAGACGATGTCGAAGGCGTGAACGTCGTTCGTATAGTCCTGCGGCTTTCCGCTTGGGCCATGAACGGCTCCCAGCGCCGCCTCTGCGATCTCTTTCGGCCAGTGGCCCGCGTTGTGCGCATCCCAGACCGCCTGCCCGGAAAGCACCTGCACGCTCTTGACGCCGACCTCCCCGCCCGCCCGGCACTCGACGACATGCTGCCCCGTCTCCAGCGCGTGGAAACCGTAGGACTCCAGCCCGCCGTAGCCCACCGCGATGACGTGATCCAGTTTCTTGCTGTGCGGCAGGGGAACCATCGGCTCGTACTTGGCGAAGGGCAGGCTGCTGCCCGCCATCCAGGGGATCTGCATCCCCCGGATCGTCCGCCACATATACTTGGCCCACGTCCAGTTCCAGGACATGTGCTTGTCGTTGAAGACGGGAACGACGCGCCCCGACTGCCGGAAGACGCCGATCACCTGGTCGAACAGTTCGCGGCGCGGATAGAGCTGCTGCCCTTTGGCGTTGAGGGGATAGGTTCCATGCTCTCCCACGATCACCACGCCGTCTACCGCCAGTTCGTCGCCGCCCTGACAGAGCGCGGTGGCAACGGAAGGGTACATCGGCACGTTATGCTTCTTCGCGGTGGCGATGCCGATGTCGTTCTTGGCGATCTCCATCAGGTGCATGGCAACGACCTCGCAGCGCGGCTCCTCGAAATGATCGTCGAACTGCTTGCCTTCCAGGAACTTGGTGCAGTAGCAGAGGCCATGGCTGGTCGCGCCGTACTCCGTCAGGAGAACGGCCAGTTTGGGGCGCGGCGTCGGGGAACGCATCGGGGATACCCTCCTCTCCGGGGCCATGAGCGCCAGCGAAACGCCGGCGCTCGCCTTCAAAAAATCCCGTCGTGTCGTGGGATTCTGCTGTGTCATCGGGTTCTGCTGCCTCAGAAATGGTCATGCCAGCACCGGCGTGAGGACTTCGCCATGCACGTCGGTCAGGCGGCGCTGCGAGCCGTTATGGTAGTAGGTCAGTCGTTTATGATCCAGGCCGAGCAGGTGCAGGGCCGTCGCATGAAAATCATAGATCGTGCAGACATTCTCCTGCGCTTTGTAGCCGAATTCGTCGGTCGCGCCGTAGCTGAAGCCGCCCTTCACGCCCGCACCCGCCATCCAGGCCGTAAAGCCGTAGGGGTTATGGTCGCGGCCCTCGCTGCCGGTCTGGTGGGTCGGCATCCGCCCGAACTCCGTCGTCCACAGCACCAGCGTATCGTGCAGCAGGCCGCGCTGTTTCAGGTCTTGGAGCAGCGCGGCGGTCGGCTGGTCGAGGATGGGGCCGTGCCGCTCGTAGTCGGCCTTGAGCGTCTTGTGGGCGTCCCAGTTGAGCAGGCCATCCACCGCCGAGGCGCACGCCCCGCAGTAGAGCTGCACGAAGCGAACGCCGCGCTCCAGCAGCCGCCGCGCCAGGATGCAGTTGCGGGCGTAGCTCGCCTTGAGCGGATCGGGACTGTCCGCGCCGTAGAGCGTCCGTGTGGCGGCGGTCTCCTTCGAGATGTCCGTCACCTCCGGCGCGGAGAGCTGCATCCGCGCGGCCAGTTCGTAGGCGGCGATGCGCGCCGCCAGGTCGCTGTCGGCGGGATGGTGCGCCAGATGCGCGCGGTTCAGGCGGCCCAGCAGGTCGCGTACCTGCCGCTCACCCTGCGGCGTCGCGTCTTTGGGCGGATTCAGATTGGCGATAGGCGTGGTGGCGTTGAAGGCCGTTCCCTGGTAGGCGGCGGGCAGAAATCCGGCGTTCCAGTTGGCGGGGCCGTTGGGAGGCAGTCCGCGCCTGTCCGGGATGGCGACGAAGGCGGGCAGGTTCTGATTCTCCGTGCCGAGCGCGTAGGTGACCCACGCGCCCATGCTGGGGAAGCCCTCAAAGACGAAGCCGGTGTTCATCTGGAGCATGGCCGGGCCGTGCGTGTTGCTGCGGGCGGTCAGGGAGTGGATAAAGCAGAGATCGTCCACGCGCGCGGCCAGGTGCGGCAGCAGATCGGAGACCCATTTGCCGCACTGCCCATGCTGCCGCCACGCCCACGGACTGCGCATCAGGTTGCCGTTGCCGCCCTGGAAGCTGCTGACCCCGGTGAGGCCCGGCATCGGCTCGCCGTGCCGCTTCTGCAACTCCGGCTTGTACTCGAAGGTGTCCATGGCGCTGACTGCGCCCGGACAGAATATCTGCAAGACGCGCCGCGCCTTTGGAGGAAAGTGGGGAGGACGCGGGGCCAGCGGATTGGGGAGCCGCGTATCGGCGCGGGCCGGGCCGGTCTCCTCCATCAGCAGGCAGGCCAGCGCGATGCTGCCCAGTCCCGTTCCCATCTCTCCCAGAAACTCTCTCCTATCCAGCAAGCGTTCCATCCCCATGCGAAACCCTCTCTCCTCGTCAAAATCGCTTCTCTCCAGTTTCATACGGCAGCCCTCCGGTACGGTCGCGGCTTGAAACCTCCCCCCTTCCCCCTCCTTCGTAAGGAGGGGGAGCCTTCGCCTCTCCCCTCTCCACAGCGTGGGAGAGGGGTTAGGAGTGAGGGCTATTCCCTTCTCAGCTCAGTAGTACAGGAATTCGTTCGCGTTCATCAGGACGCGGCAGAGAGACGGAAGCCCCTGCGCTTTGACCAG
>DASRGL010000074.1:0-8696 GCA_035651115.1 Chthonomonadaceae bacterium
ATACGGCGGGCCGATCTGCGTCCAGCCGAAGGGAACGGCGATGCTGATGGCCTGCTGGTTGTCTGTGCGCTCACCCTGCATATTCGTCGCGTTGACCGCCGCCGCAAAGTTGCTCCAGAGGCCGTAGCCCGGCTGATAGAGCGGCAGGGTCGGATAGTAGAGATATTTGTTGTCGGTCGGAAGGTCTTGCCGCCACTGCGCCAGCAGGGTCGCGTTCGGATTCGTGCCGAAGACGCGGGCCAGATCGCTGGTGAAGGGCCGGAAGGGCAGCGAGATCAACTGCGGGCCTGCCGCGAACGAGTGCGAGAGCGTGGCGGCGGGCGGCGGCACGGCCAGCACGAAGATGGGCGCGATGAAATAGGCGTTGCTGAAGGCGGTGTTGCGCTGGAAGGTGTAGGTCTGGTTCTGCGGCGTCGTGAAGGTCAGCGTCGTGCGGCTGAACCCGTTGGGAACCGTCCCCTGCGCGCCGACCGCTCCGAACGCGCCCTGCTGGACGGTCGTGGCGATCGTGCCGCCGCCATCGCGATAGACGACGGAGAGGTTGCCGGTATCCGCGCCGACCACCACGCCGGAAAAGTCGTTCGGAGCCTCCTCCGTGCCGGTCTCCCCAGCGGGGAAGTAGATGCGGACGTACTCTTTGTTGACCGGAATATCTATCGCCACGCGCATCTTATCCGCCGGATTGCCGCCGATATTGGTGAAGAACGGCGCGACGCTGCCGAACCCGTCGGTGATGGTGGCGATGTCGAACGAGGGCAGGAAGAGGCGGTTGATAAAGCTGTAGTCCCAGTAGACCAGATTGGCCGTGCCGCTGCGGTCGAGTTCGTCGCCGGTGGTCGTCGTCTGGTAGTAGACCAGGAAGATGGCTGCGCCGCTGTCGCCGCCCTGCGCGCCGGTGGGAAAGGTCGGCTGCGTGTAGGCGTAGAGTTTGCGCCCCGGCGTGACGCTGGTATCGAGGACGTACTGCCGCTCGAACCAGTCGTCGAAGGGCATTCCCTCGACCGACGGCACGGCGGCGGCTGCCAGCGCGCGCAGGCGGCTCGTATCGTTGGCGATGGTCGCGTCCTGCGCGTAGGCGGCATAGTAGGCGGCGTTGAAGTTCTGGAAGAAGCCGATGTTCTCGATGAAGCATTTGAGCCAGGCCGTCGAGGACATCTGCAGGCGCGGCACGAGCATCCCGGCCAGCGTGGTCAGCGTGTTCTGATCCAGAGCCTGATTGCTTTTGGTCGGCGGCGTGAAGGTGTTGTTGCCGAGCGGCGGCTGGTTGAGCAGGTCATAGAAGGGCGTATAGTAGAAGCTGAGCGCGTTGGCGGCGGCAGTGACCGCCTGCCCGTTCTCGGTAAAGATCGTTTGCAGGTCGCGGGCGCAGACGAGCGCGGCGGCGCGGCCCATCCCCTGCTCCCAGGCATCCCAGGCGATGCGCTGCTTGGCATGGAACGCCTGCGCCATCACCTGCGCCAGCGCGAGAAACCGGGTCTGGAACGCGGAGAAGCTGGGGAACCATATCTCGACGCTGCCGCTCGTATTGTCCACGACGAGCAGTGCGCCGATGACGGAGTCCACCTTGCCCAGACGCGGGTCTTTGTTCAGGATGGCGACATTGCCCGACCAACCCGGCGGGCCGAGAACCGTCTTGAGTTCGGGATAGAGGGCGTCGCGCAGGGCGGCCAGTTCCGCAGCGGCCTGCGCGCTCCAGCCGCCGTCGCCGCTCGTGGGAATGGTGAAGGTCAGTTCGTTGGGCGCGCGGCCCGGCGGCGGGGGCTTCGGAGCGGCCAGCCGCCCGTTACGCCGCACGAGAACGACATCGGCGATGTCGAGCTGCGTCCCCGGCTTGAGGCGTCCGCGCCGCACCAGGAAGTCGAGTTCCCGCTTTACGATAGGGTCGCGCGCGTTGCTGTAGGCTGTATACCGCTCCTGCACGGCGCGACGGACCGCCGCCGTGTCGCTGGAATCCTTGACATCTACGATAAGCGCGGACTGCGGCCCGTTGCTGACGGCGCGAAACCGCACGTTGACGACGTTGCGGTAGGTCTGCTGCGCGGCGGCGCGGGTCGCCAGCGCGCCCGGCAGCGCGGCGAAGACCCACGCGGCCAGAACCGCCGCAAGGCGGAAACCTCGGAGTTTCAAGCGGAAATCCTCCAAAAGAACAAACTTCAGTAGCCGGGCATCGAAATGCCCGGCAGCCGGGGAATAGCAGTTTATTGCGCGACGAACGAGCGTATCTGGCTGATCGAGAAGGCGGACAGCGCCGACTGGTTCGGATCGGCCTCGGAGACATCGTCCGCGAAGACCGCCCAGTAGTAGGTATGTCCCGATTGGAGCGCCGGCCCGGCGTAGGTCAGGCTGGTCGCGGGAGCCAGCACCGCCGCGCTGCCCGGATTGTTCACGTCGGCGGGCCAGATCGGTTTTACCCCGTTCGGATCGGTATCCGAGTTCAGGTCAGGGAAGCGATCATAGACCAGGACATGATACTGGAAGGCGCGCGGAACCGCCGTCCAGGCGAAGACCGGCGCACCGGCGACGGTCGCGCCGTCGTTCGGGGCGGTCTGCGCGATAGGCTGAAGCGGCCGGACCACGACCGGCGGATTGACCGGATCGCCTTCCGTCCCGTTGGCAGGGAAGTTGATCGTGTCCAGTCGCGCGATGCTGTAGTAGTAGCGCAGGTCCGGCGTCAGCGCGCTATCAATGTCGGCGTAGCGGTCGCCGAGCGGATCGCGGAGCAGGGCGATGGAGACGAACTGCGTATCCGTGTTGACGGAACGCAGGATGTCGTAGCCCCACACGTTGTTCAACTGGCTGTCAAAGTCCCAGAACAGGTCGTTCTCGATGATGCTGCCTGCCGGAGTGCTGCGCGTCGTCACATGGCGCAGGGTGATGCGTGTCGGGGCCGGCATCTTGTACTTGAGCCGTCCGAGGCGCTTGAGAATCAGCTGGCGGATCGCGTTCAGAGCGCGCGCCTGGCTGGAACCGGCGGCGCGGGTCGTCGGCGTGGACGGCACCGTGAACGCAGTCGCGAAAAGCTGCGGAACGACCGGGACGGTGGACGGCCCGTTCGAGCGCGTCAGGGTGAAGTTGGCGTGCGCTCCCGCCGCGTTCGCCACCGTGACGGTCGCCGTCTGGTTGAGATAGCCCGCGAACGAGGCCGCAACGACGTATTGACGGAACGGCAGGCTCGGCAGCGTATAGTTCCCCAGCGGGTCGGTGAGCGTGTAAATAGCGCCGAGCGTGGTGAAGAACGCGCCGCCCTGCGGATCGGGAGCGGCGGCGAACACCTTCACATTGGCAAGCGGACGCCCCTGCGTATCGCTCACATTCCCGGTGATAGAACCCTGCTGGGCCATATCCGAAAGGACGATATGCACGTTGGAGGTGTTCGTCTCGCCGGAGATCACTTCGACGGTGTTCTGGCCGGTCCAGGGCCGGTTGTTGATGGTGGCCGAAGCGGTGATGGTGTAGACATTGGGAGCCACATCGGGAATCGTATAGGTTCCGAACTGCGTGGTGGTCGCCGTCTTGTTGCCGAGCGTGACGGTCGCGCCGACAATGGCCGAGCCGTTCACATCGGTGACGGTGCCGGAGACAGGGCTGCGGGTCGTCGGCGGGGGCTGATTATTGCCGGACGAACCGCCGCCGCCGCATCCGTTCAATAGCGTGAGACAGACCAGCCCGAACAGCGCCATCCCTCCGAACAGGAGACGCCGCTCCCGGTCACGGGAATGTATCCTTGGACTCTGCGGGGCTGCGCGCAGAGCAGTAGTACGTGTAAAAATGGGGAACCTCCTCCCTGAGTCTTACGGGGGCGCAAAACGCGCATGGTCCATGGATGCAACCAACGTCACGGCACGGGCGTCGTGACATCCGGTCGGGGGGAGAAATGCGCGGACGGCACGGGTCGAATCCAGACACCGCTTACATTTCGCCCGACCCGGCGCGGATTCCTCCTTTACCATCAAGAGCCTTCTGCTCTCGCTCTGCAGGGCCGGGTTCTGAGAGTGTATAGAAAAACCCGTAGCGGCAGTTCAAACTGCCCCTGCAAAAGCACGAAGTCCGCCTGCGCGGACTCCAGACCCCACCCCAACCCTCCCCTTGCGAAGGGGAGGGAGCCTTGAGTCGGCGCAGGCCGACCTGGTGCGTTTGCAGCGAGCGGGTTTCTGTCCACGCGGATCGTCTCCGCGCGCTTGAGTCGGCGCAGGCCGACCTGGCGCGTTTGCAGCCGCGAATTCCTTCGCCGGGCAAGGAGTTTCTACACACTCTAAGGACGATAAAGCGCAGGCCGAGGCAACATGTCTCGGCCTGTTGTACTTGACGCGCGGCGAGTTGACCGCCTGGCAGACGGCCACGCCCCAGTCCGTCGCCGACCACCCTATGTTCCATCACGCCCTGTTGCTCCTCCTCGCCAACGGCCGCAAAAATGCGTCCGCTGCGCCTTTGCGCCTCTATGGTATAACTGGGACAATGGAACGAAAGAGGAATCGGATGATGAAGCGGTTGAAGCGCGTATGGAAGCCATAGAGCAAACGCTCCAAGAGATTCTGCGCCAAATCAACAAAGAGTTCGGGCTATAACCCACCCGTTCTCGCTGCCGGACAGCCTACGCCCCGCTCCGTGGCGGCGATGAGGAACCAAATAATCAAGCGATCCTATATGTCGCAGACTTTGAACGCCTGCTCCAGCGCCGCGACAGGTTCGCCTCTGGGGCTGAACTCCTGGCCCACGTAGCCGTCGTAGCCGGTAGCGGCGATAGCGCGGCAGATGGCCGGGTAGTAGAGTTCCTGGGTCTCGTCCAGGTCGTTGCGCCCCGGATTGCCCGCCGTGTGGAAATGGCCGATGTAGGCGATGTTGTCGCGGATGGTGCGGATCACGTCGCCCTCCATGATCTGCATGTGGTAGATGTCGTAGAGCAGCTTGACGCGCGGCGAGTTGACCGCCTGGCAGACCGCGACGCCCCACGCCGTCCGGTCGCACTGATAATCGGGATGGTTGACTTTGGAGTTCAAGAGTTCCAGCACGAGCGTCACGCCCGCATCTTCCGCCGCCTTTGCCACGCGCTGCAAGCCCCGCGCGGTGGTTTCGATGCCCTTCTCATCCGCCAGGCCGTTGCGGTTGCCGCTGAAGACGATGAGCGCGGGGATGTCCCACTTCTGCGCCAGTTCCAGCTTGGCGTTGATCTCCCGCTCGATACGGTCGTGATTTTCCGGCTTATTCAGGCCGTCGGTGAGCGAGGCGTGTCCCCCCTCCGTGACGATGCGCAGCCCGCTGTCGCGCACCTTCTGCCAGTGTTCCTGCGGACACATCTCCACGCCCGCGTAGCCGATACGCTTCGCCTCGGCGATCAGGGTTTCCGGCGCGAGAGCGCGCCCGAAGCACCACCAGGCCAGCGATTGCTTTATCTTTGCCATTGTCGGTTCTCTTCTCCTTGCGATGAGGGATTTCGTCTGGCTGCATCCGGTATCAGGACAGAGCCAATGTAAGGCGCGTGACAGAAGCGGGCGGGAAGACGTAGACTGCCCCTCTCTGCGGCGCGGAAGTTTGCGCCAGCGTGACCGTTTCCGGCGCATCATGCGTGTTGTGAGCCTGGATGTCGCCTGCCGGATAGCGCAGCGCATCGGCGCGGATTTCGGAGACGGCTGCGCTGCCCGATAACCGCCACTCCGCCGTGACGCTCTCGGTCGCGCTGGTATTCGTGACGGTCAGGGTCAGAGTCTTCCCTTTGACCGAAGCGGAGCCGGCCAGCAGCGGCAGCGTCTGCGGCTTGCCTCCCACCGTGCAGTCCCTGCTCGGCGTCTGGAAGAGCGCGCGCACCGCCTGCGCGCCCTGGTGCGGCCTGTACAGGTCGTAGACGTGGTAGGTCGGCGTCTTGAGCAGCTTATCGCCGTCCGTCAGGATCAGGGCTTGCAGCACATTGATGGTCTGCGCGATGTTCGCCATGACGACCTTATCCGCGTGCCGATTGAAGATGTCCAGGGTCAGCGCGGCGACCAGCGCATCCCGCACCGTGTTCTGCTGCCAGAGGAAGGCCGGATTGCGGCCCGGCGTCGGCGGATGCCAGGTTCCCCACTCGTCCACCAGCAGGCCGATCTTGCGCTCCGGGTCGAAAGCGTCCAGCAGAGCGCGCTGCTGCACGACGAGCGGCTCCATCTGGATCGCCTTCCAGAGCAGTTCGTACCACTGCGCCTCGGTATACTCGGTCGCCGTGCCAGCCGTGCCGCAGTAGTAGTGCGCCGCGTAGCCGTGAACCGGCGGCCCGCCCCAGTAGTCCTTGCGCAGCTTCTCGAAGAACCGGCGCGTCCAGTCCAGATCGTTGCCGCTCGGCCCGCAGGCGATCAGGTAGAGTGGCTCCTGCCCCCAGTTGCGCAGGAAGGAGGCGAAGCGCCGATACTCCGTGCCGTAGTCCTCCGGGGTGAAGTTGCCGCCGCAACCCCAGTTCTCGTTGCCGACGCCCCAGATGCGCACGCCGAACGGCTCCGGGGAACCGTTCTCGGCGCGCAGCCGGGCCAGGGTGCTGTCGCCGGGGAAGTTGCAGTACTCGACCCAGTCGCGCAGTTCGCGCGGCGTGCCGCTGCCGACGTTGCCGCAGAAGTAGGGTTCCGCGCCGACCGCCCGGCAGAACGCGATAAACTCATGCGTGCCGAACTGGTTCGTCTCGATGACATCACCCCAGTGGATATTGATGCGGCGCGGCCTTTTGTCTCTGGGGCCGATGCCATCCTGCCAGTGGTAGTCGTCGGCGAAGCAGCCGCCCGGCCAGCGAATCACCGGCACGCCGACCGCTTTGAGCGCCGCCACGACATCGTCGCGGATACCGCCGGTATGGGCGATAGCAGACTCTTCGCCGACCCAGCATCCCTCCTCGATACAGCCGCCCAGGTGTTCCATAAAGTGTCCGTAGATATGGGGATGGATCGTGGCAATCGGCTCATTGACGAGAATATCAATCGTGGCGTCCGGCATCGTCGCGCTCTGTTCTCCTCAGAATGGGGTGTCCGCGCCGCGCGTCAGGGTCTGCCTCCTCACTGCGCACGGCGCGTCTCGTTTCAGAATTCGGAGAGGAGGCGCGGATGTCCTGCGCGGTTTTTCCAGCAGCCGCCCCGAATCTGGTGCGGTGTCGGGCCAACGGAGTCTCACGGCGGGACTGTCGGGTGTGTCTTTATAATTTGGGAGAACATATCGCGCCGATTCGCGTCTGATAGGCAGGTGAGGCCCTGCCACGTCTCATCGGGACGTCCCTACCTCCGGCCCATAGTGTCCCAGACTGTGGGCCGGACTGCCTTCCTTGCAAGAGCCTTCCCGTCACGAGAGAACGCGCGGCGTTGCGCCGAAACGCCTGGCGAGACGCAGGCGAACCTTCGAGGCGCACAGGAACACGCGCTTTCGGCACAGAGGAACAGAGAGCGGCGTCCCCGTATTTTCCCTAGTTTATCTGCTCTCTGTCCGCTTTTGCCGCAGGAAAAGGAGAGTTCCTGCTTGACACTGCCGGAGCCTTTCTTCTATAATGGAACATCTTTTGTTCTGTCTGCTCCGGTTTCTGTCTGAATAGCGCGGCGGCCATGGCGTCCCTTGTCCCCCACAGCGTCCAGGCGTTTGCCGCTCTGGCGTTGCACGGCAGAGTCCCTCCCGGAGTCAGCATGTCTGAAGTTGTACGCCGCACCTGCCGACAATGGAAGCGACATCAGGCACAATCGGCCTGGCGCAAATGCCGCTGGGCAAATCGGTAACGGATACGGAGCGCTGACTTCTTTTCCCGGCTCTCTGCGCGCTCCAGGGCATGACCACCGGACCTGGATCCGTTCTCGAAGCGACGCGGAGGTTCCTAACGGTGCAGATCCAACAAGATCAACGGCAGGTGATCACGCAGAGGATAGACCCTCGGCTGATCATGGCGAACAGCATCCTGCAGCTCACCTCGATTGAGTTGGTACAGTCCATCGAGGACGAGTTGCTGGAAAACCCGGCCCTGGAAACCATCGAAGATCAGCCCTGCGCCGGAGACTGCATTGATCCTGCCACCTGCCCCTACTGCTCGGCGCGGCGGGCCAAAGAACGGGAAGCCGAACAGCAGGCCGAAGCCCTCGACTCCGGCGACCACGAGACCGAATATGAGTCGTTTTTCGGCGTCATGCCTTCCGAAACCGACGACGACTACGATCCGGTCGGCAATCTGGAAGCCGAGATGACCCTCCAGGAACACCTGCGCGGTCTCCTGCGCGCCGCCGTCCCCGCGGAAGACTACTGGATCGGCGAGTATCTCATCAACAGCCTCGACGATAACGGCTGGCTGGGCGAGAGCGTGGAGACGATCGCGCTGGAACTCTGCGTGGCCCCGGAGTCGGTGGAACAGGTGCTGAAGGTCATCCAGTCCTTCGATCCGCCCGGCGTGGGGGCGCGGGACCTGCAGGAGTGCCTGCTGCTGCAACTGCGCTATCTGGGCGAAGAGACCGCCTCGCCCGCGAGCAAGAGGCGCATCGAGATCGCGGAAAATCTGATCGCTCATCACTGGGAACATATCGTCGCGCGCCGCTACCCCAAGCTGGCGCGCGCCGGGGGAATTTCTGTGGACGAAGCCAAGCAGACCATTGACTATATCCGAACACGGCTCCATCCTTACCCGGCCAGTCAGTTCCGGCCTCCCTGGGCCTATCGTCCCACCAATAGCCGCGCGACCGTGCGCCCCGATGTCGTCATTCGCCGCACCGAGA
>DASRGL010000075.1:0-8633 GCA_035651115.1 Chthonomonadaceae bacterium
CTGGTCCACATCCAGTTCCGTCGCGCCGAAGTAGATGCGCCCGTTGCGCCAGGAGCCATAGGCGGTGTCGCGCCTGCCGTTATCGTAGCGGTTGCGGGCGATCACCTGTCCATCTCGCCGGATGGTCAGTTCCACCTGCGCCGCATATTTGCGATTGTAGCCCTCGAACATGCCGACCGCCCAGAGGGGAACGCGCTGCGCGAAGGCGGGCGCGCTGACCAGCATCGTCAGAAGACTGAACAGCGCTATCGTTTGAAATCGCCGAGAAGCCATCGTCTGTCTATCCTTTCTATCGGATCACGGACTGCCCCTGTCGCGGCAGCCGGGAGTTTCCTCATTACATTCCAAACAAACCATGCGGCGGCGAAATCGTGACGGGCCGCCCACGCCTTTCGCCCCCGGCAACGCCGATGCCTGCCGGGACACAAGAAGGCGGCGAGGCTTCCGACCGTTGTGCGATCAGAGCGCCTCGCCGCCGTGAAGACTGCAAACACAGAGAGGGCGAACTTCAGGAAGCGTTTCCCAGGCCGTTACTCTCCGTAGACGAAGACCCCGCCGAGATGGCCGGAGTAGGAGATGAGCAGCAGGCCCGCCGCTGCCAGCACGTAGTAGGCGACCCGCAGAGGCAGGTTCATCCGCTCATGCCGGTGGACGCGCAGAGACACCATCAGCCACATGATGATCGTACCGGTGACCGCCAGGAGCATGTGCTGAAAGATCAGTCCGCTCAAGGGGACGCGCATCCGAAAGATGGCGACGAATCCGGTCGTGATACCGGCCAGCGCGGTCAGCGCCGCAAGGATGAGATTGTACCAGCCGGCGTGCAGCAGCGTCTTGTCTTTACGAAACATCCCGATGAAATCCAGCAGCAGCCCGCCGATAAAGAGGCCGATGGGCAGATGGACGACGGCGGGATGGAAGAAGTTCTTGGGGATGAGCGATTTCTTCTTGGCAGGCGCGGCCTGGCTCCCGGCTGCGGAGGCAGGCGGGGGCGTCACGCCCGGCTTTCCGCCGCTTGTGGGATCGGCGGGGTTCGTGCCGGCCTTGATCTCGTCTATATTGGAAGTCCCGTCGCCGTCCGCGTCGAGCGGCTCCATCTTCTGGAGAAGGGCCGGGGTGAGTTCCTTCGCGTTGGCCGCCGCCAGTTCTTGCCGGACCTGTTTGCCGAAAGGATTGAGCGCATAGTCCGACTCGGAGACGTGGCAGTTGGCGCAGGAACGGTCTTCCAGGGACTTGGCATAGGGTTTGTAGACGGTCAACAGGACATCCAGGTATTCCGACTTCGCCCGCGCCGTCGTGGGCAGGCAAAGCCCCACTATCAGGGCAAGTATTCCCAGCCGTGTTTTCATGGGGCCATCCTCCTCTCGCTCTCAGGCTGCTGGTCGGGTAGCGAATGCTTCGGCAGCGTTACCCGTTTCTATCCTACAGGCTCGCCCCGGATTGGATAGCCGGGGCGAGCCTGTTAAGGTGAGTTACAAGTTATGCTCGTCGGCGTGAACATCCGCCGCCTTCGCTCGAAGTAGGTCTTTCTGCAGAATATCGAATATCTGCTTCGGGGTCAACGTGGAGCGGGTCGGAGCCGGAGCGACGCCGAGCGCATCCAGGTTCTGGTTGGCGATATTCAGCAGGTAGCGCGAGTAGGGCGTATTGTGGATGCCGAAGCTGCCCTCTCGCAGCAGGAAGTAGTAGTTGTACCGCGCCCGCTTGATCTCGATGGGAACCTGCGCCTCCTGTGAGGAAGTGGGAGCCGTGCCGCCTTCCTCCGTGATCGAACTCGTATAGTCCCACCATGCCGGATTGTTGAAGGCTCCTTGCGCCCAGTTTTCCATACGTGTGCGCAGCGCCAGCAGGCCGTTCAGGAACTCATTGCGGACAGCATCGGAGCGCGCGGCTGCATCCGCCGCTGTATGGCACGGGGCGCAGCTTGTATCCAGGCTGACCGTGAACGTATGCCGCTTGTTGGGCATGTGGCAGTGGACGCACTGATCCGGCGCGGTCGAGTGGGTACTGGTGCGGACGACCGGGCCGCTCGCGCCTTCCACGCCGCCGACGCCCAGCAGGATGTTATACTGCGGGCCATAGTGCATACTCGGTCGGACCGTGCTGGCCTGCAGCGCCGTATCGGACGGGTTCGTTCCACGCGCATTGTGGCATCTGCCGCAGATATGGTTGATCGTGGTGTAGGTTTTGACCGGTGCGCCGGGAGCCAGGCCGGTCGTATCTGTGCTGGCGGTCGGATAGCGCAGATACGCCTGGTTGCCGGTCGAGGTCAGGTTGCTCGTGACCCGGTGCGGGTCGTGACAGGTCACGCAGGCTGCCGACTCGTGCGTCCCCGCGACGAACGTTTGCAGGTCGGCTACGGAGAGCGCCGCGATATTCGCATCTATCTGATCCGGCGTCTTCTCCTCTGCGATAGGATCGTCTACATTGGCGACGCGGAACTGGGCGCTGTGGCAGCGGAAGCAGGTGCGTGCATAGACGTTCGGATTCGACGTCGCCTCCTCCAGGACGGTCTCCACCGGACTGGCGTGCCGGGAGTTCTTGAACTGGTCATGCGTCGGCCCATGACACTGCCCGCAGACCACAGGATTGGTGACGCTCGTTCCTCTCAGGATATTGTCCTTGCTGGGGTTGGCGACATGCACGCTGCCCGGCCCGTGACACGCCTCGCATCCGACGTTCTTCTGCGCGTGCAGCGTCTGGCTCCACAGGGTAAAGAAGGCAGGGCTGTCCAGCCTGCCGGAAGCGTTATGGCACTGCGCGCACTTGTCGCTTCCGACGTTGACCGCGCTGCGCTGCGCGGCGGGCTGAAGCTGAACGAACTCTGCGGAGATAGGTGTTCCCGGCCCGGTTTCGGGCTGCTGCACCGGCCCTCCGCCCCCGCCGCATCCTGTCACGATAAGCAGCAACAGGATGAGGATGGGAGCGGCGCCGAGAAGCAGAATCCAGGTTATTCGCCTCATGATCCTCCCTCCTTTCCAATATTCCCAATCGGCGGCCTATAGGCCGCCGATGCGCAAACGGCTGTCAAAACTTAAGTCCGGCTGTCAGCATGACCACCGTCGCATCGTAGTCCTGCGCGCCAACGACCTGGTCACGGAACGCCCACGGCGCGACCACCAGCCCCAACTCGGTGCCGTTGGGGAACTGGTAGCGCCCGTTCAGCGTCCAGAACTTCCCGTGCGTGTTGCCCTCGCGCAGCAGGAGGGGGTTGTCGTTGTCGGTGGAGAAATCGGTATAGCTCACCGAAAGGAAGGCGCGCGGAGAGAGCGCCCAGTTCAGGCCGATGACGGCGATGCTGCTATCCGGGGCAAAGCTGTCCAGGTCGGGCTGATCCGGATTCCCGTTGTTTCCCGACCAGAACTCGTGCGTATACTCTGCGAACACGCTGAACGGCGCGGTGATCTGCCAGGCGCCGCCCGTCGTGAGGATATGGGTAGTCAGATTGGAGGCGCGCGCGCCGTTGCTCAGTTGCCGATAGGAATAGATCAGGTAGCCGCTGGCGTCGGGCGTGCCGCCGTCGAGTTTGAGCTGGAGCCAGTCGCGCTGATCCCAGTAGAGCGGGCGCGGGTCATCGGTCACCATGACCGGGCCGTTGAGCAGGCTTTGGGTGTAGCCGCGCAGGGTCATCCGCAGGTGACGGTTCAGCCGCCCCGACAGGCTGCCCTCGACCGTCCACCAGCGCGGCACATCTACGTAGGTCTGATCTCCGCGCAGGCGTTCGGCCTCCTGATAGCGCACGCCGAACTTGACTCCCCAGCCGCGCCAGCGATGCTCGATCCGCACGGAGGTAGCGCGCTGCTCCCGCACCAGGGCGTTGCGCACGATAGGCAGATCGAGATGGCGCAGGCGGAACGAGACATCCAGATCGGTGGCGGAGCCGAGCGCGAAATCGCCGGTGAACGCCAGCGTGTCCACCGTGTTCGTGCCGAGGCCCGGCTGATCCAGCCAGAGGCGCGAGTAGGCCGCTTCCAGATCGGCGGAGCCGGAGAGTTCCCAGAGATAGCTCGCGTTGAGGCCCTGCGTGACCAGCGCGGGGTATTGCCCGGTATGGTCGGCGAAGCGCCAGTTCACATAGCCGAGGCTGGCATAGCCCCGGCCCAGGCGTCCGGCGGCGAGCAGGTCCCAGTACCGCGATTCCTGGTTCAGCCCGGCGCGCGGCGGCTCGAAGTTCCAGTTCTCCGCGTCCCGGCGATAACGATAGGAGAGCGCGATGTCGCGAAAGAGCGCCTGCCGGAACGCGACCTGATCCTCACGCCACTGGCTGTAGGGAACGACGACGGGCGTGGGATCGAAGAACCGGTTGCGCGCCGTCGTCCCCCGCAGCATCGTATCGCCGTACTGGTAGGCCAGGCTGGTCTCGGCCCGGTAGTCGTCCTGCCCCAGCCCTTTCAGCGTCAGAAAGAGGTCCTGTTTGCGCGGCGTGAAGAGGGACATATAGCGCAGATCGCGCAGGAACCAGCCGCGCGGCGGCGTGGCGTACTGCCGGAACTTGCGCTCGGCGCCGCCCAGCCCCCAGTCGGCCCAGCCGCCCTCCACGAGAACGGAGGGGACTCGTTCCGGCTTCTCTTCCGCCTCTTTCTTTTCTGCCTCCTGGGGCACTTCCTTCGCGGAGTCGGCTTTTTCCGGTTCGGCCTTCTCCTCCGCAGGCTTCTGCTCTTTCGCGCCGTCCGTCTCCTGCCCCTCGGCAGGCTCCGGCTGCGCCGGAGCCTCCTCTTTGGAGGAGGCCGGCTCTTGTTGGGCGGGCGGCGGCTGCGGCGCGGGCGCTTGCTGGGCCACGCCCACGCCCGCCAACCCCAGACATAGCCAGATCGTCAGCAATATGCGCATGTCTACGGCTCTCCCTGGCATCGGGCGGAAGCCGGGCGCTCGCGCCCCCGGACTTCTGCCCCTCGACTTCTCATGCCGGTAGATGGTCAAGGACGAAACAGCGTCTGGTCATGATTCGAGCCGTGTACGGCGGCATGGCAGCCCGACTGCCAGCAGGTACGGCCCGGAAAGTGGTTGTTCGCCTTATCGGTATGGCACTGATTGCACAGCCCGCGCGAGAAGGTGGTGAGCAGGGCCGGATTATGGGAACCGTGCGGGCGGTGGCACTCCATGCAGCCCTCGCCCGTCCAGCCCGCGACGGGATCATGCTCGAACACGAACGGCCCGGCGGTCTCCGGATGGCAGGTCACGCAGTTCTCTTTCACGGGGCGGAGACGTTTGCGCTCGTCGCGATTGGGGTGGACATCATGGCAGTCGCTGCACACCATGCGTCCTTCCGGGACGGGATGATGGAAATTGTGGCGGAACTCGGTCAGTTCCCGCCGGTGGCAACTGCCGCACAGGGTCGCTTCGTCTGCCTTGAGCAGCGCCTTTGGCTCCGGCCTGGCGATAAAGGCGGGGGCGCGCGTGTTCTTCACCGCTTTGGACGCATTCTCTCTGGCGGTCTCTTTCTCGCCGCCGTCGGCGGCTTTGGCACGCTCCCGACCGAGACGATCTTCCCAGTGCATCTGATGGCAGTCGGTGCAGGTCACATTGGCGCGGGCATGGCCGGTGCGCCGCCAGTGCGCCATCGTCAGGGTATCGTTATGGCAGCGCAGGCAGGCCGTCGCGCTCTCCATCGGCCTGGCCTTTGTATAGCTGATGACATACTTGTAGATGTCGTCCTCTTCTTTGAGGTGGGCCACATGCGGGCCGCCCGGCCCATGACAGGATTGGCAGCCGCGTTTATCCAGGGCGTTGCGGGGGTTCTGAACGTAGAGGGCGTGGGGCGAACGCTGAAAGCTGGCGTGGGCGTCGGCGTGGCAGGCGGTACAGTCCTCCTCGTCTATATAGTCCTCCGCTTTGGCCTCGCTGAACAGGTTCAGTGGAAAGGAGGGCGGCTTCTTCGTCGCTTCCGGTATCGCCAGAGCGAAGGTCAATAGCCCGGTGAGCGAGACGACAAATCCCGCCGAAAGCAGACCGAGGGGCCAGCGTCCTATTCTCCCTTTGCGCATCTCCTCAAACGCCTCCTGGGTCGTATCCCGCCTCTATGACATGGGCAGGTTCTTGTAGAGAGACGCCTGCCTCCGCCCTCTCGCGCGGAGGCAGGCGCTCCGCCACACGCTGCGGCATCCTGCGGATGCGAAAGTCGCCTGGTTACTTGGCCGGTTTGCTCTTGGCGTCGCCCGGCAGCGTATCGGCCTTGATCTCCGCGCCGTTCGTGGCGCCATCGCCATCCGAATCGAGCGTCTCGACTTTCTTAAAGATTTCCGCCGAGAGCTTCTTCGTTTTGGCCTCTCCCAGCGCCTTTTTCAGCGCCTCGCCGTAGGGGTTGAGCTTAGGCTTGTTCTTCTCCACGTGACAGACCACGCACCCGGCCTTTGTCAGCGCCGAGTTCTTGCCTAGCTTGTAGGTGGTGTTGAAGTCTTTCATCATCGAGGGGAGGGCCAATGCGGTCGCGGCCAGGGCGGTCAGCCCGGCGATCATTCCAATCCGTAACGCTTTCATTTTCGACCTCCTGTGAGAGGAATCCGGTTTGTGATCCAATGACGCCCTGCGTCGCAGAAGAGGCGCATCGGTATGGGTCGGATGACACAAGCGAACCAGCTTTTTGCTTGGTTTCGTTCCTATTATAGTCAGCAGGGAAGAAAAGAGACATCCCCTAAATGGCGGATTCTTGGCGAGAGCGTTCGAATGATAGATTGGATGGGGCTGATACAGTATTTTGGTTCATAGGTAGAAGTTCTTGCTTGCTCGGCGGCTTGTATGCAAATTTTTTAAAAAATTTTTTACGTATTTTTTGTACAGGTTCGCGAGAGCGATCTTGGAAGGGCATGTTGACGAAACGCGCCGAACCGCGTATAATGAAGCGTACAGGATTGGTGCTTATGACAGCTGCCATCGGACACAACCGGAAGATGATCGCCAACGTCTGGCCGACCGCGCCGCTTCTCCTTGCGGGCCTCGCCCTCGCGCACGCCTGCCTCTGACGCGGTTGCCCGACGTTTCCCGTCTGCATTACCACCTGGCGACCGCGCGGCGGTGCGCCGGGTTTTTTGTTACCTGCCGCCCTTCCCCTCCTTTCTCCCCGGACTGGAAGAAGCAGATTTCCCCGTCCCATGCTTAGGAGAGGGGCCGGAGGCGAGGGCTTTTCATTATCCTCCTTCAGGGAGCCAGAACAACAATGAGCGATGACAAGAGCGAGAACCGATACGATTTCCGCGCCATAGAACAGAAGTGGCAGCGGCGCTGGGAAGAGGCCCGGCTGTTTCGCGTCGAGAACGCCAGCGACCGGCCCAAGTTCTACGGCCTGGACTTCTTCCCCTATCCCAGCGGCGCGGGCATCAGCGTGGGACACTGCCGCAACTATGTCCCGCTGGATGTCGCCTGCCGCCATAAGGTCATGCAGGGCTACAACGTTCTGCACCCGATGGGCTGGGACGCCTTCGGCCAGCCTGCCGAGAACGAGGCCATCAAGCGCGGGCGCAATCCCCGCGAGATGGTTCCCGAATACGCCGCCAACTACAAGCGCCAACTGAAACTGGTCGGCATCTCCTACGACTGGAGCCGCGAGATCAACTCCAGCCTGCCGGACTACTACCGGTGGACGCAATGGCTCTTCCTGCTGCTGTATAAACGCGGGCTGGCCTATCGGCAGAACGCGCCGGTCAACTGGTGTCCGCAGGATAAGACGGTGCTGGCGAACGAGGAGGTCGTCAACGGACGCTGCTGGCGCTGCGGCACGCTGGTCGAGAAGAAGGCCATGCCGCAGTGGTTCTTCAAGATCACCGACTACGCCGACCGACTGCTCTCCGGCCTGGACACGATTCAGTGGCCGGAAGGCATCAAGACGCAGCAGCGGGAGTGGATCGGGCGCAGCGAGGGCGCGGAGGTGGATTTTCCCATAGCAGGTGTTGGGCGTTCAGGCGTTCAGGTGTCAGGAGACAATGCTGCTACTCCAACGCCTGAACACCCAACACCCAACGCCCATATTCGCGTCTTCACGACCCGGCCCGACACGCTTTGGGGCGCGACCTTTATGGTGCTGGCTCCCGAACATCCGCTGGTGGACGCGCTGACCACGCCGGAACATCAGGCTGAGGTCGCCGAGTACAAGGAGCGGGCGCAGCGCGCCACCGAGATCGAGCGGCAGAGTACGGAGCGCACCAAAACGGGCGTCTTCCTCGGCTCCTACGCCATCAATCCGGTCAACGGCGAGCCGATCCCCATCTGGATCGCGGACTACGTGCTGATGGGCTACGGAACCGGCGCGATCATGGCCGTCCCTGCGCACGATCAGCGCGACTTCGAGTTTGCACAAAAGTTCGGCATCCCCATCAAGCTGGTCTATCGCAGCAGCGAGGATCAGACCGAGGAGACGATGACGGAGGCGCTGCCGACGGGCGGCACGATGATCTCCGGCCCGTTCGCCGGACTGCCGAACGACAAAGAGACCGTGCGGAAGGTCATTCGCTGGCTGGAGGAGCAGGGCATCGGCGAGGGGCGCGTCAACTATCGCCTGCGCGACTGGCTGATCTCGCGGCAGCGGTACTGGGGCGCGCCGATTCCCATCGTGCATTGCGCGAATTGTGGGGAAGTCCCCGTCCCTGACGAGCAACTGCCGGTGACGCTGCCGGACGTGGAGCAGTACCAGCCGACGGGAA
>DASRGL010000076.1:0-3335 GCA_035651115.1 Chthonomonadaceae bacterium
GTGCGGAATCAGAAATCCGATGGCGTACTGGTGCGTGATCGGCCCGGCGACGAGCATCATGCCGTAGATGAGCAGGAGTTCGCCGCGCGAGAGGGCGAGCCGCCGATGCAACCGACTCAGGAGCGGCGCGAGCAGCAGTACGTAGAAGAAGAGCAGATAGGTGGGGGCAGGCGCGGGCGCTCCGCCTCCGACCTCGGCGGCGGAATGCTGGAGGGAGAGTACCTGCGTCATCCCCACGATAAGGACGACCATCAGCAGACCGATCATCAGGGCGCGCAGCCGGACGCCGCCTCCCGCCGCGCGCGTTTCAGGGACGACGGTTGCTTCCGATTGCGTTTCTGTTCCTGCTGCAAAGCGGCTCATGGCCCTGGATTCGCGTTCGGAATGCTGGTTTCCTTTCAGGTTTTCCATTGCGGCAGGGCCTTCCCTTCTGAAAACGACGGGTTGAAACCCGTCGCCCTGAGAAAACGGAATAGTCCCGCGCATTGCGGTTTGGAGAGTATACTATAGAGACCTGGATGGCAAGAGAGAAAGGAGGCTTTTCGATGGAACTCTATGCAGCGACCGGCGACTCTATCGCCCGCATCCTCCACGATGGAGAAACGGGAACCGTAACGACAAGCCTGATGGGCAGCAAAGCCCAGTGTCTCGCGCTGGATATACAGCGGCCTGGCGTCCTCTATGCCGGTTCGCGTGGGCAAGGCGTATGGAAGAGCGCAGACGGCGGCGTGCGCTGGCACAATCTGGAACTGCCGGAACCGGATGTCTTCTCGCTGGCCGTCAGTCCGGTGGATGGCAGCGTCTACGCGGGCTGTGAGCCGAGCAAGCTGTTCCATAGCCCGGACGGCGGGCAGACGTGGGAAGAGCGCGCCGCCCTGCGCGCCCTGCCCTCGGCCCCGACCTGGAGTTTTCCGCCCCGTCCCTGGACTTCCCATGTCCGCTGGATCGCGCCGAACCCGCATGACGCCGAGGTGCTGCTGGTGGGAATCGAACTGGGCGGGCTGATGCGCAGCGTAGACGGCGGCCAGACCTGGGCCGACCATCGCCCCGGCGCGCAGCGCGATGTCCATGCGATCGCCTGGCATCCGCAGGCCCCGGGCCGGGCCTATGAAGCGGGCGGAGGCGGCGCCGCTCTGAGCCGGGATGGAGGCGAGACCTGGCAGCCCGCCGATACCGGACGCGACCGGAACTACACCTGGGGCCTGGCCGTCCATCCCACCGATCCCGACTGCTGGTTTGTCTCTGCCAGCCCCGGCCCGCGCAGCGCACACTCTCCCGGAGAGGCCCAGGCTACTATCTACCGGTGGCGCGGCGATGGCCCCTGGCAGGCGCTCGGTGGCGGCCTGCCCCAGCCTCTCGACAGTATGCCCTATGCGCTGGCCTATCTCGGCGAACGGCTCTATGCGGGCCTGAGCGACGGACGCCTTTTCGTCAGCGCGGACGAGGGAGAGAACTGGCATCTTCTGGCGCTGCGCGGCGACCCGCTGCCCGCCGTGCTGGCGCTCGGAGGCCGCGCGTAGACGAGGGAACCCGCTCCGACCGAATCCGTAGAACCAGTGAGACCAACGGAAGGAGCATAGGCCATGAGCGAGCAACAGCCTCCCGATGAGGAGCGCGGACAAGGCCCCGATCTGCACCCGCGCCACGAGTCCTGGGCGCGCCTCACAACGCGCAACAACCTGATCGGTTTCGCCATCGCGCTGGCGCTGATCGCGCTGTTTGTTATCGGCATCGAAATCAGTCGTTGAAACGAAGCGGGAGAGGCACAGATGAGTCTGCTGGATAATGCGGCGCTGACCTTCAAGGTCAAGTCCGCCCTGATGCTGGAACTTGGGTTAGGCCAGGTCAATGTAGATAGTTCCGAGGGGGTCGTCACTCTGCAAGGCACGGCTCCCGGCGAAGCGGTGCGCGCGGAGGCGGAACAGGTCGCGCTGCGCTGCGGGGCGCGTCAGGTGAACAATGAACTGTTGCTAGAGCCTCCCGGCGCGCCCGCCCCGGCGATCCCGGAAGACTTTCCCCGTGTCACCACGCCGGAAGGCGCGCCGGTCGTTGACTCGCCGCCAGTGGAGGAGACCGTACGCGCGGCGCTGGCGGCAGACCCGCGCGTGAACGCGCATCTGGTGATCCTGCGCGTAGAGAACGGCATCGCCTACCTGACGGGACGCCAGGAGACAGTCGAGGCCCGTGATGCCGCCACCGAAACCGCCGCGCACGTTCCCGGCATTCTCGGTGTCTCCAACGAGATGGAGATCCTGCCCAGCGTCTAACATAATACCCACACAGCGAGGATAAGCTGCCATGAGAACGGCTCGTGAACAGGGGAAGGGAGAGGTAACGACGACCGATGCGCGCTGCCACCCGGCAGACGACCGACAGAAATCGCTGACACAGACGATGGGCCTGGCGACTCCGGCGCTCAATCGCGCGGCGCAGCGCGGCCATCCGACGGAAGACGAGAAGCTGCTCGCCGCGCCGAAACCGGAAGAGCCGGCCTTCCTGCACACCGATCCCTGGCGCGTGCTGCGTATCACCAGCGAGTTCGTGGAGGGGTTCGATGCGCTGGCCGGGCTGGAACGCGCCGTCACGCTGTTCGGCTCGGCGCGAGTAGGCGCGGACGACCCGATGTATCAAACCGCCATGACGGTGGCCCGGATGCTCGGTGAGGCCGGTTTCGCCATCATCACCGGCGGCGGCCCCGGCATCATGGAAGCGGCGAACCGAGGCGCGCGGGAGGCGGGCGCAAGGTCGGTCGGGCTGAATATCGAACTGCCTTTCGAGCAGGCGATCAACCCGTTCGTGGACCTCACCGTCGAGTTCCGCTACTTCTTTGTGCGCAAGACCATGCTGGTCAAGTACGCGCAGGCGTTCGTCATCTTTCCCGGTGGCTTCGGCACGATGGACGAACTGTTCGAGTCCCTGACGCTGATCCAGACGGGCAAGGTGAAGAACTTCCCGATCATCCTCTTCGGAACGGACTACTGGCAGGGGCTGCTCGACTGGCTGGAAGGCACGATGCTGGCCCGCGCGAATATCTGCCCGGAAGACCTCGATCTGCTGCTCATCACGGACTCGCCGGAAGAGGTGCGCGATCTGATCGTGCGCTCGATAGAGGACGAGTCCTGGCGTACCCAGCAGGAGGAGGGCGCGCGCCGCAAGACCCGGCAGGTCATGGGGCTATCGGCAGAGGCAGCGGCGGCCTCCGAATCCGGCCTGTAAACGCCCTGCCTGACGCGCGCAGAGGGAGGGGTTCAGCAAGCGGAACCCTCGATCCAGGGCGCAGACCCGGCTTGGAGGGCGCTGCCGTCAGCGCCCCGACTGCAAAAGCGGCGGGCCGC
>DASRGL010000077.1:0-4444 GCA_035651115.1 Chthonomonadaceae bacterium
GACGCGCTGTAGCTGTTGGTCAGCACGACGAGCGGTATCTGCGGGTGCGTGAACTCCGCCTCTTTCAGCCGATACGCCTGCTCCCGGCCCGTCCCCTCTTTGACGTAGACGACCGCGTTCTTCAACTCCCGATTCTTATCCGGCGGAATGAAGACGCTGGCGACATCTATGGCGACGTTGAGCAGCCCGCCCGGATTGTAGCGCAGGTCGAAGACGAGGGCGCGCATCCCCTGCCGCTCCAGATCGGCGAACGCCTTCTCCATCTGCTCGATGCTCTTCTCGTTGAAGTCGGTCAGGAGGATATGGCCGATCTTGCTCTCCTTGTCCTCCAGCCAGTACTTCACGACCGGCGGCTCCACGAGCGCCCGCTTGATAACGAACTCCATCGGCGTCTTGCCGCGCAGAATGCCGAGCCGTACCGACGTGCCGCTCTTGCCCTTGATCAGCCCCACGACCTCATTGAGGTTCTTGCCGAGGATCGGCTTGCCGTCCACCGCCGTGATGATGTCATCGGCCTTGATCCCGACCTTCTCCGCCGGGCTGGTCTCTATCGGCTTGACGACTTTGACGGAAGGGCCGTCCTGCTGCAGCAGCGCGCCGATGCCCTCGAAGTCGCCGCGCGTCGTCGCCTGCATCTGCGACCAGTCGTCCGGGTCGAGGAAGCTGGTGAACTGATCTTTCAGGCTGTCGAGCATCCCGCGCACGGCCTCGTAGGTAAGCTGCTGCGTCTTTTTGGCGGTGATGGGAGCGCCGTAGTACTCTTTCTTCAAGAGATTGAGCGCCGTCTTGTAGTTCTCCAGCGGATCGCTGTTCTGCGCGGCCTGGCTATCGCCCGCCGACTTGTCGCCCTCGTCCGCGTTGAACCAGGCCATCTGGAGCGAGTGCGCGCCGCGCCGATGCTCCCCGATGCCATCCGACCAGAGATCGCTGCCCGCGTAGCCGACCAGCATCGAGGCGAAAATCAGCCCCAGGACTGCCGGAACGATCAGCAGCCGCGACCAGACCGACCGAAACCCTTCTTGCGTTCTTCTCATACCCCACCTTGACTTTGCATACCCTACGAGGTTTCTCTATCCTGCGCCGAGCGTCTGCAAGGCGCGCTCTAATGCCGCGTCCGCGCCGTTCCCGTCAGAAACGTTCGCAGCCACCTGAATATCCGGCGTGACGCCCTTTGCCAGGTCCGCGCCCGACGCGGTAAACAGTCGGGCCGTCGCGATCTCTACGCCGGAGCCGTCGTTTAAGGCCGTGAAAGACTGAAGGATCGCGTCGCCGAAGGTGCGCGCGCCGATGACTTTGGCTTTGCTCACCTCCCGCAGCGCCGCCGCGACCAACTCGGAGAGATTGGCCGTTCCCTGATCCACCAGCACGACCATCGGCAGCGAGAGAGCGGGAGCCTCCGGGGTCAGAGTCAGCGGCTTGCGCTCGTTGGGCTTGCGCTCGATCATCGCGACCGTGCCGCCGCGCGTCAGGTGTCCAAGCAGTTTCAGGGCCGAATCGTAGCCGTTCGCGCCCGTGCTGGAGGCGGCGCGCACCCCGCCCGGATTCTCGCGCAGATCCACGATCAGCCCCTTCAGATTCGCGCCTGCCTTGCTCAACGCGCTCTGGAACTCGTCCGTCGCCTGTTTATTGAACTGGCGCACGCGCAGGTAGCCGATGCGGTTGCCGACGATGCGGAACTCGACCGGGTCTACCGGCGTGATGGCGGTCGTCATCTCCATCACCAGAGGCGCGGGCTGTCCGGGCCGCTCGACTGTCAGCTTGAGCGCCGCGCCGCTGCCGGTGTTGAGGAGCGCCAGCGCCTTCGCGACGGTGTAGCCTTTCTTGAACTTCTCCGTGACCTGCTTGAGGTCGTCTTTCGCGGCCGGGCTGTCTTTGTCGGTCGCGTCGTCTTTCGGCGCCTTATGGAGGCGCTCGACATCCACGAGGATCGAATAGGCGATGACCCAGCGCCCGTTGATCTCGGTGATGCGGTCGCCCGGTCTCAGTCCGGCCTTCTCCGCCGGGCTGCCCGGCATCACGGCGACGACGGACAGATGGCGATAGTCCACATCGTCCTTTTTGCTCTTGGTGACGGCCAGCGCCGCGCCGATGCCCTGGAAGCGGCCCGTCAGCGCGTCCTGCCGCGCCCGGCGCAGCGTGGGTTCCAGGAAGTAGGTCTTGGGGTCGTCCAGCGAGGCGAACATCCGGCTCAGCGCGCCGTTGCTCAACTGCGCCGGGTTATTGACCTCCTCGACATAGTCGCGCTGCACATAGTCCAGCACGGTCTCGAAAATCTCGGCGGGCGTCGCATCGGCCTCTCTCCCTATGCCGCCGCCCGCGCCGCCCACGCCGCCGCTGCTGGCCGAAAGCAGCAAGGCCCGCGCGCGGGCCAATCTGTCCCAATGCAGCGGGTCGGTGCGGCGTATCTGATGGCCTGTATAGAGGCCGCCTGTGGTGGCAACGGCCAGCAGCGCCCACACCAGCGTCCTTCTGAAAACCCTGCTCACTATCTTCCTCCAGAGCGGTTCCTGCGCTTCTTGAAACGACGAGAACCGACAGGCGCGGGCTTGCAGAGAGAAAACGTTCGTCGTCCTGTCGGTATATCTATAAATACGAGGGAGAGTTCCCGATGGTGACCGGGTACAGAACGTACCCGGCTGGTGGGCCTGCGGCCAACCGTCCTTCGGACGGTAAAGGCAGTGTGCGTCCGCGAGGACGCTTGGCGGCGCAGCCGCCCCACAGACGGGTACGTTCTGTACCCGGCAGTAGTATCCACCAGAATATCATAAGCCTCCGCCAAAGTCAACGCATGATTCGTGCCAAAGGCGTCATCTGGCGGCAGGATAGAGCAAGATGGCTCCGCTCTGAGGCGGCAGGTCTACCTTGCGGGTCTTCGCGCCGGTCACGCGCTCCATGTCGCTGCCGAACAGGATGGAGCAGCCGCGTTTTTCGCTGGAGTTGACATAGACCACGCCTTTCTCGAACGCGCGCCGCCAGACCTGCCCGCCCTCCGCCGGAACCAGATGCCGTTCCTGGATCGGCTGTCCGAGCGGCGCATTGAAATAGGCGGATTTCGCTTCGACCTGCTGGCGCAGCGCGCCGAGGCTGAGACCGAGATCGAGCCGCTCCTCCGGCAGCAGCGGCATCGGCTGAAAGACGCACCGCCCCTGATTATGCACGACGAGCAGATAGCTCGCCAGCGCATATTCGAGTTCGGCATCGTTATGGTAGGCGGCGGCCGCGATAAAGACCTGCCCGGCTTCGCCTGCCCGGTCTGCCGCTTCCAGCGCGATGGTCCAGGCTTCCTCCGGCAGCGGAGCCAGGTCGCGGTAGGAGCAGACCCATTCGGGGTTCCAGGCTCCGTCCATCAGGCGGAAATAGTCGTCCCAGAGCCGCCCCGATAGATGCTCCCGCTCGGTTCCCAGGGGCGTGGGCAGGGTCGGATGCCCGGCCACCGAGTCGAAGCCGCGCGCCGAGGGAATGAGCAGGAACCGCTGGGGAGAGTGGACGGCGCGCAGCCAGTCGGCGGTCGCCTGCGTGAAGTCTTCCGCCGTCCGATACTTTTCCAGGTCGCCGCCGACGTAGAGATTGCTGAGCGGCAACTGCGTCGCGACCACGCCCTGCGCGCCATACTGCCGCACGAGCGCCGCCGCGCGTTCGCGCCAGTGCGCCGCCCAGTCCGCATTGCCGCAGTCCATCCAGTGACCGCCTTTGACCGGGTGCGGGATGGGGTTGCCTGAACCGTCTCGGAGCGTCCAGGCCATCATCTCCGGCTTCCAGCCGCCCACGTTGCCGCGCACCTCCGGCGGTTCAAAGAGCGCGGAGGCCGAGAGGAGCAGCAGGGGCGTAAAGAGCGGCTGCGCTTTCGTGATCGCGGGGAAGGTCTCCGGCGTGAGGTTGACGGCGTTCAGCGCGATCACGTCGCAGTTGGCGGCGAGCCACTGCTGGTTGTCGGCGGAGAGCTTGCTGCCGAGCGCCGCCGACTCTTCCCGCGCGCCGCCCTCGCCGAGGCCGAGCGTGTAGACGCCGCCCAGACGCACCGGGCATTGCGGGCGCACGCGATCCGAGGCACGGAACACTTTCGGGGCGGGCGGCGCGGGAGGGGGCGTCGGTTCCTCTGGCGGAGCCTGCGCCAGCATTCCTATCCACCAGAGCCAAAGCGTCAGCGTTCGCGCTTCCATCCTCATTCCAATCTCAAAGAGTTCACAACCGTCTGAACTGTGATTGTCTGAACTATGATTAGAATGATTATGGGATGGACTAGGATTAAGCTTGGCTCTATCATAGTCTATCCTGATAATCCCATAAATCCTAGTTCAGACATCTATTGCCAGAACTGATAGGTGGGCAGTTCGCGGGCGATGCCGTAGATGTTCCAGAGGCTTCCCACCACGAACTGCCCCAGCATCAGGCCGATAAAGAAGGGCAGCGCCCGATGGAAGCCGCCCCTGCCGCCATACCGGAG
>DASRGL010000078.1:0-10079 GCA_035651115.1 Chthonomonadaceae bacterium
AAGTGCCGCGCCTGCTGATAGAAGCCGTTGGACTTGCGCATATCGCCCGCCGCCTCCGCGCCGAGAATGTCCGCGACCGTCCGTTCGCGCCGCGCGCCGCTCTCCCGCAGCAGTTCCACCATCGCCGTCGCCTGCTCGACATAGCCGGAATAGCCGGCGCTATGCACCTCGAAGAAGTGCCGCCGCCCGCCTACCTGCCAGTTGCTCTGGAAGACGCCGACGACCCCGTTATCGAAGCTGACGACCGCGTTCCAGGCGTTCGGGACCGGCGAATCGTACTGTCCCACGACCGCCGCGACGTGCGTCACTTTCCCCCCGGCCAGGTAGCGCAGAGTGTCTACCGCGTGGATGGCGTCGCAGCCGATCACGTCCACCGCGCCGTCATAGTAGACCGCCGACGCGCCCTTGAAGAAGCTGGCATGAACCTGAACGATCTTGCCACGCTGCCTGGCTTCCTCAAGGCTGGCATTGAGCAGGGGATCGTGGCGGCGATTGAAGCCGACCTGCGTAAGACAGCGGTTTTCGGCGGCGACGCGCGCCATCGCCTGGGTCTGGAACGTCGTGACGGCGGGCGGCTTCTCGATGAAGACGTGCAGGCCGCGTTTCAGGCAGTCCAGGGTGACATCGAAGAGTTGGTGCGGCGGCATGAAGATGCAGACCGCCTGCGGCTGCGTCTCGTCTAGCATCTGCCGATAGTCGGCGTAGTGGCGGGGGATGTCCAGCTTTGCCGCCAGCGCCTTGCGTTTCTCCTCGACGAAATCGCACAGCCCGGCCAGTTCCACGTCCGGGAACTCGGCCAGGGAGGGATAGTGGACGGAACTCGCCATGCCTCCCGCGCCGATCAGACCGAATTTCACCTTTGCCATCAGGTTCCTCTCCTGAAAAAATTTGCGCAGACCCCTTGACGAATGGCGCGCTTTGCCTTATGATAACATATAGGCAAACGGTTGCGCAAGGGTTTGCCTAGACAGCGAGGAGCGATAATTCCATGGCGACTATCGTAGATGTCGCGAAACGGGCCAGGGTCTCGCCGGGAACGGCCTCCCGCGTCCTCAACAATAAAATGGTGATGCCCATCTCTCCTCTGACGGTCGCGCGCATCCGGCAGGCGGCGGAGGAGCTGGGCTACCGCCCCAATGCGTTGGCGCGGGCGCTGGCCCTGCGCAAGACGCATACCCTCGGCCTCTGCTACGATGTCATGACCGATCCGCACTTTGCCCGAATGCTGGAAGCGGTCGAGGCGAAAGCGCGCGCGCTGGGCTATCGCCTGCTCGTCTCCAGCGAACCGGAGAGCCTGGTGCATCAGGGCGTCGTGGACGGCCTGCTCATCGTCGGCCTGCCGGAGAGCTATGCCGCCAACGCCTTCCCCGCAGGAAAGGCCGTCGCCTTTATCAGCCCGGCGCAGGAACCGGCTCCCCGCTGTGTCGTCTGGAGCGATTTCGAGGGCGTCTCCATGGCGACGCGCTATCTGCTGCGCCTGGGCCATCGGCAGATCGCCGCGCTGCTGGGCGAGGAGAACGCCACGCGCTCCTTTGCGGACAAACGGGCCGGTTTCCGGCACGCGATGGCGGAGAGCGGCGCGGCAGGCTATGAGTATGCGGGCGCGCTCCATTCCGACCGCATCGAAAACGGTTACCTGCTCACGCGACGCCTGCTGAGCGAGCATCCGGACATCACCGCGCTGTTCGCCCGCAACGACTATCTGGCGCTGGGCGCGATGGAGGCGCTGCGGGAGGCCGGGTTGAACATACCGGAGCAGGTCTCGGTCGTCGGCTACAACGATACGCTGCTGGCGCGCTGCGCCTCGCCCCACCTGACCTCGGTACGCACGCCCTTTGCGGAGGCCGGAGTGCTGGCCCTGGAACGGCTGGTCGAGGCTATCGAGTGCGGCGTCGCGGAATTTCCGGGCGCGCTCCTGCCCGTCACCCTGACCGAGCGGGACTCCTGCGCGCCGCCCCCGACACATTCGGAATAGAGAAGAGAGGCTCTCCATCTGTCTACTGCACGCACCCTCTCATTGTCATGCGAAGGGCAGAAATTCTTGTCTGGCGCAGTCTACCCTAAGAAGGAGGCAACTGTCTATGAAACGCAACATGCAGGGCTTTACCCTCATCGAACTGCTCGTCGTCATCGCCATTATCGCTATTCTGGCCGCGATACTCTTCCCTGTCTTTGCTCAAGCGCGCGAGAAGGCCCGTGCCGTCTCCTGCCTGAGCAACATCAAACAGTTCGATCTGGCAGTGCAGATGTATATTCAGGACTATGACGAGACGCTGCCGGGACTGTTCCAGCTGGACCCCAGCCCGACCAACATCTACTATGGCGTGACCCCCTGGCCGATCTTGATCGAACCCTACGTCAAAAACGACGCGCTTCAGGATTGCCCGACCACCGCCAAACCCGGCAACCTCGGCCCGAGCGACATGCCTTTCTTCCGCTCCTACGGCTGGAATTTCAAGTACCTGGGCGGTTACGGCGTTCCCGATCCGAGCCTGGGAGCCATCAGCAAGCCCTCCGAGACCGTGCTGTTCGCAGACACCTATGCCGGATTGCCGTCGCCCTATGAGCGCGTCGGCTACTACGCGCTCTATGCGCCCAGCTATTTTAACCCGCCCTATCCCTCTCTCCCGGACTGGTACGAACTGAAATACGTGGCCGGCAAAGAGTATTGGGGACGTATGACCCAGCGCCATACGGGCGGCGCAAACGTGGCCTGGGTGGATGGACACGTGAAATTCATGCGGTTGCCCGGCGCCATTACGAAGGACGACGATCTCTGGGACCTCAACTGAAGCCTGCTCGGTGGAGCGGTCTCTTATGCCTCGGCTAAAGGGGCCGCTCACGCCGCTTGCCAAACCCCTGGGATCGAGGAGAAGCGCGATGAATTTCAAGAAAGAGGTCAGCCCGACCGTCATTACCATCGTTCTCGGAGTTTTTCTCCTGGTAATCGGGTATGCTGCCTGGCGATTCTTCTCTCCGCCGAGTACGCTGCCGCCGCTTCCGCCCGAACTGCGGCCCGGCGCAGTCGGCCCGGGAGCGCCCGGCCCTTCCAGGTAAGGAGGAGTTGGACACCGCGCGCGGGAATACAGACAGAAACCATTCGGAGGCAAGACACTCGTATGACCGAAGCGCAACGCTTTCTTTTCGACCTGCAAGGCTTTCTGCTTATCGAGGACGCCCTGACGCCGGAGGAGGTCGCCGCCTATACCCGCACCGTCTACGCGCTGGCGCATGAGAAAGTCCCCGACGCCGAGCAGTGGGACGCGCGCGGCGAGCCGAAGCACACCATCCGCGTCCATCGCCCGATCGAGAAAGACCCCTGTATCCTCGACCTGGTAGACCATCCCGCCGTGCTGCCGATCTTGCAGGAACTGGTCGGTGAAGCGCCCATCCTCATAGATAACGATGTCGAACTGACTCCCCGCCATGACCACGCGCACGGCTGGCATCGGGGCGTCGGCACGCACGGCTACTGGGCGCGCGACGGGCGTTTCTTCTGCACGATGGTCAAGTGTATCTGGTATCTGAGCGACATCGGGCCAGGCGAGAATCCCACGCGCATCGTTCCCGGCAGCCACAAATCGCTGATGAAAGAGCCGAAGCCGGAGGGCGGGCCGGGCGGCTATCTTCCGGGCCAGGTCGAACTCTACGTCAAAGCGGGAACCGTTCTCATCTTCTCGGAGGCGTGCCTGCACGCGGGCAACGTCAACCCGTCCGACAAGACGCGGGTGAACATGTATTTCAACTACGGGCCAAGCTGGGTGCAGCCCTGGGAAGGCTACCGCCCGTCGCAGCGCCTGGTAGACGAGGCCGAGGGCATCCGCAAGCAGATCCTCGGCGGCGGGCGCATCTATTCGACGACGGCGGAAGAGGGCGAGCGAATCTATCGGTAGACCCTCACCCCCAGCCCCTCTCCCACGCTGCGGGAGAGGGGGGACTGTAGCGCAGTCCTGTTTGTATCCTTCCGCTTGTGCCAGAGTGCAAAGGGAGAGGAAAGCCAATAATCAGACGCTCCCCTCTCCCGCAGCGTGGGAGAGGGGCTGGGGGTGAGGGTCGTGAGAGAACCATCGAAAAGCCGGATGAGCCGCCGCGAGTTCTGCGGAACGGCGGCGGCATTGGGAGCAGCGATCATGCAGTCGCGTTGGGCGGAAGCGGCGGAGAACGGAAAGGGCGCCGCGCCGATCTCGCCCGGAAGCTGGCCGATGCCCCGGCAGAACCGCCTGCTGACCGCCGTGCAGCCCTTGCCCGGCAAGATGACCGCCGCGCCGGAGATCGCCGCAAAACTGGCGTTCGGCAAGGGACAGGGCGCGCTGACGCCGATAGCCATCAAGCCGAACGCGCCGACCGACCATGTCATTTCGATTGCGGACGGCCGGCTGCGCTGCTATCGCCAGGACGGCAAGCTGCTCTGGGAACAGCACCCGCCGGGCCTCAACTTCAGCAGCCTGGTTACGGCCGAGGACATTGACGGCGACGGAAGGATCGAACTCGCGCTCATGGCGGGCCGACCGACCGACCCGCTCGGAGCCGCCGTGCTGATCGCCGCCGAAACCGGCAACGTCCTGTTCCGCTACGATCTCGAGCCGATGTCCTACTGGTGGACGATGCAGGTCGGTTATTTCCTGCCGGATACGGACAAAAAACAGGTCCTCGTCTGTGAACATGGCTATCCGCCGGATGATAAGTTCGGCTATGCCGTGCTGTTCGAGTTCGAGAAGCCCGGCGCAAAGCCGCGTCCACGCTGGCGCTACGACTTCGACCACTACACCTGCTTTCCCAATATCCTCACGGCGGATGTCAACGGCGATGGCGTGAAGGAACTCTGTTTCGAGACGCACAGCCACATGTGGGTCCTCGATCCACGCAACGGCAAAGTCCATCAGTACCTCGAATGGGATGTCTCCCCGGCCAATGTCCGCAGCTACGGCCTGGTACGCTTCCAGGACCTGAACGGCGACGGACTGCCGGAGTTCTTCTGCATCGGCGACTTCGCCCACCACCATGAAGTCCTGCGCAACGACAACGGCGTGCTGAAGCTGGCCTGGGCGCACGGCTGGGAAAACTCGGTCTCGACCAGCAAGCTGGCGACCACCTGGCCCGACCCGCCGATCGCCGACGTGGACGGGGACGGCAAGCTGGAGATGCTGGTGAGCATGTTCAACTCCGAGGGCGAAGGGCGGTGGATGATCCGCATCTACGACGCGATGACCGGGGCGATCAAGGCGCGCGTGCCGGATCGGATCGCGGTGCAGTTGTGTGATCTGGATGGCGACGGCGTGCCGGAGATACTGGCGGACATTTCCACCGACCCGACGCGCACGGCGATCACCGGAGCGGCCCTGCTCAAGATAGCGAACGGGACGGCGGCAGAACTGTGGCGGCAGGAGGGGGCGAGAGCGGTCGCATTGCCGCCCCGCCCAGGAGAGGACGTGACCCACGCCCGCAAGGGCGCTTTCGTGCGCCAGGGAGAGGCTCCGACCGACGTGAGAAAAGCCGCCTACGTGCAGATCGGCGGCGATACGAAACGCCTCCTGGGAGACAAGGAGCGCCGCATCCTGCTGGCAGAGGAGAGACCGCCCGCCGCGCCGCCCGCGCTCGATGTCTCCCGAATCCCGGCGCAGGTCGGCGTTCCCATCCGTCCTCCGCTTGTCGCGGATGTGGACGGCGACGGCAGGAACGAGGTCGTCCACTACCATAACGGGCAGGTGACCCTCTACCGCTATCGGCAGGGCGGCGGGTTTGCGCCGATGGAGTCGTATCCTTCGGACGGCGAACCGGCGCTGGCCGACCTGGACGGGGATGGCATCCCCGAACTGATCATCGGCGCGGCCACGCCCACCACCGAACCCGTTATCGAGGCCATCAAGCCAGGCACGGGCGGCAAACGGTTCTGGAAAGTGACGCTCAAGCGCCCGGATCGGAAGGGAATGCCCTTCGGGCGCGCGCTCTACTTCCAGACGGGACGCTTTACCGGCAGGCAGGGTTACGACATCTATGTGTACGTGGGAACGCCCCTGGTGCGCAGCGTGATGCTGGATGGGCAGACGGGCGCGATCCTCTGGGATAAGGGGGAATCTCCCGGACTGGAACGCTACTTCGCCCCCACAAAGAACCTGGCCGCCGTCTGGGATGTGAACGGCGACGGCAAAGATGATCTGGTGTTCACCAACCCGGACTACTACTGTGTCGCCTCCGGCCCGACGGGAGAGGCGCTCATCGGCCCGGCCTTCCCACCGAAGATATTCAGCCAGCCGAGCCAGGGACTCTACACCCTGCCTGCCATCCTGCCCAACGGCAGCAGCGAACCGACCGTCTGCCTGGTAGACGGCCACTACTTCTACGCCGCGATGACTCTCCATGCCGCGCCGAAATGGTATCGGCTGCCGATCGTCGGCGAGATGCACGCCGGGGCCGAGGGCTTCCTGCAGACGCCGGAAGGACGCTGGCTGATGGGCTTCGGCAGGCAGGACGGCATGTTCGTCTGCCTGGACGTAGAGACGGGGCAGACGCGCTGGGAGGTTCCGTTACAGGCGACGGCCAGTGATGTCAGCGCCTGCGATATAGACGGCGACGGCAGGCAGGAGTTCGTATTCGGCACGAGTCACGGCGACCTCTACGCATTGGCCGACCACGACGGCAAGCCGCGCCTGGTCTGGAAGGCGCATTTCCCGGCCCGCGTGGAGACGCCCGTTCTCGCCGATGTGGACGGCGACGGCGCTTCGGAAATCCTGGTCGCGATGGGCGACGGCAATCTCTGCCTGCTGCGCCCGCGCGCATAAAGCTGGCTGTCGGGTACAGAACGTACCCGTCTCGGTGGCGCTTCGCGCCGAGCGTCCTTCGGACGCGCCCGTTTGGAAAGCCTCTCCCTGCGTATGCAGCCAAGTGCGATACGCAGGGGAAAGCGATGAGTACGCATCCCGTCCGTGAGGACGGTTGGCCGAAGGCCCACCAGACGGGTACGTTCTGTACCCGGAGCGAACGATGAACCTTCCAACCACACTCACCTTCCTGTTGATGGCGCTGCTGGCGGCGGGCGTGCTGGCCGCGGAGAAGCCTGCGCCCGCGTCGGCTCCGGCGGGCGACTGGCGGATGCCCCGGCGCGACCGCAACCTCAGCAACCGCTCTCCGCTCAAAGGCGACCTGAAGACCGCGCCGCGCGAACTCTGGCGGCTGGACACCGCCGCGTGGTCGGGCGAGATCGAGGTCGTCGCGGGAGAGGGAACGCAGTCCCTCTCGCTCGCGGCTCCGGTCAAGGCTCCGAGACCCGGCAAGGAGTGGCGGCGGATGCTGGATGTCTCCGGCAGCGGCACGCCGGTTCCCGTTTCCGGCGGCTACTGGGCCAAACTCCTCCCGCATGTGAAGGGATTGCAGCGCGTCGCCTGGACCAGCGCCTGGGGCGAGACACCCTCGAAATTGCAGTGCTTCTCCTATGCAAACGGCCTCGACCATCCCAAGCTGGAGTGGGAGACGCCGCCGGAAAACACGGTCTACTCCCCGCAGACCTGCATTGCCGATGTCAATGGCGACGGCAAGCCGGAGATCGTCGTCGCGATGCACTACCGGATCATGATCTTCGAGGGCGCGACCGGCAAGAAGCTGCACGAACTGCGCTATCACCACCTGCGCAACTACGGCTTCTTCGGACTGTTCTTCGAGCCGGGCGACCCGAACGCCAAATTCGTTAACATCAGCGACTTCGCCCACCATTTCGATGTCGTCAATTTCAACGGCAGCGATATGGTCGTGGCGTTCCGGCGAGACGTGCAGGGCGCGGAGGGCGGCGGCATCACGCGCAGCACGAAGATCGTCCGGCCCGGCCCGAACCCGCTCGAAGACATAGACGCCGACGGCCACGCCGAAATGACCTTCAACCTCTTCAACGACGAGGGCGATGGGCGCTGGCACGTGATGAGCTATCAGCCGCTCACCGGCACGGTCAAGCTGAACCTGAAGGGGCAGTACCTTGTCGGGATCGCCGACGTGGACGGCTGCGGGCATCCCGAACTGCTCTGCCAGTCCGTCGCGAGCAGGCACACTTCCGGCTGGTCTACGCTTAAAGTCCTGAAACTGCGCAACGGCAAAGTCCGCACGCTGGCGGCCTTCCCGAAGGCGCGCTTCGCCACCTTCGACCTGAACACGCTGCCGCCCACCGCCGATACCGGCGCGGCGGGCGGCATGACGACGGCGGCAGCCGGACGCCTCGGCGCGCACGGCGAACCGGGCGTCATCATCCTGTCGCCGGGAACCGATCTGCGCCCCAACCGCGCGACCGCCTATCTCTGGAAATCCGGGCGGCTCGAACCGGCCTGGAGTGTGGCGGCTCCGGCAGGCGGCACGCTTGCCGTCCGCCGGGTCGAGGGCAGGAACGCGGGGGATACGCTCCCGGCAGGCCGGCCTGCGCGCGTCGTGTTCAGCGTGTCCGGGCCAGCGCCTGCGGCGGTGGCGAAGCTGGAGCGCGTTCGCGGCAGCGTCCAGAGCTGGAACCGGGCGGCGCGCGTGCCTCCGGCCCCGCTCGTCGTGACCAGCCAGGGACGGCGCTACCTGGTGACGGAGAACAGCAGTGACCGGGTGGCGGTCTACGCGCTTCCCACGAACGGCGGCCCGCCGAAACGCCTCTGGGAACGCGCCGGACGCGGCATGACGGATGGCAGCGGCATCTTCTCCGGGCTGGTGGCGGGCGATCTGGATGGCGACGGGCAGGCCGAACTCGTCTTTGCCGAGCAAGACCCGGAGACGGGAGCCGCCGCGCTGGTCGCCGTCCGCATGGATGGGCGCGAACTCTGGCGGCACGTCTTCTCCGGCTACGACAGCGACCGCCCGATCTGGAACTTCGGCGGCCTGACCCTCTGGACGCTGGCCCATCTCACTGATCCGAAGCGGCTGGATGTCTACGTCAACACGCGCCAGAGTACGATGCACAGCGATGTCAGCTTTGCGCTCGATGGGCGGACGGGCGCGCCGCTCTGGACGGGCGACGCCGTGCCGATCCGGGGCGTGCCGACGTGGGGCTTCGGCGGGACGCTGGTGGCCTGCGCCGATTTTCTCGGCAACGGGCTGGAACAGATCGTCTCCGAATATCCGGTCTGCTACTACATGGTGGACGGGCGGACCGGGCGGTTCCTGCACACGGTAGACCTGGCGGAAAGAACCGTGCTGCCGGGCTGGGCGGCGTATGGCACGCCCATCGTCGCGGACTTCCTGGGCAACGGCAAGGCGCAGGTTCTCGTCCCCTCGCCCTACGTCTACGGCCTGCTGACCCCGGAAGGCAAGGCGCTCTGGAGCGCGCCCACGGGAGATGACAGCACGGCGTCGGTGGCGGGCTGCGCGGTCGGCGACTTCGACGGGGATGGCAGGCTGGAGGTGGCGCGGCTCTTTGTGGCGCATTCGGCGGCGGAACAGACGCGAATCGAGTTCCTCGATGGCGCGACAGGCAAGCCGAAAGGCACGCCCTTTGTCCATGCCGACCTGGGAATGCAGGGCGCGGTCACTGCCGATCTGGATGGCGACGGCAGCGACGAACTGCTGCTGCGCACCGGGCCGAACACGCTGGGGGCCGTGCGCGCCCGCAATGGAGCGCCGTCGCTGCTCTGGCAGGTCACTCTGCCCGCCGCGCCCGTTCAGACGATTGTGGCGGATATAAGCGGAAACGGCAAGGCGGCGCTGGTGGTCGGCTGCGCCGACGGCACGGTGATCGGCCTGGGGAAATAGCCTTTATGGGAGGCGGGTTTTCAGATAGTTCGCATAGTCGGCATAAAGCCGGGCGGCGCGTCTGTCCTTGAGCCTGGCCCTGCTGTCGGGAGCCTCCAGGAAGCCGGTGTACTCGTAAGCGGTCAGCATCTCGACATACTTTGCCTCGATCTCGATCTGCCTGCGGACGCGCGCAAACGACGGCGGGTAGGCGTGCGAATAGCCGTGCGTGCCGTCCATCTCCCACACTTCCAGATCCGACCAGAGGTGCTTGTCGCTCTCTTCATGCCAGGCCCGGTAGTCCCTATATATCTTTTCCAGCATAGCGATGCGCTGTTCCGGTTGCCAGGTGTTTTTGTACGGCACATAGCCGGAGCCGACCGCGTCCTGGT
>DASRGL010000079.1:0-5114 GCA_035651115.1 Chthonomonadaceae bacterium
CACCCCCGACCCCTCTCCCACGCTGCGGGAGAGGGGAGAATCTAATGTCCCAGCCTCTCCCCTCACTCACAGTGGGGAAGAGGCGAAAACCCAGAACTCCCCCCTCTCCCGCAGCGTGGGAGAGGGGGGCCGGGGGGGTGAGGGCCACTACCGCGCCTCTCTGGACGCCCTGCGCCCGCTGCTGGAAGACCCCGCCATTGCGAAAGTCGCGCATAATGCCAAGTTCGCCGAGATCGTGCTGGAGCGTCAGGGCGTGAAGCCGACGCCGTTCCGGTTCGACACGCTTATCGCCGCCTATCTGCTGAACTCCGGGCGCTCCTCCTACCCGCTCATGGACTTAGCGGAGACGCATTTAGGTGTCCGCCTGGAGACCGAGGACGCCTTTGCGCCGGAGGAGACGCTGGCGCGCGAAACGGCGCTTATCTTCGCGCTCGTCGAGCCGCTGCGGGAGCGACTGGCAGAACTGGGCATGACCGAGATCATGGAGCGAGTGGAGATGCCACTGGTTCCGGTGCTGGCGGAGATCGAGGAGACGGGCCTGCTGGTGGATAAGCCCTATCTGGAGACGCTGTCGGCGCGCATAGCGGAGCGGATGGAGGCGCTGGCGAAAGAGGTCTACGAACTGGCCGGAGAGGAGTTCAACATCGGCTCGACCAAGCAGTTGCAGACCATCCTCTTCGACAAGCTGCAACTGCCGACCGGCAAGAAGATCAAGACAGGCTTTTCGACAGGAGCCGACCTGCTGGAACAACTGGCCCCGCAGTACGAGATCGCGCGCAAAATCCTGGACTATCGCGAAGTCGCCAAGCTGAAATCCACCTACGCGGACGCCCTGCCCCGGCTCATCCATCCGCAGACGGGCCGCGTGCATACGTCGCTGAACCAGACGGTCGCCAGCACCGGGCGGCTCAGTTCCTCCGACCCGAATTTGCAGAACATTCCGGTGCGCTCGGAGATCGGGCGGGAGATACGGCGGGCCTTCATCGCGCCGAAGGGCAAGGTGCTGCTCTCCTGCGACTACTCGCAGATCGAACTGCGCCTGCTGGCCCACATCACCAAAGACCCCGCGCTCGTGCAGGCGTTCGCCGCCGATGAAGACATCCACGCCGCCACCGCCGCGACGGTCTTCGGCGTGCCGCTCGAAGAGGTGACGCCCGACCAGCGCCGCCAGGCCAAGACCATCAACTTCGCAGTCATCTACGGGCAGAGCGGGTTCAGCCTGGCCGCCACGCTCGGCGTAGACCCGGCGACGGCCACGGCCTGGATCAAGGACTACTTCGCGCGGCTGCCCGGTGTCCAGCGGTATGTCGAGGAGACGACCGCGCTGGCCCACAAGCAGAAGTATGTCAGCACGCTCATGGGCCGCCGCCGCTACCTGCCCGAAATTGACAGCGGCAACTACAACATGCGCCAGTTCGCCGAGCGCGCCGCCGTGAACATGCCCATTCAGGGAACCGCCGCCGACATCATGAAGCTGGCGATGATCGCCGTCCACGACTATCTACAGAAAGAGTGCGACGGCGGCTGCACGCTCCTCCTGCAAGTCCACGACGAACTGCTCTTCGAGGTCGAGGAGGCGATGCTTCCGGTCGTCACGCCGGAGATATTGCGCCGCATGGAAGCCGCCTATCCCCTGGACGTGCGCCTCCGCGTAGACGCCAAGTCCGGTCCCAACTGGACGGACATGAAACCCCTGTAGAGGAACCATCGAGCCGTTTGCCGAATAGAGAAGCGGAGTCGGGCAATTACCTGCGCGGCTCCGCGTCTCTATTCGCCTCGGCAACCGCCCCGATGACCCCGAATACATCGTCCGGCTTCTCGGTAGGGTCATCACCGTCAGCCTCGAAACCGTGCGCCTGGTGGCGGCGTTGCGCCGCGAGTAGTATGTCTCTATCGTGTTCCGATAAGCAGCTTCCCGGAAGATAAGGAGAGGCTAATGTTCCGCAATACTGCAACCGCTCTGCTTTTCTGCACCGTCTGTATCGTGGCCTTATCCCATCCTGCCCTGGCTCAGGTCTATTCCATCACGATTACCGGGCGCATCGGGCAGTTTTATCAGGATGCTTCCGAAGACGATTCTCAAGCCTTCGACTCAACTATTCATATTGGCACACGCTACACAGCTACCTTCGCGGTGGACCAAAATACGCCCTTTATCCCCGGAGCGTTTTGGGGGGCTGGGTATTTAGACAGTTCACCTGCTGCCGAGGCCAGAGTGACCTTCGGCGACTACATCACCACACTTGATACCGGCCATCCTTGGCATCAAACCGCTCTCTACATCGCACACTCTTGGATTGATGCACTTACTTTAGCGGGCTATTACGGAGCGGGGAGCGGCCTGTCCAATGTACAGGTGAAAGCTACTCTTGAAAGTCCCGGCAGCCAGGCGTTCACAAGCGTAGATCACTTGCCGTTGACAGGCCCTGGATTGACCGACATCAACAGATGGACGTACAGAAACTTCGAGTTTGCCGCGTTCGTTCCTTCCTATGGGCTTGCGCGTTTCGAGGGATCTATTGATAGCATCACCGACTCGGCTGTGTCTGAACCCGATACACTGGCTCTGGTTGGCAGCTTCGGCCTGTTCGGTTTGGCCTTTATATCTCGTCGCCTGTATCATCGTTGCTAACCCACTCCGCTTCAATCTCCCACGTCTGTTTGGTTATTCCTCCGAATTCGGACTCAAGAGGACGCCCGATCCCGCCGATAATACGGGGGGAAGGTGCGTGAATCATTCCATTTAAGCGCGCGTAGATCGCGTTTTCCGGCGGCTTCGTGCGTCTGCGTTCGTCTCCGGCACGTCTCCTTCACCGGCGCTACCCTGCCCGTACCGCTCCACAAGGATGAGGAACTGCTTTGGCTGAGATCCTTTCCCAGGCTGAGATCGAGGCGCTGCTGGCCTCGCTGACCGATGGCGGCGACGCCCCGGCTGCCGCGCCTGCCGCCACAACGCTGCCGGCCAAAGGCGGCTTCGGCGGCGACTTCGGCTTCGCCGCAGGCCCCAAGCGCGACAACAAGATGCCCGTCGCCTACGAGGTCTACGACTTCCGCCGCCCGGACAAGTTCGCCAAAGACCAGTTGCGCACGCTGCAGATGCTGCACGAGACCTTCGCGCGGCTCTACGCCTCTTCCCTCTCGGCCTATCTGCGCGTTCCCGTGCATGTAGACCTCGTCTCCGTCGAGCAGATACCCTACGACGAGTACATGCGCTCGCTCACCAGCAGCATCATCAACGTCTTCAGCATGGCCCCGCTCTCCGGTCAGGCCATTCTGGAGATGGAGTTCAACGTCATTCTCTCCATGATAGACCGCCTGCTCGGCGGGCCAGGCAGCATGGTCAAGAACTCCAGCATCCTCACCGACATCGAGAAGGCGCTGACCGAAAGCATCGTCAACCGCGCCCTCAAGGAGTTTCACACCGCCTGGGAAGGCATCGCGCAGTTCACGCCCAAGCGCGAGATCATGGAGACGCAGAGCCAGTTCGTCCAGATCGTTCCGCCCAACGATGTCGTCGTCTCCATCCTGTTCGAGATCAAAGTCGGCGAGCTACGCGGCGCGATGAGTATCTGTGTTCCCTACCTGCTTCTCAAGCCCATCACCTCCAAGCTGAGCGCGCAGCGATGGTTCGCCAGCAGCGTCAAGAAAAACACGGGCAAGTATGCGGCGGTGCTTGCCAAGCGCCTGGAGAAGACGCATGTCACCTGCGCGGTGCGGCTGGGCAGCGCGCAGATCTCGGTCGCCGACCTGTTGGCTCTTAAGGTCGGCGACGTGCTGACGCTGGATCGCGCGCAGCACGAAGAGGTCGAGATACTCGTCGGCAACAATGTCAAGTTTCGCGGCAAGCCCGGCATTCGCGGCAAGAAGCTGGCGGTGCATATCAATCGCATCAGCCCCGATGCCGAGCCTGCTGACTTTCCCGTTTCCAAGCGGCAGCGCGCCGCCGCGCGCTGACCCACGCCCGGAACCGGGTTTCCCGCCATCTTCGGAGGTTCGTTCATGCCAGACCTGTCGCCTACAGAGATCGCCGCGCTCGGCGACCTGCTGACCAGCCTGAGTCCCAATCTCGCGCTGGCCCTTGCCGAGCAGATCAATCGGGAAGCGCTGCTCGACTCGCCCGTGATCACGACCGTGCCTATCGAGGAACTGCTGACCGCCTCGACGGAGGTCGTGCAGACGACCTTCAGCCTGAGCCAGCCGAGTACGACAGAGAGCGTCGTCACATTTGCGATGGACACGGGCCGCCTCTTTGCCGACCTGATCGAGGGCAACGAGGGAACCGATCCACCGCCGAGCCTGCTGGACGACCACATGGAGAAGCTGGCGGCGGCGATGAGCGGCTTTGCGCGCGGCTTCGCGACGGCCCTGACCAATCTCTCCGGGGACACGATAGACCTGGAATCCTGCACCACCACCTCCGGGCCGCTGTCTCTGCCGCCCGCCTTCGCGCTGGAAGGCCATGCGATTCAGGCGGCGCTGAAGGTCACGATCCCCGACCTGTTGGATGCGGAACTGACGTTCTTGTTTGCGCCGGAATTTGCGCAGGCGCTCGTCGCCAGCCCGGAAACGGAGGCTGACGAAAGCGAGTTGTCAGCAGCGGAGACTTCCGCCGCCGACAACATCATCGGTGAAGAGGACCTTGCTGCGATGCTTGGCAGCCTGGGGAGCGCGGAGGAGTCGAGCCACGCGCCTGCCGAGCCGGACAGGAGGGGCAGCGGAGGTTTCAAGACAGGCGCGGCTCCGGGGGCCGTTGGAAGCCCCTTTGCGCCGTTCCCGGCAGGCGGGCAGGAGAACCTGCCGCGCGGCCTGGAACTCATCCTCGACATCCCGCTCGATGTCACGGTCGAACTGGGGCGGGTACGGATGCTGATCAAGGACGTGCTGGAACTGGCCTCCGGCTCCATCGTCGAACTTGACCGCGTGGCGGGCGAACCGGTGGATCTGCTGGTCAACGGGCGGCTGGTCGCCAAAGGGGAGGTCGTCGTCATCGAGGACAATTTCGGAATTCGCATCACCGAGATCATCAGTCCGGCAGATCGTGTGGCCGGGCTGGGAAAGGGCCGCTAGAGCCGCCATGTCCCGCGCACGCTTCGTCTCTCGGAATCTGAGCCTGG
>DASRGL010000080.1:0-7988 GCA_035651115.1 Chthonomonadaceae bacterium
ACGACGCCATAGGTCGCAGGGTCAGCCGAACGGCAGGAGGAACGACAACGACGTTCCAGTACGGCGGCGGGGGCGTGCTGTTGGAGAAGCAGGGAGCCACGACGACGGCGACCTACACCTATGGCAACGCGCTCTTGAGGAAAGACGGCGAGTATCCGCTGTTCGATGGGTTGGGCAGCGAGCGGACGGTGACCAACAGCAGCCAGACGGTGACAGGAACGCTGACGCTCGATGGGTTCGGTCAGACCGTGACGAGTACCGGCAGCAGCGCCAATCCCTACATGTTCGGGGCGACGAGCGGTTACCGGACGGAGGGAGATGCGGGGTTGATGAAAGTAGGGGCCAGGTACTATGATGCTCAGGTGGGAAGGTTCCTTACTCGCGACACCTACCTGGACCAGCATCCGTATCTGTACTGTAACCACGATCCAATCAATTTCGTGGATCCCGATGGACATTGGCGCATAACCGGGGCTGTCATCGGTGGTTTCATTGGTAGCGTTGTTGGCGGGATTATCGGCGGCATGATCGGAGGTGCGCCAGGCGCGGTGTGGGGAGCACGGCTTGGTGGCTTTGTTGGAGGATTAGTTGGTGCTCACTGGGGAGACCATAAAGACTGGCCGTCCTCAATTGGAAATGGCCTGATAGGTGCCATAGGAGGACCGATTGGAAGTGGATTAGGTGGCCGGATTGGTTTTATACTCTTCGGTAGACGCATATTCGCCTATATGCCCTGGATGGATACGTATTTTGCAAGGATGGTCTTGCTTGGAGGTATCAATGGCACAATCCGAAAGTTATAGACGGCCTTAACCAGGCAACAGACAGTTGACACCTTCGCAGCCATCCGCATCTGGTACGTTGGTGCGGATGGATACTTTGTTTCAGGAGCATTAGAAGATGGGAAATACTGCACTATTTACTATTGAACAATCGTTTTACTTGAAGATAGCAGATGCTTTCGATGAATTAAGACGAGGCATTTGGAAAGTGCTTTTAGTAGTAATTCTATCATGGTTCATCCGCCTGGACTGGCCGTCAATTTTGACACTGTGGGGTTTTCTCGCCTATCTCTCTTTCAGCTTTAAAACACAAGTTATTTTCACATGCGATGGGATATATTCGGAGATAGGCCATTGGATATTGTTGGGCAGAAAAAGTAGGCACCTTATAGCTAATTGGTGGCAAGTCAATGCATGGGAGATCATAGAGATAGGTACACGTCCGATGCTATTGATTGATACAACCCACGGGGCGTTACGTTTATGCCCCGCAGGGGCACGTGAACAAGCACGTCAGCGTATTGAGGAGGCAATCCACGTCCTTTCAGAACAGTATCGCAAGAATATATTGTAGAATTCGGGAGAACAGTGAGTATACGTACAACATCGGAGAGCTTGGGCTATGGGGATGGTCGAAGAGAGGAGCCAGGCTAGAACCGCAGGCCGAACTCGGCGAGCAGGGAATTGGCGCTGTAGTCGTAGAGGGCGTTCTGCGCGTCTTTGTTCCTGCGGCGGAGGCGCTGCCAGCCCAGAGAGAACTGGAGCGCCTGCGTCAGGGCATAGTCCACGCCGACGCGCAGTTCGTTCTCCGCGCCGACCTGGTGCAGGCAGGCGTGGTAAACCCGGCCAAGGTGGTGCGAACCGCGTTGCAGAACGCGGCTTCGATTGCGGGACTGATCCTGACGACAGAGTGCCTGGTCAGCGAGAAGAAGGAAGAGAAGCCAGCGGCTCCGGCGGGCGGGCCGGGCGGAGGCATGGGCGGGATGTACTAAAGCCTGCTCCCTGTCCCTCTCCCCAAGCACAGGGGGAGGGGAACGATCTCCCCAACCCCCTCTCCCTGTTGTTGGGAGAGAGGGCTTGTTGCTTTTTAGAACCTACTGTGATTTACTTCCAACCCTGTCAGTAAAGACCAGTTGCGAAATAAGGGTCTGCCCTCGCCTCAAGAGAACGCTCTCGTTTCTTGAAGGACGATAAATCTCATCGGTCTTTCCTTTACGCCAATTCAAACCGACCGGTGGCGCGAAAGTTGAGCAGGCCGCTCACGATACAGAAGAAGTCCTCGTGCGCCTGGTGTGGCCCACGCCACAGACCAGCCATACAACCGAACTTTTGCAAGCGAGCAAAGTGATGTTCCACCGGCATCCGCAACACCGCGAGGAGGTGATTGTACGCTTTGCCAAAACCGGTGAACTTCTGGATGTGGCGCGGCTTGCGCCGTAACTTGGTTAAGGTGATCATACTTCTCAGATTACCTTATTTCGCAATCGGTCTTAAAGAATCACTATGCTGGAGATAGCTCTGCAACGGTCGCCGGGGGACGGGGAAACGTTGTGGACTCCCCCTATGCCACCACTGGAAGTGGTAACCTGAACATTGCTTCGGGCGGCATCCTCTGCGCCGACTCCTTCGCCTATGCCAACCCCGGCAAGAACTGTATGGTCGTCAAGGGAACGCTGGGTGTCGGCTATCCCGACCCCTCTCCGTATACCTTCGCCGTCAACGGCAGCATCTATGCCCTCAACGGCTACTCCTCCTCGGACGCCTGGTTCAAGACACACATCCATACCTTCGACACCGCCCTCGACGCTGTCCTGCGGCTGCGGGGCGTCACCTTCGACTGGCGGCGCGACGAGTTCCAGGCCAGCAACTTCCCCACAGGCCGTCAGATCGGCTTTCTGGCGCAGGAGGCGGAGCAGGTGCTGCCGGCACTGGTCTGCACAGATAGAGAAGGCTACAAATCCGTCGCCTATGCCAATATGGCTCCAGTGCTGGTGGAGGCGATCAAGGCGCTGAATAGTACAGTGGAGGCGCAGCAGAAGCAGATCGAGGCGCTGAAGGCGGAATTGCAGACGCGCGAGCAGCAGCAGGCCCGCATCGAGAGGCTGGAGCAGCCGGTGGCGGAACTCCTGGCCGCTTCCCGGCTGAAAAAATGACCGCTTCGCGCGCGACTCCGGCGGTCACAGCTTCAGAATGTCCGGCAGGTCATCATAGGGAATCGGAAGTTCGAGGAAGGCTTGCCGCAGCCGCTCCTTGACCAGCGGCAGGTCGTCGGCGGGAATGCCGAGCGTCTGCGCGCCGTTGCGCAGGTCGGCCACCGCCAGCGACAGCATCTCGGCGTTCGGCGTGCCGTCCGGGTTGCGGTAGCCGAGTTTCCAGGTGGCGGGGGCGTTCGGGTCACGGACGTAGGCGTAGCACTGCGGCAGGCGCGGGGCCGCCGGTTCCCCGCCCTGCCCATGCGGCACGAGCGCATCCGGGCGCAGGACTTCGCGGGTCAGCAAATCGTAGAGAACCTGGCGGTCTACGCGATAGCTGGCGGTGCGCTGTATCTCGCGCCGGAGCAGGGTCAGCACCTCCTCGGAGAGCAGCAGCGAGGCGAGGCGGCTCGGATGCAGCACCTGGGTCTGCTCCCAGTACTGGGATAGGGCTTCCTGTTGCGCGCCCTCCTTGCTCAGCAGGAAAAAGAGCGTTGTCTTCTCGTCGAGGGGCGCAGTGTCGAGCAGCGAGGTGCGGAAGACCGGCGCGGCGTGGCGGTCTGCGCCGACCCCCAGGCGATAGCAGGCCCAGACGTCGGCATTGGTTAGCACGATCCAGTCGGCATAGGCGGGCGCAGCGGTTCCGCTCAGGCCCAGCAGATGCGCGGCGTTGGGAACGACGTTGATGGATTTGATGGCGACCAGGAAGCGGAGGCGCTCGTCGGTCAGGACAGCGTAATCGGCCTGCCCGCCGCGCAGACTGACCTCGGCGGTCACGTCAAAGAAGGGATCGTAGCCGAGCATGTCGCCGAGGATGGCGCGCACGATGTCGCCGGTGTCGCGCTCGTTCATGCCGCGCTGCCGGGCCTGCGCGACGATGCGGCTGTACTTCTTGAGGCCGTCGTGGATGCGGCTGCGCGTGTTGTCGCTATACTTCAGCATTTTACCCCTCCCCCGACCCCTCCCCCACAGGGAGAGGGGAGCAAGAGCGGCAGCTTCTACCCTCACCCCCGGCCCCTCTCCCTGTAAGGGAGAGGGGAGGCTAGAGCGCCCGCCTTTCCGTTCTATTCAAGCCGGTAGAGAGCGCACACGTGGATGTTTTGCTCCCCTCCCCAGCAAGGACACGCTTTATCGTCCGAGCGACCGGGGAGGGGGATGGGGGTGGGTCACTCGAACTCCCACATACTGACAAAGAGCGTATCGCCCTCGATGCTGACCTCGTAGACGGGCAGGCCGTAGCCGCCGAGGGTCAGGCAGTCGCCGCTTTTCAGGTCGAAGCGGTAGCCGTGCCGCCGACAGACGACCTGACCGCGCTGCGCCTGCGCGCCTTCCAGGGGCGCATTCTGATGGGGACACAGGCTGCCGACCGCATGGTAGCGTCCGTCATGGAAGAACAGCGCGCACTCGCCGCCGCTGTCTCCCAGCGGAACGATCTTGCCGGTATCGGGGAGCAGGTCTCCCACTCTGGCGACGGCGTAACGGACTTTGCGCATGGCCTTCAGCCGCCCAACTGGCTCATATTGCGCCCGACCGGAGCCACGCCGTCTTCCAGGCGATGCTCCTTCGGCTTGTGCCGCACGGTCAGGCGGAACCGTTCCGCGATCTCGTCATCGCTCGCGCCGGAGCGCAGCAGCGAGCGCAGGTCTACCTCGCCGTCGGCCATCAGGCAGGGGCGAAGCTGGCCGTCCGCCGTCAGGCGCAGGCGGTTGCAGTTCACGCACACATCGTTGGTGATCTGGCTGATGAAGCCGATGGTTCCGCGCGCCCTACTTAATCGAAACGAACGCGCGGGGCCGTTCGTGACGACTTCGGCAGGTTCCATCGGGCCGAGCGCGGCTTCGATGCGGGCGCGCATCTCGGCGGTGGAGACGAACGCCTGCCGCATCTGCGCCGCGTCCAGTTGTCCGCGCTGCAAGTTGGTGTCCTTGACGCGGAACGTCTCGCGGAACGATCTCAGTTCTTCTCTGGCATAGAGCCGGATGTTGGAGTCGGGCCGATAGCCCGGCGCGGCAGCCAGCGCAAAAAAGTCGCTCAGGCTGCCGGAACCGCTGTCGTCGCCCTTCGACCAGTTGATGGGCATCAGTTCGATAAACCGCACATTGAACGGCTGTTCCAGGGTCAGGCGCGCGAAGTCCACGACCTCGTCCTCGTTCCAGCCGCGCATGACCACGCAGTTCAGCTTGATGGGCGACAGGCCCGCCTCCTGCGCGGCCTCGATTCCCGCCAGCACGTCGTCGAGGTTGCCGCGCCGGGCGATGCGGACGAAACGCTCCGGGCGCAGCGTGTCCAGGCTGATATTGATGCGGTTGAGGCCGTGCCGGGCGAAGTCGGCGGCGTAGCGTTCCAGCAGGAAGCCGTTGGTCGTCATGGAGAGATCGCGCAGGCCGGGGATCGCCCCGATCCGCTCGACCAGCGTGGCGATGTCCTTGCGCACGAGCGGCTCGCCGCCGGTGAGCCGGATTTTGGTCATGCCCAGCGACACGGCGATACGGACGAGGCGTTCCATCTCCTCATAGGTCAGTATCTCCTCTTTCGGCGAGACGGGCGCGCCCTCTTCCGGCATACAGTAGACGCAGCGGAAGTTGCAGCGATCCGTCACGCTGACGCGCAGATAGTCAATCGTTCGCTTGTATGAGTCGATGAGCATTTGTACATCCGTATCTGCCGGGCATTGAAATACCCGTCTGGGAGGCGCTACGCGCCAAGCGTCCTAGCGGACGCATCTGCTTTGAAAGCCTGTCCCTTCGTATGCAGGCGAGTACGCTACACAGGGAGAAGCGTTCAGTACGCACCCCGTCCGCGAGGACGGTTGGCCGTAGGCCCTCCAGACGGGTACTTTTAGTACCCGGACTGCGCCGTGCTTACCCATAGTATACGCCCCGGAAACCCCTCTCGTCAACGGAATGCGCGAAGGCGGGCGGTGGTTCCCGAAATCGGAGAGCGTCCGCTAACGGCGCAGCGTGACTGGCGGCGCGTTTCCGGCAGAGACGGTCAGAATGCGCTGACCCGGCGCGGCATCCCAGACGATTTCGGCGCTCGCCTGCCCGTTCGCATCCGTGATAAGCGGCGAGAGGAGTTCCCCACCGCGAATCTGCACGGTGATCTTCTGGCCCGCCGATGGATTGCCGAAGCGATCCCGCGCCGTGACCGTGAGCAGATTGCGATCCGGCGGGTTGTTGGGGACGCTGCCGAGCGTCGGCTTGAGCAGGGCCGGTGGGCCGCTGACGATGCGGACAGGAACGGCAAGCTGCTGCGTCCCGACGCGCGCCGTGACCGTCCCGCTGCCTGCGTGCCGTGAGGTAAAGACCCCGCGCTGCGTGATGAAGCCGAGGCCGTCTCCGGTTCCCCAGAGCGGCTGTCTCGCGGGATCGAGCGGCTTGCCGTCCGCATCCGTGACGGTGAACGTGACGCTCTCCCCGACTTGCAGCGCCACGCCGTCGGGCGCGTTAGGGCGTATCTGCAGGCCACTGACGACGGGCGTATCCGGGACTCTGCCATAGACAAGCAGGCCGTTGGCGACAGGCCGCTCCCGGCCATCGGAGGGCGCATTGACCACGCCACCGCCTACCACCATCGTCGTCGAGCCACCGCCGTCCAGATTGATCGCGTTGACCGCGCCGAGCCGCTTCATGATCCCGGCCAACTCGCCGAGCGAGACACCCCGGCTCCATGCGGCCCGGCCATCCGCCGCCACGAGCAGCAGCGTGCCGTCGGCAGCGACCCCGGCGGCGGTGCGCGGATGCCGCTTCTCTATGAACTCCGCTTTCTGAAAGCCTTCCGCCTCGCCATCCACGACGATCTGACCGTCCCGCACCAGCCAGGGGCCGCCTCCGACCGCCTGCTCGATGTCTGTCCACGAAGGCGTCAAGGCGCGTCTCCGCACGAAGCCGGCGCGCGAGGCAAGTTGCCCGCGCGCGGGCGGCTGCGGCACGCTGGGAACGAGGTCGAAGCGGAACGCCAGCGCGTCGCCCTCTTTGCAGCGCGCGGCAAGGCTTCCGGCGGCGCTGCCCGAAGCAGCCAGAAGCGCCGCGCCGGAAGGACAGACGGGCAGAGGCTCCCTGGCGGGAACGCTGACGACGGATTCGACCGTTCCCCGTACCTCCTGCGAGACACGGACGGGCAGGTTGTCCGCGCGTAGCGTCACGACCGTCGCGGGCCTATCCAGGCGCGGCGCGGCGGCGTAGGTCGGCGTGAGCGCGACGATCTCGCCCTCGTTCGGAAAGCGATTGATACCGTCGAGCGGGATGGGATCGCCGTTCGCCAGCGTGAGCGTGCCGACGGGAGCCAGAACGTCCATCACCACTCCCTTTGGGCCGAGGCCGAGACAGGCGCGATAGCCCAGCGGCTCGCTGACGAGTTCGCCATCGCGGATCGCCAGGCCGAGCGGATCGCCGGTGAACGGGAAGAAGTCGGCGTTGACGGCAGCGAGCGCCTGGTTGCGCGCCGCCAGGCTGTGTATCCGCTCGCGCCCTTTCGTCGCGCCGTTCAGCGTCACCGCGTCCTGCGCCTGCCCGCAGCGCACCTTGACGCCGGGCGCGCGCAGGTCCACGCGCAGAATATGGAGAACCTGCGGCGCGTCTCCGGTCGTGATCTCCTGCGTATAGACGATACCCGGCGCGACCATTCGTGTGGTCGTCTCGGTGTTGGGCAGGGCGACGCATCCCAGTGGCGCAAGAGACAGAGTAAGCGCAAGGAGCGGCGCATAGCAGCGCCGTCGAAGCAGGAGACAAAACGGTGTTGGCGGCACGGCGGGCTTTCCTTTCACAGCGTAGCGAATTCTGGCGGCGGAGGGAACACTGTCATTATAGCAAGCCCAGGCGTCCGGGTCAAGGCGCGCTTTCCCGTCCAACGGTTGCTTGCTTTCCGCCGGTCAAGCTGCTATAATAGCAGTAGAATTCCGTAGATGTGAAAGGGACAAAATGGCCCGCTCCGCGCGTGTAATGCATTTTGCCGACACACACTTCGGCGTAGAACTCTACGGTCGCCTCGACACCGAAACCGGCCTGAATACGCG
>DASRGL010000081.1:0-5773 GCA_035651115.1 Chthonomonadaceae bacterium
CCCATCGAGTATTCGGCCAGGCATTCGGGATCGGTATAGTGTGTGGCCGCGTCCACGATGGCCCGCGCGAACGCTTTCGGATTGGACGACTTGAAGATGCCGGAGCCAACGAAGATGGCTTCCGCGCCCAACTGCATCATCAGGGCCGCGTCCGCAGGCGTCGCGATGCCGCCCGCCGAGAAGTTCGGGACCGGCAGCTTGCCCGTCTTATGCACCTCGACCACCAGATCATACGGAGCGCGCAGTTCCTTCGCGGCGACCATCAGTTCGTCTTCCCGCATGTTCTGGATGCGGCGAATGTCGCGCATCACCGTCCGCATGTGCCGCACGGCCTCGACGACGTTGCCGGTTCCCGCCTCGCCTTTGGTGCGGATCATGGCTGCGCCCTCGCCGATGCGCCGCAGCGCCTCGCCCAGATCGCGGCAGCCGCAGACGAACGGCACTTTGAAGGCGTGCTTGTTGACATGGTTCTCTTCGTCGGCGGGCGTCAGGACTTCGCTCTCGTCCACAAAGTCCACGCCGATCGCTTCGAGTATCTGCGCCTCGACGAAATGCCCGATGCGGCACTTTGCCATGACCGGAATATCGTATTCGGGGGCCAGCGCGTCCATGATCTCTTTGATCATCTTCGGGTCGGACATCCGCGAAACCCCGCCCTGCTTGCGAATATCGGACGGCACGCGCTCCAGCGCCATGACCGCCACCGCGCCCGCTTCCGCCGCGATCAGCGCCTGCTCCGGGTTCACTACGTCCATGATGACGCCGCCCTTGAGCATCTCGGCCAGGCCGACTTTGGTGCGCCAGGTGGACTTCTGCGCTTCGTAATCACTCATCTTCCCTTCTCCTTGCGCGGACTTTCGCTCATTTTCGCCATAGTATACCCGATATGGCGTTCACTCTGGCTGCCCTTACAGATGGCTCCAGTCCAGCGCGATGCCGAGAAACGGCTCGGCTTTGGTCAGCATATTCTGGTAGAGCGCCGGCCCCCGTTCGGCGGGAATGTGGTGCGTGATCAGCGGGGCAAGCGCCATCTTGCCCTCCGCCATCAGTGCCAGAGTCGCCTCCATGCGCGGGCGCGTCCATCCGGCGACGAAATAGGCGGTCAGTTCCCGCTGTTGCAGCAGGCCCATATCGGCCCAGACCGTTCCCGGCGTGAAGCCGCAGTAGACGATCTGGCCTGCGGGTAAGCGGCGCAGCAGCGGCACATACTCGCGCTGCGTCGCCTCGCTCTGCACCGAATCGAGGACGGCGGCGATCTCCGCGCCGCCGGTCGCGGCGCGCACGCTGGCGGCGACATCCTCCCGATGACTGTCTATGACGATGTCCGCGCTGTGCCGCGCCGCCCTTTCCAGCCGCTCCGCGCGATGCCCGACCAGGATCGTCCTGGCTCCGCGCGCCCGCGCCGCCTGCGAGGCGCACTGCCCGATCAGGCCGTCCCCATAGACCAGAACCCAGTCTCCCACTTCCAGCGTCAGGCGGGAGGCCGCATTGTAGCCGACCTGCGCGACGACCGCGCCTGCCGCATCCACTGCCTGCACGCCCGCCGGAATCGCGAACAACTGATCGGCGGCGGTGTTCCCGACGGCCAGATGCGATCCCCAGAACGGCTTGACGGGGCCATCCCAGACGCCTGTCGTCGCCATCACCCGCTCCCCGACCTGCATGTTCTCGACGCCCGGCCCGACCGCCGTGACGACGCCGACGCGCTGATAGCCCGGAACGCAGGGAAACGGCGTGCGCGCCCAGGTGAACTGCTGTCGCAGCGCCCAGCCCTCCGTTCCCGCGCTGACGACCGAGACCTCGGTGCGCAACTGCGCCTGCCCGGCGGCGGGAGGCGGCATCTCTATCTCCCGAAAGGAGACCTGCCCTATGTCCTCATAGACTATCGCGGGTGTCTGCATAGAGGTGGGTCAAATCTCCCGCCGCCATTGCAGGGCGGAGATCAGGGTCGCCTGGTCGGCGTAGTCCAGTTCGCCGCCTGCCGGAAGGCCGTGCGCGATTTGCGTCACCTTCACGTCCAGGGGTTTCAGCTTCTGGGCCAGGTAGTGAGTCGTCGTCTGTCCCTCGGTCGTCGGGTTCAGCGCCAGGATGACCTCCTGGACGCCGTTGGCGACGCGCGGGAACAGTTCGCGAATCTTGAGCAGTTCCGGCGTGATGCCCTCCATCGGGGAGAGAAGCCCCTGAAGGACGTGGTAGAGTCCCCTGTACTCGTTGGTCTTTTCCATCGCGATCAGGTCGCGCGTCTCCGCCACGACGCACATCAGCGTGCGGTCGCGCCTGGGGTCGCGGCAGACTTCGCAGAGTTCCTGATCGGTAAAGTTGGCGCACTCTTTGCAGAGGCGGATGGACTGCTTGACCGACAGGATCGCGTCCGCCAACTGCTGCGCCTCTTCCTGCGGCTGGCGCAGGATATAGAACGCCATGCGCTGCGCCGACTTGGGGCCGATACCGGGCAGACGCTCCAGTTCGGCCACCAGCCGGGCGAGCGGCTTCGCATAGTGTAACATCGTCAGATATTCTCGATCCTTAGCCTGCGAGAAACCTCCCCCTGCCCCCTCCTTCGTAAGGAGGGGAGTATTTGCTGCTCCCCTCTCCCACAGCGTGGGAGAGGGGTTGGGGGTGAGGGCCGGGGTGGGGTGTTCCAGGCGCGTTCTAGCCGAGCAGACCGGGCGGCAGGTTCAGACCTTCCAGCGTCCCCGTGATGGATTCCATCCGGGCCTGCTGTTCGGCCTGGGCCTTTTCGGTGGCCTCTTTGACCGCCGTGATGATCAGGTCTTCCAGCATCTCCACGTCGTCGGCGTCCACGACCACCGGATTGATCTTGATCTCGACCAGATGGCCGTGTCCGTTCACGGTCGCCGTGACCATGCCCCCGCCCGCATTGGCTTGAATGCGTGCTGCGGCGAGTTCGTCCTGAAGCTTGGCCGCATCTTCCTGCATCTTCTGCGCCTGCTTCATCAGTTTCTGCATATCCCCCAGCCCGCCGAAGCCGCCGGGCATTCCGCCAAATCGTGCCATATCGGATGTCTCCTCCGTTTTCTCCGTTAAGATACGCTTTTCGCGCTCAGATAAAATCCCATGCTCTCATCGGGAGCGACGGCTAATCTGTTTCCGGGCCGAGGATGCGCCGCACGAACTGAACGAGTTCTGCCTCATAGAAGGGCTTGGTCAGGTAGCTGTCCGCGCCGCCTTCCCAACCGCGCAGCACGTCCTCGTCGCCCGCCTTCGCTGTGAGCATGATGACCGGAATATCGGCGGTTTCCGGCTGCGCTTTCAGGCGCTTGAGCGTCTCGAAGCCGTCCATATAGGGCATCTGCACGTCGAGGAGGATCAGGTCGGGCTGAGAAGCGACACGCTCCAGCGCCTCGATGCCGTTCGAGGCCGTCTCGACCGTATAGCCGAGCCGTTCCAATGCCGCCCGCACGATGCGCGCGATGTGCGGGTCGTCGTCTACGGCCAGTATCGTCTTAGGCATCTTTGCGTATCCTTTCCGTGCTGACGACTTCGCCCCCGAAGAGTTCCAGCGCCTCGGTCAGCAGGCTCCGGCCCGGCGGCTCCGGCTCGGCGGGAGGCACGGCAGGCGAAGGAGGTGGCGCAGAGGCGGTCGTTCCGTTCGTTTGGCGTGTCGGCGGCGGTTCGGCGGGCAGATCAATATCCATGATCCGCGCAGGCGTCGAGGAGGTGGGCAGCGGCGCATCCAGCAGAGCCATCTCCGGCGCGGCAGGCGGCGTGGAAGGGCCGACCGGCGCGGCGCGTCCGGCCCCGCCGTCCGAATCTCCGCCTCTGCCCAGTTCGCAGCGTATCTTGTAGCCTTCCGTCTTGAGGACCTGGTTGATCGTCTCTTCGACCTTTGCCCGCCCGCGCGCATTGTTGTGGATGCGATCCCGCGCGAATGAGTCCTGAAAGGCCAGCACCACAACATTGCCTTCCAGCCCGACGACTTCGGCTTTTTCAAGGAACGGAATGCCCGAGGGACTGACCTGTTTGAACTGCTTCAGAATGCGCGGCCAGGCACGCTGCACCACGTCTACCGTGACCGCATCGGCGAAGCGGCTGGCCGTCGCCGGGGCGGGCGCGGGCGCTGCCGGAGCGGGAGTCTTCTCGGCCGGCTTGCGGGCCTGCGGCGGCTGCGCCAGGATCGTCTCCTCTATCGGCTCCTCTTCCGCCAGGTCACTCTCTTCGGCCTCTTCCTCCGCGCTCAAGGCCGCTTCCTGCGCCTGCTGCGACGGGTTCACGGGCGGCCTCGGCACGACCGTCGGCGTGGCGGCAAGGGGAGGTGTGGCCCTCACCCCGATAACCTCCCCCCTTCCCCCTCCTTCGTAAGGAGGGGGAGAGCCAGACTGGACGCCCTCCCCTTGTGAAGGGGAGGGTTGGGGTGGGGTCTGTTCCCTCCCCCTGTTCTTGGGGGTCGCAAGGGCCATCCCGACTCGTGTCGGATTAGATGGCTCTTGCAGTGGGCCAGGGAGGGGGGCCTGATTTCCCGGCAGCAGGCTCAGCAGCGTGCGTTCCAGCAGCCAGCGGTGCTGGTTGGTGAAGCGGACTTCGCGCTCGGCCTTCGCCAGTTCGCCCATCATCGCCAGCAGCGTCGGCGGATCGAAAAGCGCGGCCTGCGGAGCGAGCAGCGCCAGCCGCTCCGCGCCCAACTCCTGCGCCGCCGCCTGCTTCGCGCCGGCGGAGATCAGCATCAGGTCGCGCAGATGGCCGGAGAGCGCGGTCAGCAGTTGGCGCACGTCCTTGCCGCTCTCGATGAGTTCGGCGGCGAGCGCCAGCGTCTCGTCCCAGCAGCCGCGCGCCAGCGTCTCCGTCACTCGCGCCAGCATCTCCGCGCCGACCGTGCCGATGGCCTGATGCACCGTCTCGGCGGTGATATGCCCGTCCGAGTAGGCGAGAACCTGTTCCAGCAGCGAGAGCGCATCGCGCCAGGAGCCTTCCGCGCTGCGGGCTATCGCAAAGACCGCTTCCTGCTCGGCAGTGTAGCCCTCCGCCTCGACCACCCTCTGCACGGAGGCGGCCAAATCTTGCAGGCTGCCGCGCTTGAACTGAAAAGGCTGGCAGCGCGATTTGATGGTAATCGGAACCTTATGCAGCTCGGTCGTCGCCAGGATAAAGACGACGTGCGACGGCGGCTCTTCCAGCGTCTTCAGCAGCGCGTCGAAGGCTTTGGCCGACAGGTCGTGGACCTCATCAATGATGTAGACCTTATAGCGCGCCTCGCCGGGCGCATACTGGACGTTCTCGATGATCTTCTCACGCACATCGTCAATGCTGGTCTCGGAGGCCGCGTCCATCTCGATAACGTCCATGCAGACGCCATCGCGGATGCTGACGCAGAGGCGGCATTCGCCGCACGGCTCCGGGGTCGGGCCTTCCTGCGCGACGCAGTTGAGGGCGCGGGCCAGCAGGCGGGCGGTGGAGGTTTTGCCGCAGCCTCGCGCGCCATGAAACAGGTAGGCGTGCGCGATGTGTCCGGTCTTGATGGCGCCTTGCAGGGTGCGCGTGACATGCTCCTGCCCCATCAGTTCTCCGAAACTCTGCGACCGATATTTGCGATAGAGGGCGATATAGGCCATAGCAAAAAGGATGAAGGCGGAAGGATGAACTAGGCTTGATTCATCCTTCATCCCTCATCCTTCATCCTTCTGAAGTTCGCGCGGCGCTCAGAGCCGGGTTAACAGAACGCACACGGGAGGTCAAACTTAGTGCTGCCCCCTTCCGGTTCTGACACAGTTCGTCAGCCTGCCGCTGCGCCTGGCCCGGCTCTCAACGCCGCGCG
>DASRGL010000082.1:0-13354 GCA_035651115.1 Chthonomonadaceae bacterium
CTGGCGGTGGCGATAAAGGTGTAGGGGGGAACAATGACCTCGTCTCCACAGCCGATGTTAAGCGCACGCAGTCCGACTTCGAGCGCGGCGGTTCCATTGGTGACACAGATGCCGTAGTTCGCGTCCTGGAAGCGGGCGAAGGCTTGCTCGAACTCCGGGACGCGGCTGCTGTTGTGCGACCACCACTGTCCGCTGCGCAGGACATCGAGCAGGGCTTTTTCTTCGGTTTCGTCCCAGACGGGCCATTGGGGCCAGGGTGTGTCATGCACTTTCGCGCCGCCGTCTATGGCTAAGCTCGAGGTGGATAGAGCGGTCATACAAGTCTCCTTAACGAACCAATCCCACCCGTAATCGGTGTGGGGTGGGACATTCCAATGTGATTCGGCGATTCTGAATGTGGATCGGTGTCAGCGCGGCGCGGACGGATTGCCGGGAAGACCGGTGGGAAGGCCGCTTGCTCCCGGAGGCGACATAGCCTGACCCGCCTGTTGCATCTGGCGCTTCATCGCCACCGCTGCCTTGACCTCCTTGCCCATATCTGTGGAGGTCGGTGCGGGACTGAACACGCGCCAGGCGATCAAGGCCAGTATCCCGACAGCGACCAGCAGGGCAGATACAAAAATGCGGGGACTCAGTTCCTTTTTCACGTGTCTTGTTCTTTCTGTTTAGCGTATGCCGGAAAACCCTGTCGCAGATTGTCTGAACTGTGATTGTCTGAACTGTGATTAGAATGATTAACGGATGGACTATGATTAGACGGCTCGTAATCATAGTCCATCCTATAATCCGATAAATCACGGTTCAGACAATCACAGTTCAGACAGTCCACGAATGCACTCGCCGAGCAAGGATTTTCGAGAGGCGCTTACAGGTTGTTCCCGTCGTAGATGATCTCGTCGGGAGTAGCGATGGCCCCCTTATTGGGGTTGTAGCCGGAGTATTCCAGCAGATCGGACAGCCAGGGTTCCGGGCCGTAGTTCGTCCATTTGGTATGTCCGTCGGCGAAACTGACATTCCAGGCGCGCGGCACGTCTCCCTCATGCGTATGGGTGTCTATCCAGCTATCCTGAATGAGGATGCAGCGTGTAATGTCCTTCTTGATGGCCGCCTGCGGCGCGTTGCTCAGCCAGAGATTGTACCAGTAGCTCGTGCGTCGCTCGGCTCCGGGATACTGCCGCCAGTATCCCAGCGGCCCGCCCTCCACGTTGTCTTCCGGGCAGAGCCAGATGCCGGTTCCCAGCTTCAGCCCGGCGCTGTTGGTCGTGATGCCCTGCTTGATGTAGGGGTAGATGGCGGTGGCGACTTCGACATCCACATCGCCCCATATCTGCCGACGATAGTTGTCCCAATGTACCGGGAATCGCTCGTCGTAGTCCTGGGAGTACATCAAGATCGCCAGACTGAGTTGTTTCAGATTGCTGGCGCAGGTGATCTTGCGCGCCTGATGGCGCGCCTGGGCGAAGACAGGAAAGAGAATAGCCGCCAGTATCGCTATGATGGCGATAACGACGAGCAGTTCGATCAGCGTAAAACCGCGACGCGGGGCCGTTGTCCTTTGCTTTGCAAAGGATGTCGGCAGAGAAGGACAGATCATTTCTAACGCTCCTTTTCGTGGAAGTGCGGGCGTCCCAACCGGGATAAAATTCCGTGCGGTCACGGGAGCAGACCCGTTGGATAGAACTGGGTCGCGATGGATTCGGATAGGGAGGAGGATTCCCTGCCTCTGGTTAAGTCTAACACAGGGGTTGCCTTTCCAGGTCGGTTTGCAAAAAAGATGAACGCTTTCCGCTTCTTTGCCCAGAAAGTGAGAGGCGCGCAAGCGGAGGGAGTATCTCTCAAGAGGTCAGACAGGAACGGAAGACCATGCAAAAGACCGTTGGGATGCTGCTGCGGGATGCGCGCCTGGCGCGGAAGCTGTCTCTTCGCGGACTGGCGGCGGCGGCGCATATCTCGCCGAGTACCCTCAGCAACTGGGAGGCCGGGAAAGCGCAGCCGCGCATCCCGGAGTTGAACGCCGTCCTGGACGTCCTGAACTGTTCGGAATCGCTGCGTCTGGAGGCGTATGCGCGCATTGACGCCCCGCGCGCGCTCGCCCAGTTGAAGGAGCGCCTCGATCTGCCTGCCGACGATAGAGAGCCGGAACGGGCCTGGTTTCCCTCCTCGGGCGATCTGCTGCGTTCCCTGCGCCTTCGGCAGAATCTCTCTTTGGAGCAGGCCAGCGCGCTGCTGCGCGTACAACCCTGCAGGATGAGCCGCTGGGAAGCGTCGAAGACACGGCTGCCGGAACGCTATCTGGATGCCTACTGCGCCTGCCTTGCCGCCGGACCGGAGGAGCGCGCCGCCCTGAAAGGCGTTTTCCTGCAACTGCCCCAGGAACCGGAGACATCGTCTTTTTCCCGGAGTGCGCTGGAGCAGCAGCTCGAACAGTTGCGGATAGATGTCGTGCAGGGCGCATCCCGGCTGATGGATCTGCGGTTCCTCACGCTGGAAACGCATCTAAGCAAGCTTTCCAGCCAGCACCTATGGGCCTGGCATTTGCTGACAAGGACCTATATCTGGCACGCCCAATGGCTCCAGTGGCGCGATAGAGTGACCGAGGCGGGGCGGATGGCCCAACGCGCGCTGTGCATGATACCACGCGATAGGCAGCCCCATCCGAGCTGGTTCCGCGCCGTCCTCACCTATTCGAGCTACCTGGTCAACGGCGCCTCCGCGCCCAAGTTAGCGCAGGGGATCCGATTCTTGCGGGACTGGCAGCCTGCCAGCCGATGGCCCCAGGTGGAAGCCTGGATGTACTATAATATCGCGCACTATCATGTCCGCATCGGCGAGGTTCGGGAGGCGCTGCGGCTTGTCGAGAAGGCGCGGGAGGCGGCAGACCGGACAGAGAGAGGGACGGTCATTCGGAATTCGCACTACGATAGCGCCGCCGTTCTCTTGAGCGTGGGGCAGATCGAGAAGGCGCGTGCGTTTCTGGATACGGGCGAACAGCCCAACATCTATCATCGGATCACCGAGGCTCATGTCTGGGCGGAGATGTCGCTGGCGCTGGGAGATCCGTCCGGGGCGCATTACTGGGTTGAGCAGATACAGGACGTGATCGAAACCTACGCGCTTCCCATCAGCTATCAGCAGCGTCTCCGGCAGCAGTTCGACCTGCCAGCCTGACCGCCGCGCGCTTTTGCGGCGCGAATGCTTCCATTGGAAGCGCAGAGCGCGGCCTGCGAAGCGGGTTCTCGCAGAGGGCCGCTGTGGAAAAATTCGCACCCGATCCAGTAGGAAAGGCGAAACGCGACCGCGAATGCGCTCGTAATGGAGAGTGTAAGCGGAGAAGTGACTGTCTGAGCTGTTTCCGATTGCGCCCGGTTCGTAACCGAATGAGGGTTGAGACCGAGGAGGGTTTGTGCCGTGAAGAACGTATTTCTGTTTCTCCTGGCCCTGTTCCTGGTGTGGGTCGTCTGGAATATCGTGATGGGCCTGCTTTTCAAAGTGGTTAGCCTTGCCATCACCATAGGGATGATCTTCCTGTTCTGCTGGCTGGTCTATACCGTCTACAAAGCGATGACGCGCCAGAAAATATAGGGCTGTCTTTGCGACAGTCCGCCTTGCGGCTCAGTCGGGATAGAGAGCCGCGACGGAAAGCGGCGGCTCGGAAACCTGATCCAGGCTCAAACGCGCCTCCCTGCAAACAGGCAGGGAGGCATTATCCCTCCCTCGCCCTCCCCTTCGTAAGGGGAGGGAATCGTTTTGTTTGGCTAGCCCACCGCGCTTCGTCTCTAGATCGCGTTCCCTCTATCGAAAGCCCTGATCTGACCTCACTCCTCGAATCCGGCGAAGCCGTCGCGCTGCAGCCGGGCCAGCAGCCGCGCGAGTCGGCGCGCTGTGCGGTCGAAACCGGCCTTTTCCGCCCAACTCAGGAGGGCGCGCACCGGCGTCTCGATCTGCTCCTGCGTTCCGGTCAGGCGAGGGAGCGCCTTCTGGAGTAGCTGCAAGTCCAGCGCAGTGCGGAGATTGCTTTCGGCGCTGTCCGGCGCGAGCAGGCCGCGCCCCTCCTGGTCGAAGCTGTTGGCGCTATAGCGCAGGACTTCATCGCGGATGCGATAGCCGAAGTGGAGGCCGTGCGGCTCCAGCAGCGCGTTCGCCTCGGCCAGCGTCTCGACCACGCGCGCCGCGAAATCGGCCTTGCCGGAGCCTATCTGCCGCAGCTTCGCGCACGCCGCCCCGACCGTCGTGACCCGCGCCAGCAGAAAGAGCGCCTGCCGCACCTCCGCCGCAAACGGCTCCGAGACCTCGGCGGGGTCTTCCGGCGCGTCGGCGCGCAGCGCGACCTCCTGGAACGAGATCGTATTGGCCCGATCCAGCACCTTCCGTGACAGGGAGTGCGTCGCCTCATCGAGGTTGAGCGTGCCGGTGATAAAGAGGTTGGCGGGCAGGCGCACAGCGCGTCCGTCCGGCAGGAGCAGTTCGCGGGTCGGCGTCTCCATCGCGGAGAGGATTTCGGCGAAGTAGTGTTCCACGCGGGCCAGATTCATCTCATCCAGGCAGAGGAAAAAGGCGCGATAGGCGTTCTCCGGGCGGGCGGCGCGCAGCAGGAAATCGAGAAAGGGCGTGGAGTGAAAACGCCCGCGCCCGTTGTCGCCCACTGCCAGCAGGTTGACATAGCCGAGCAGCGGCGTCGAGTCGGCCCAGTCGGGGCGGACGGGCAGCAGGCGGTACTGCGCGTCGGCATGACCGGTGAGGGCTTCGGCAAAGAGCGAGGTCAGGCGGGACTTGCCTGTACCCGACAGGCCCGACAGCAGCGCGAACGGCCTGGTTTGCAGGCTGATGGCGTAGTCGCGCACGGTGAGCGGCGGATAGGTGAAGCCCTGCGCCGCGACATACCGTTCCAGATAGGCCAGCAGTTCCTCCTGGGAGGCGGCGGAGATGTCGGGAGCGTTGGGCGTCAGGTGTTGGGCGTCAGGCGATGAGGAAACGCCGGGTTCATAAGCCGGTAGGTTCTCCTCGCGAATGTGGGACTCGGTCGGAACGGCAGCCGGGTGGGGCGCATAGAGCAGAGGGGCCAGCGCGCGCCGCCTGCGGAACGGCTTCGCCGCCATCCCCTGCGTCAGCAGACGGTGGACTGCAACGAAATCCGCCGCTTCCAGAAGTTCTCGCACGGCCTCATAGAGGACGACATCGGCCAGCAGGCGCAGCGCCGGATCGCTCTCCGGCACGCCGCCTGCCGCCGCCTCCACCGGCTCCTCCGGCAGGTGGAAACGCGCTCGCGCCGCCTGCAAAGCCGCCGCCTGCTGCGCCGCCGTCAGTTCCAGGGCATTCTTTCCTGTCTGCGTCACCAGGGGCCATTCGGTCGGGAAGGCCGCGCAGAGCAGTTGCAGCGCCGTCTGCCCGCCCGCGTGCCGCCGCAACAGAAAGTTGCGCAACCTTAGCGGAGGCGTTCCTGTCCCAAAGAGCAGATCGCGCAGGTCGTGGTTGAGGGCAGCAGGTTCGCCTGGACGCCGGAGCAGGCGCGCGTCCAGATTCGGGTTCGGAGCCAGCGCGCGGGCCAGCGCCAGCAGGCGAGCCATCTGCGCATAGGTGAGATCGCGGCCCTGCGCGAAGCCGGCGTCGGCCAGCAGTGCGGCGAAGGCGCGCAGAGTCTCGGCGTCCTCTTCCCGCTGCTGCAGGCGTTCCAGGCGCTCTTCGTCCTCGCCCTCCTCCCAGGCGGCGCGGCAGGCGAGCAGGCGTTCCTGTTGCGCGGCGGTCAGGGCGAACGGTTGTAGGGTGGGCTGCGCTTCGGGCATCCTCTCCACTCCGGCCAAAAAACGTAGACATACTTATGATACCCTAGAGTCGATTCCTGTGATATAATCGTGGTACGTACAGACATTGGGGAGGAAGGCAACGATGAGCGAGATCGTGTTGGAGCAGGCGCGGAAGGCGAAAGCGGCGGCGCGCAGACTGGCGACGGTGGGAATGAACGTGAAGAACGCGGCGCTGCTGGCGATGGCGGACGCGCTGGTGGCTCAAGCGCCTGCGCTAAAGGACGCGAACGCGGCGGATGTCGCGGCAGGGCGGGAGCGCGGCCTGACGGACGCCCTCATAGACCGGCTGACGCTGAACGACAAGCGGATTCAGGCGATGGCGGACGGCCTGCGCGAGATCGCGGCGCTGCAAGACCCCATCGGGCAGGTCATAGATGGCAGTCGGCGTCCGAACGGCCTGGAACTTCAGCGCGTGCGCGTGCCGCTCGGCGTCGTCGCGGTCATCTACGAGAGCCGTCCCAACGTCACGGCGGACGCGGCAGGGCTGTGCATCAAGTCCGGCAACGCCATCATTCTGCGCGGCGGCTCCGAAGCGATCCGCTCGAACACGGCTATCGCGCGGCTGCTGGCGGCGGCAGGCGAGCGGGCCGGGCTGCCTGCCGACAGCCTCCAACTGATCGAGACGACCGACCGCGAGGCGATGCGTTCTCTTCTCTGCGCCGAGGGACTGGTTGACCTGCTCATCCCGCGCGGCGGCGAGGGGCTGAAAAAGTTCATCCTGGAGAACGCGACCGTTCCCGTGCTGACCGCGCTCGGCGGCAACTGTCACACCTACGTAGACCCGACCGCCGACTTGGCGATGGCGGCGGACATCGCGTTCAACGCAAAGGTGTCGCGCCCCTCGGTCTGCAACGCGATGGAGACGCTGCTGGTGCATCGAGACGTGGCGGAGGAACTGCTGCCGGGGCTGTGTGCGCGCTTCGCGGAGGCGGGCGTGGAGATACGCGGCTGCGAGCGGACACGGCAGATCGTTCCGCAGGCGACCCCGGCGACAGAGGAAGATTGGGAAACCGAGTACCTGGCGCTCATTCTGGCGGTGCGCGTCGTGGACTCGCTGGACGAGGCGCTCGACCATATCGCCCGCTACGGCTCCGGTCACTCTGAAGCCATCGTCACGCGCGACTATGCGGCGGCCCAGCGTTTCACGCACGAGATTGACGCGGCCTGCGTCTTCGTCAACGCCTCCACGCGCTTCAACGATGGCTATGAGTTCGGCATGGGCGCGGAGATCGGCATCAGCACGCAGAAGCTGCACGCGCGCGGCCCCATCGGTCTGCAACAACTGACCACCTACAAGACCATCGTGCGCGGTAACGGCCAGATTCGCGTATAGACCTTTCGATGCGGATAGAGACGGCTCCGCACTGAAAAGCTGACGGCAGGGGAAATTTGGAAACGACTCCTTGCGTGGAGCATAGCCGGAGGGCGCGGCGTATAAAGTAGTAACCTATGTTACGCAGGCAAGCCATTTGTTACGGTCTCAGAGTTGCCGGGTACAGAACGTACCCGTCTGGGTGGCCTGCGGTCAACCGTCCTGCCGGACGAGGTACATATTGAACGCTTCTGCCTGCGTAGCCCTCTTAACTGTATGCAGAGAGAAAGACTTTTCTGAACGGGCGCGTCCGTGAGGACGCTTGGCGGCGCAGCCGCCCCACAGACGGGTACGTTCTGTACCCGGTAAAGTTTCGATACGAAAGGAGTCGCCCTATGACCCCCCGCGTGCAGGAGATCCTCAGTTGGTACGGCAGCGACAATCCGGGGACGCTGACGAACCTCGCTCGTCTGCTCAATCACGGCAGGCTGGGAGGAACCGGCAAACTCGTCATTCTGCCGGTAGACCAGGGCTTCGAGCATGGCCCGGCGCGCAGCTTCGCGCCCAATCCGCCTGCCTACGACCCCCGCTATCATTTTCAACTGGCGATCGAGGCAGGCTGCAACGCCTACGCCGCTCCGTTGGGCTTTCTGGAAGCGGGAGCGCGCGAGTTCGCAGGCGACATTCCCCTCATCCTCAAGACCAACGACCACGACCTCACCATGAACGAGCGCGATCCGAAGCAGGCTGTCACCGGCAGCGTGGAGGCCGCGCTGCGGCTCGGCTGCGTGGGGATCGGCTTCACCATCTACCCCGGCTCCGAACACCGTTTTGAGATGTACGAGCAGTTGCGGGCCGCTGCCGAGGAAGCGAAGCGGCACGGGCTGGTCGTCGTGGTCTGGTCGTATCCGCGCGGTTCGGGGCTGAGCAAAGAGGGCGAGACGGCCATAGATGTCTGCGGTTATGCGGCCCACATCGCCGCGCAGTTGGGCGCGCATCTCATCAAGGTCAAGCTGCCAACGGCCCACATCGAGCAGGACGAGGCGCGCAAGGTCTACGAGGCGCGGCACATCCCGGTCAGTACGCTGGCGGAGCGGGTCAGCCACGTCGTCCAGTGCGCGTTCAACGGACGGCGAGTCGTCATCTTCTCCGGCGGGCCGCAGGAGTCGGATGAGGCGCTGCTTCAGGATGTCCAGGCGATCTACGTCGGCGGCGGATTCGGCAGCATCATTGGGCGCAACTCCTTCCAGCGGCCCAGAGCGGACGCCCTGCGCCTGCTCAGTCAGATCATGGACATCTACGCGGGACACGGATAGACCGACCGTTGCAGGAACCCGATGGATTTCGACCAGGCCGGCTCCTCACGAGGAGGTAGTCGTGGGCGGCAGGTGCGGCGGGATAGGCTGAAGGATTTTGCGCCGCTCCGGCGTCAGACGATCCAGCAGGGCTTGCGAATAGACGTAGCCGTAGCGAGTCGTCGCCCAACTGACCCCATAGCGATAGATGACGATGCGCCGCTCTCCTTCCGGGTTGGTGCGGCTGCCGCCGCCGTGCATCAGGCCGTCCACGAACAGCAGCGCGTCGCCCGCCTTCATAAAGACCTCGATGGCTCCGGGCAGCGTATCCATCCGGTCGCCGCGCGCATAGTCTCCTGCCAGCGGGTGCGGGAAGTTGGATTTGTGGCTGCCGGGAACCACCATCGTCGCGCCGTCGCCGGGGCCGATGTCCGTCAGGGCGATCAGGATGTTGCACTGCCCGCAGCGAAAGACGCCGTCTTTATAGCGGAACGCGCCGCGCAGCGCGCCCCGGTATCCGCCGGAATGAACAGGATGATGTCCGCCGGGGCCGCGTTTCGAGGCGATGCACTCGTCAATGAACAGCCCCTCCACGTAGGAATGCTCCTCCCCGCAGTAGTGGCGCACATAGTTGATCCAGCTCGGGTGATCTATGAGCCGCTCGAACGGTTCTCCGGCCTCCACGCAGTTGTGCAGCTCGAAGCCGGTATCCGCCGTATAGTCCCGGCGCTGCGCATTGCCCCACCACTCGCCGCGCTGGAGCGGCGGAAACTCGTCGAACGCCCGGTTCAGGTCGGCCAGCAGTTCCGGCTCCAGCGCGTTTTCCAGCAGCAGATAGCCCCGCAGGTCGAAGAGAAAGTCGTCGAGCGGGGTCGGGTTTCGCGGTTCCATGTCAGGCAGTCCTCACCTTGTGTTGATGTTTAGCGCGGCCAACAGAACCCCACCCCAGCCCTCCCCTTCGCTAGGGGAGGGAGTTCCGAATGCGCCCTCGCCTCCTTCGCAAAGGTAGAGAGTGCAAAACGGCTCTCCCCCTCCTTACGAAGGTGGGGGCCGGGGGGAGGTTGTGTTAGGTGTCCTTAGCGTGCGGCCGCTTCCGGCATCGGAATGTCGGGACGGCGCTCTTTCCAGGTGCGTGTCCTCATGTCGCCAAGCCAGGGCTGGACGATCTGCCGGTCGAGATCAATTTCGGCCAGTGCAAACGGATGCTCGGCATTGGCCTCCGCCAGTATCTTCCCGGTCGGATCAATAATGCAGGTCTTCATGTCGTAGCTCGATGAGACGAGGAAGACATGGTTTTCGATGGCCCGTGCCATTGCCAGCGTCTCGCTGCCGCCCCAGATGGGCAGCAGAATCATCTCCGCCCCCTGCAAGGCCAGTGCGCGGGCCGGTTCGGGGAACTGCACGTCCCAGCAGATCATCAGCCCGATCTTGCCGAAATCGGTCTGGAAGACGGGGTAGCTATCGCCCGGCGTGATGCCCGCCTCGAACTCTTCGCGCGGCAGATGCGTCTTGCGATAGGTTCCGGCGACCTCGCCTTCGCGCCCGATGAGGACGGCAGTATTGTAGATCAGGTCGTCCACGCGCTCGAAGATCCCGGCCACGAGATAGCAGCGCCGCTTTTTCGCCAGCGCGCCCAGCGTCTGAGTCGTCGGGCCGGGGATCGGTTCGCTGACCTCGGCGTAGCTCTTGCCCGTTCCGATGATCGTGATGCCTTCGGGCAGGCAGACGATGTCAGGCTTGTGGGCGTCGGAGTCGAGAAGGCGGCAGAACTCCTGCACGCTCTCGGCGGCGGACTTCGTCTCGCGTGGGCGGTGATAGATCGTGGCCGCGCGCACGAGACGCTGCCGGGCCTGGGCTTCCTCCGCCAGCGTAATGTCGTCCCAATAGACCGTGCCGCCCGCCGCCCAGCGCAGCGAGAGTTCGATGCCGACGCTCTGCGCGGTGTCGGGAGCAGGCACAACCGTCTCCACCTTCGTCCAGCCGCCTTCCTCGCCCACATCCAGCACGTAGTCCGAAGGGCGGGCCTTCTGGCCGCCGGCGTCGTACCAGTCCAATCGCGCGGCGACGCTGTGGCGCGCATAGGGGACATGACGCGCCCGGCAGTAGGCGGTGAAGCGGTAGATGCGCCCGCCGACGATGCCCTCCACGCGCCGTTTCCAGCCGCCGAACGCCGCCGGCGAACCGCAGGCGATGCAGAGCGCGCCCTGCCCCGCGCGGCCCGCTCCGGCCTCTACGGAGAAGCGCGGCGCGAGCGCCGGACGCGGCGTCCAGGTCTCCCAGCCTTCCGGCAGGCTGCCCGGCGTCTGGGGCGCGAAAGCGTGGAAATGCGCGATGGTTTTCATCTTCGGACTCCTGTGTTTTGGAAGGCAAGCGCGGCGGAACGATTCGGAAAATGTCACCGTCTGACTGGAAAACGGTTCCAGGCGTTGCCAGGAGAAAGACCATGACCTCTTCACTCTGGACACTCGTGATGATTCTATTCGTTCTCTGGCTGTTGGGCTTCCTGTTCCATCTGGCCGGAAGCTTCATCCATATTCTGCTTGTGGTTGCCGTAATCCTTGTGGTCGCGACGGCGCTGCCCAAAGGCAAAGCCCCACTTTAGCGCGAGAATCACCGCACGAAAGCGCAAGCAGGAGAATCCAAAGGCAGCCGTCGAAGTAGGAGGCAGCACTCCGCCGCCACGCGCTCTTGAGGCCGCCTGTGGCGAGGATGCGGCAGCGGAGAGCAAGGGTTATGGCCCGGCAGATTTTCCCGCCTACCGCCGAGAGGCCGTCTGGCTGAGGGAGAGCGATGCAAGACCCATCGGAATCGGCTCTAAGGAACGAACTCGAGCGGCTCCGCGCGGAGAACGCCCGATTGAAGGCGGCGGAATGCCAGCGCGATCAGGCTGAGGCGGCGCTGCGCGAGAGCGAGCGCCGCTACCGGCATCTGGTAGATCACGCCAACGACATCCTCTACCGGGCGGACAAGGGGGGGCATTTCACCTACTTCAATCCGGCGGCGGTACGGCTGATGGGCTATTCCGCCGAGGAGATACTGGGCCGCCTCTATCTCGACCTCATCCACCCCGACTATCGCCGCGAAGCCAAGAAGCTCTATGTCCGGCAGATTAAAGAACAGATACCGAACACCTACTTCGAATACCCGGCAGTGCGAAAGGACGGCAGCCTCCTCTGGCTGGGACAGAATGTCCAGCTTGTCGTCGAGAGGGGCGAGGTGACGGGGATACAGGCTGTCGCCAGGGACATCACGCAGCGCCGGGAAGCCGAGATCCAGTTGCAGCGGGCCTACGCGGAGTTGGAGCGGCGTGTTGCGGCGCGCACTGCCGAACTGCGCGCCATCAATGAGTCACTGAAGCAGGAGATCGCGGCCCGGCAGCGCGCCGTAGAGCGGCAGAGGCGGCTGATGCAGATCGCCGCTGCCATTCCTGCCAGCACCGCGCTGACCGACATTCTGCGCATGGTCTACGATGCGATCATGGAAGTCGGCGGCTTCGACCGGTGCGGCGTGCTGCTCTACGACCGGGAGACGAAGGCGCTGCGTGGAGCCTGGGGAACCGATCGCGACGGACAGCCGGAGGACATTTCGCACCATGTCCAGTTCGTTCGAGAAGACCATCCCTCCGTGACCGACCTGTTCGAGGGGCGTCTGGACTATCTGCTCAGCGCGGACTATACGGCCCAGCACGCCGTGACACCGGGCGATCCCATGTATGGGGTTCACGCGCACGCCGCCGTGCCGCTGCGGGTAGGGCAGGAGGTCGTGGGAATCGTCAGCGTGGACAATCTGCTGCGCGACGCGCCGATCACCGAGCAGGAGGTCGGCGAACTGCTCCCCTTTGTCCAGTTGGCTGCTGTCGCGCTCTATAACGTCCGGCTGTTCGAGGAGCTGCGCCAGACGCAGGAGGCGCTGTTTCACTCCGAGAAGCTGCGCGCCATCGGGGAACTGGCAAGCGGCGTGGCGCACAACGTCAACAATGTGCTGCAATCGGTGATGGGCTATGCCGAACTGATCCCTCTGGCGGAAGGCGATCCCGATGTCATCAACGCCTACGCGTACACCATTATGAACGCCGCCGCGCAGGGCGCGGAGATCGTGCGGCGGATGCAGCAGTTTGCGCGCAAGGAGATGGAGCCGAACAGGGAGGTCTTCGATCTGGCCGAAGCTGCCTGGGACGCCATCGAGCTGACCCGCCCGGCCTGGCACAACCGCGCAGTGGGCCTGGGAGCCAGCATCGAAGTCGTCACTTCCCTACAGCCGCAGATGTGGGTCTTCGGGGTGGCGTCCGAGATTCGCGAAGTGTTGGTCAACCTGATCAAGAACGCGGTGGATGCGATGGCGGACGGCGGCACGCTCTCTCTGCGTGGGTCTATCGAAAACAGCCAGGCTGTCCTGGAGGTCGCCGATACCGGCCCTGGCATGGAAGAGGCGGTACGACAGCGCATTTTCGAGCCGTTCTTCACGACCAAGCGCGTGGGCCAGGGCGTCGGCCTGGGGCTGTCGGTGGCCTGGGGCATCGTCTCCCGGCATCAAGGGAGCCTCACCGTGCAGAGCGCGCCCGGCCAGGGAACGGTCTTTTATCTGCGGCTTCCGATGACGGATCAGGCCGTGATCGGAACGAAAACGGAGATGCGCGATCCCGGTCTGGCCGGGGCGCATCTGCTGCTGGTGGAGGACGAGGAGTTCGTTGCCGGGAGCCTGGCGCGTGGGTTGCAGGCGAGCGGAGCGGTCGTTGCGGTGGCCTCGAATGCGGAGCAGGCGCTTCGCTGGCTGGCGGCGCATAGCGCCGAGTGCGAGATCGTGGTCAGCGATCACGGCATGGCGGGGCTGACCGGCATCGAACTATTGCGCCGGGTGCGCGATCTCTATCCGCACCTCCGCCGCGTGCTGCTTTCCGGCTGGGGCGCGCAGGTTCCGGGCGATGTGGACACTTCCGCCGTCGAGTT
>DASRGL010000083.1:0-7100 GCA_035651115.1 Chthonomonadaceae bacterium
GATGGTAGTCGTTCCACTCGCCGGTGTAGTTGGTGGCGTAGCAGAGGCGGCTGCCATCGGGGGAGAGGACGAACTCGGAAACGCCGTAGTCGGCGGTATAGAGGCGTTTCGGCTTGCGCTCTTCCACGTCCACGCGCCAGAACTGCTTGCGCAGACGCTCCTCATGCTCGACGACGGGATCGTTTTTCTGCCGGATGCGCTCCTTGCGCACGCTCTCGATGGGGCGGGGGCGCGGTTCGGGAGCCAGGAAGACGAGAGCCTTGCTGTCCGGCGTCCACTCGAACTCGATGACGCCCTCCGCCGCGCTGGTGACTTTGCGGGCCTCGCCGCCCTCGATGGGCAGAACCCAGACCTGCTCCTTCGGCTCCTCGTCGTCCTCGTCTTCCGGCGGCGGCTCGCTCTCATCGGGCCGCGCGGAGAGAAAGGCCAGGTAGCGCCCATCCGGCGACCATTTGGGATGCGATTCGCCCTCGTGCGAGAAGGTCAACTGCCGGGTGACCTCCTCCTCGCCGTCTTCTCCCTCGCCTTCGGCCTCCTCTCCGCTCGTGCCTGTCTGCGGCGAAGTCTCCTCGCGGTGCGGCGTCTCGGCTTCGCCCTCGGTCTCGCCGGGCGGCAGCCACTCCGTCAGCCAGAGATGAGAGACCCACCGGCTCTCCTCCCAGTCCGCTTCCGTGACCACAAACGCGACGCGCCGCCCGTCGGGATGGATTCGCGGGCGGCTCAGGCGCTTGATCTCCAGCATGGCACGCGGCGTAATGCGCTGCCGGGGCTGCGGCGGCTTACCGGAGGCGTTCTCGTTTGTCAGGCGGTCACTGCTCATGCGGATGGCTCAATGGCGATCTTGACGGCGCTGTTGCCGTTCAGGAGCGAGGCCAGCACGGCGGGCAGTGCGGAGAGCGGAGCGCGCTGCTGAATGAACTCGCGGGCCGGAACCAGGCCCTCCGCAATCAGGTGCAGGGCGGCGCGCACGGTCTGCGGCGTGTGGTGGAACGTGCCTTTGATCGTCAGCTCGTCGTAGTGAACGCGATGCGTGTCTAGAGTGATGGCGGTGTCGGCGGGACAGCCTCCGAACAGGCTGACGGTGGCGGCTTTGCGGGCGATGGCGACCGCCGTCTCCCAGGCGTGCGGCAGCCCGACCGCCTCGATGACCTTGTCCGGCCCGCGCCCGCCCTCCGTCCGGGATTTGAGCGTGGAAACAATATCGTCTATCTCTGCGACGTTGTAGACCTCGTCGGCCCCCAATCGCTCGGCCAGCCGCAGCCGCTCGATGCGCCGCCCGGCGGCGAGAACGCGCGCCCCCGCCAGCTTGCACAGCCGCACGAACATCAGGCCGATAGGCCCGGCCCCCAGCACAACGACTGTCTCCCCCGCCGCGACCGGAACCTCTTCCATGCCGCGCACGACGCAGGCCAGCGGCTCCGTCAGCGCGGCCTCCTCGAACGCCACCTGATCCGGCAGCGGCAGCAGGTTCTTCTCCACGATGCGCGCCGGAACGGTGACGGCCTCGGCATACGCGCCGTTCAGAAAGAGCAGGTCTTCGCACAGTTCGGCCAGATGGCGGCGGCAGTAGTAGCAGGTTCCGCACGGGGCGGAGTTCGCGGCGACCACGCGCTGCCCGACCTTCCAGCCCGTCACGCCCGGCCCGACGGCCTCGATGACGCCCGCGAACTCATGGCCGAAGATGGCGGGCGGACGGATCATCTTCGCATGATAGCCGCGCCGGTAGACCTTGACATCCGTGCCGCAAGTCAGCGCCGCCGCGATCCGCACGCGCACCTCGCCCGGCCCGACTTCCGGCACGGCCACCTGCTCGATACGCACGTCCTCCTTGCCGTAGAGAACGGCGGCGGTCATCCGGTCTCGCGCCTCGATTTTGGCAGGCTGGCGCAGATTGACGAGGACATAGTCCGGGGCGATTTTAACGTCGGTCACAACAACACCTCTGCGGCAGCATTCACCCTATTGCAGATCCAGAATCTATTCACGGCGTCACCAGGATTTTCAGAGAGTGGTCGCGCGGATGGGCCGCCAGGTCGAGCGCCTGCCCGATGGCATCAAGACCGAAGCGGTGCGAGATAAGCGCCCGCACGTCCACGCGGCGCGAGAAGATAAGATCGGCGGCCTCGTCCTGAAGCGTGATGTCGCTGCTGTAGGAGCCGAGTAGCGCCTTCTCCTGCATACAGACCGCGCCCGCGTCCACCTCCAGCGGATCGTCGAGGCGAGTCTGCGCGAAGAGCAGGACTTTTCCGGCGGGGCGCACGGCGGCGAACGCCTGCGCCACGACGCGGGTATTCGGCACAGCGACGACGGCCAGATCGGCTCCGCGCCCTTCGGAGAGGGCGAGAATGGCGGCGGAGACATCGTCCGTATCGGGGTTCAGGGCGCTGTCCGCCCCAAGTTGACGCGCGAGGGCCAGGCGATAGTCCAGGCGGTCGGTGGCGACGACGCGCGCCCCGGCCAGATGCGCGAGTCGGGTAAAGAGCAGGCCGATCGGCCCCTGCCCGATGACAAAGACTGTGTCGCCCGCCTGCACGTCCGCCATCCGCACGCCCTTGAGAACGGTGTTGAGCGGCTCGACAAAGCTGGCCTCCTCAAACGTCACATCGTCGGGAATACGCACCATGCCGCCGTTCACGCACCAGTCCAGCACGCGCGCATACTCCGCGAAGCCGCCGCCTGCAGGCTCGAATCCGGCGGTCGTGCCGGTCTTTTTGTAGACAGGGCATTGCGCGAAGGCGCGGCGGCGGCAGAAGAAACAGTCGGGGGAGAGGCAGGGAACATGGTGGACGATGACGACGCGCTCGCCCACGCTCCAGTCGGCGACTTCGGAGCCGACGGCGGCGATGGTTCCGGCGGTCTCATGCCCGAAGATGCGCGGCGGGGGAACCAGGCCGTAGTGAATCTTTTTCAGGTCGGTGCCACAGACGCCGCAGGCAGCCACGCGCACCAGAACCTCGCGCGGGCCGATCTTCGGAACCTCGACCTCTTCGACGCGCACCTCGTCCACGCCGCGATAGACCGCAGCGCGCATACTCCGAGTCACCAAAACGCACCCCTGTTCTCGCCGCGAAGCGCGCGCTGCGGCGAAGTCGGCGCGGCTCTGCCGGGGGCTGGCAGCCGCGCGCTGACAAGTGATGAAGAAGTCGGCAGGTGGAGAACTCGTCTCATACGGTGGGGCCGGTAGAACTGCCAGAGATTATAACCGTTCTCGCCGGGAAAGTCAACCGGTGGCTCTGCAATTCGGCGGAGCCGCCCGACTAAAGTATCCTTGCCCGGCGAAGGAATTCGCGCCTGCCAAAGCACGAAGTCCACCTACGTGGACTGGCCCTCACCCCCGGCCCCTCTCCCAACGCTGTGGGAGAGGGGAGGTTAGAGTCGGCGCAGACCGACTTCGTGCTTTTGCAGGTGCAGTTTCCACTGCCGGGTTTTCCACACACTCTAGGGCGTCGTGCTGGAAACGGCGGTCGGCTGCACCTGCATCGTGTCGCTCAGATGCCGGCCGTTCCAGGAGCCGCGCCACCGGCCATAGTCCCACTCCATGCCCTGCAAGTTGCGCGTCCGGGTATCCAGCCACATCGAATCGAAGTGCATGACGAGCAGCGATCCATCGCTGCGCCCAAAGAAGGGAGTCACGTCCGCCGCGCCAAGCGCGCAGGTCGGCTCGACAGGAACCCAGCCCACGCCTTCGGCATAGAATTCGGCGGCGACATGGGCCGTGCCGGGGTCTATGGTCAGCGCGCCGTTGGTCACCATCGCCTGCGGCGACGAGGAATTCACGATGCGCCGCCCTACGGCCAAACGCGCCGGGATGCCGCTGGCGCGCAGCGTGGCGATGTAGAGATTGGCGATGCCGGTGCAGTGAGACTCTCCCCGGTTCACCACGTCGGCGGGGTCGGTGGAGGAGCCTTGCACCCAGTGATACCGGAAGTTCTGCGCGATATACTCCAGCGCGCGATAGGCAAAGTCCAGGTCACGCTCTTGCGTGCGCCGGAGCAGATCGGCCTGCCGCAGCCAGCGCCGGAAACCGAGCGTCGCATAGTTCGTGACGTTGGAGGCGGTCAGATAGAGGAAACGTTCATCGCCGGTCAGCGGCTTTACCGCCACCGTATCTGCACCCGGCGTCAACACGCGCGCGTACAGGAGGGCGCGATAGACGGACTGCGCTGTGGCCCTGGCGCGCTGCTCCTCGCGTGTCACCGGATAGGTGGCAAGCCAGTACCCCTGTCGGAGGGGCGAGCGATCCGTACAGCTCTGCACGCGGGCCGCGCGCACGCCGGGGATGCTGAACTGCGATTCCAGGATGGTCTGCCCCGCATAGGAGGGCGCCTGCGCGGCGACGATCCCCCACTGCAGGGCGTCGAGCGCCGGGGACTGCATGGTTTCCGTGACGATGACCTGAACCTGCCGAACGGGGGTAGCGACGAGGTGGAACGGCCCTTCGAAGCGTTTGCCGGAGGCGGACACCTCGGCTCTGCGGCGGCCCGCCTGACAGAGCGCGGGACTCGTGCCGAAAGAATAGAACAGGGCGAAAAGCAGCAGGCGCAAAGGCCAGGCGTAGCAGCACATTGGGCAGAACCTCCTGAACGCTACTAGAGGGGGATTTCCGCCGTATCGCGACCTGCCTGGGTACTCTCGGAGGATAGTCTATAGCGTAAGTGTCCCTTAGTGTAGGCGAAACTGCGGGAAAAGTCAACCCTTGCGGCAGGGGTTTGCGCTCTTTACGCAGAAATCTGCCCTCATAGCAACCCCCTGTCCCCTCAAATGCCAGCAACGTATCGAGCGTTCGGAGGCTGCAGGAATTTAGGAAAAAGGAGAGTCTCAGAGATGGCACAACGGCATATCCTCTGCATCGGGGCGCACCCCGACGACAACGAACTGAGCGTGGGCGGCACGGCGGCCAAATTGCGGGCGCGCGGCGATGCGGTCAAGTTCGTCTCCGTCACGAACGGGGACAAGGGCCACTTTTATGAGGAGTATAAGCAAGACCCGTCGAAGCTGGCGGCGCGCAGACTGATCGAGGCGCAGAACGCGGCGGCGGTCATCGGGGCCAGCTATCAGACGCTCGGCGTCCACGATGGCGAGGTCTATGTAGACCTGCCGACGACCGAGGCGATGGTGCGCTGCATCCGTACTTTTGGCGAGCCGGGCAAAGGCCCGGACCTGGTGCTGCTCAACCGCCCGGTGGACTACCACCGCGACCATCGCTACTCGGCGCAGCTTGTTCTGGATGCGACCTATATGCTGACCGTGCCGCTCATGTGTCCCGACACGCGCCATCTCGACCGGATGCCCGTCTTCGCCTACTGGTACGACGACTTCCGCGACCTCGTCCCCTTCCGCGCCGACATCGCCGTGCCGATTGACGACGTGATCGAGCAGAAGATAGATATGGCCTGCGCGCACGTCTCGCAGATGTTCGAGTGGCTGCCCTACAACGGCGGGCATCTGGATCGAGTTCCGCCGGAGAGCGATGCGGCCGGCCGCCGGGAGATGATCGCCAAGAGCGTCCGGGCGCGCGGCGAGCATCGGCGGCAGAAGGTCAGCGCGGCGCTGGAGCAGTGGTTCGGGCCGATAGATGCGCACTACGCCGAGGCGTTCCAAATTTGCGAATATGGCCGTGTTCCAAGCGAGGACGAACTGCGCGATCTCTTCCCGATGACCTGGACGATATAACCCACTTCCCACGTGGATAGTGAGCGCCGAACTACGGGCCTATTGGTTCACCAGCCTGACCACCAGCGTCTCGAACAAGGTGGTTTCTCGCATACGCCGTCTCTCTTGCTCATCGGCCGCCAGGAGGGAAGTCAGCATTCTATACGCATCCTGAACTTCCTCCACCGAAACAAAGTAGTAGTCCATCCAGGTAGAAAATTTGTATAGACGACGAGATTGAGAACGCTGTTCGCCTATCTCAGGCAGCATCCCAAACTTCTACCTTGAAAGACTAGTAGTCTAGCCGGTCATCCGCTTCGGAGTAGACGCCGTGCGGTTTATGACAGACGGGCCACGTGGTTTTGGGCCTGTTCTTGCCCGGCTTCTGATGCCTGTGCGCCGGGACAAGACTGAGTTCACAGAGTCCGATAGGTCGGCCCTTGCACGGCAGTTCGCCACAGTTACGCGATCCAACGTCCACCTCTTCTCCGATGGGCGCTTCCGTAGCGAACCAGTGCAGGCTGAACAGCAGTTCCAGCGCCGCATCACGGTCGAGATAGGCACGGTACTGTCCCTCCTCAAGGCAGACGCAACTCTTGCCCTCGGTACGCGGATAATCGCAGGCAGGCTTCTCTATCATTCGGATTCTTCCTCGGCATACTCAATGTGGTGTGCCTGTGGTCGCATGAGGCGCGATTAACGGCGGAAGCGCACGGTCTGCGAGGTAAGCACGGCGGGCGGATGATCGCGGAAGAGACGCACGCGCGTATCATCGGCGATGTCACGCACCGTGAGCGTGCAATGGTCGCCGGGACGCACGCCTTCCACCGTGAGATGGACGTTGCTGCCATCCACCCGCACGGCGGTGATCCGGCCCTTATCGAGATGGTAGCGCGCCCTATCCCTGGCGGATGCCGTATCCAGCCGCTTGGTGAAACGCAGTTCGACGCTCGCCTTATGCGCCCGCACCTCCGCAATGCGCGGCGCGTCCGTATACATGGACAAGCCGATGAAGTACTCGTAAAACGTCGTGGAGCCGACGCCCAGCCGCGCGCACGCCCGCTCGAAGCCCCTGATCCAGTCCCAACTGCGGCGGTTTTGCGGCTGCGAACCGGTGTCGGCCTGGATCATCAGGGGCAGCTTCGGGGCGGCAGCGCGAACCGCCGCGAGGAAAGGGCGATAGGCGTCCACGTAGTTCGGCGGCAGGTCGGCGATCACCCAGTCGGGCCAGTGCGTCTGGAAACAGTGCAGATCGGGCCGGACGACGCGCGCCAGTTCGGCGGCATCCTCGCCGCTGTCCTCCCGCACGCGCTGCAATCCGTTCGGCTCCGAGAGCGCCAGCGTCCAGAGACAGACTCTGGCGCGCGGCGTGGCTTCGCGGATGCCGCCCTTGCCGTTCACCAGATCGTTCAGAAAGTCGGTCAGGCTGGCATGGCGGAACTCCAGCC
>DASRGL010000084.1:0-4756 GCA_035651115.1 Chthonomonadaceae bacterium
CTGCCGCGCTCCTTGTCTTCGGAGGCACGATCGGCGCGGCGACTGTCAGTTTCAAGATGAGCCAGATCATGGGACTGCCCGGCGTGCTGGCGCAGGCGTTCCGCGAGAAGACCTACGACCTGGCCGAAGTCATCGCCATGATGGTGCGGTTCGCGGAGAAGGCGCGGCGCGAGGGGCTGCTGACCCTGGAAGAGGATGCGCGCGAGATCAACGATCCGTTCCTTCAGCGGGGGATGCGCCTTGCCATAGACGGCACGGAACCCGAACTCGTGCGCGAGATACTGACCACCGAACTCCATTTTTTGCAGGCGCGGCACAAGACCGGCGAGAGTATCTTCACGACGATGGGCGGCTTCGCGCCCACGCTCGGCATCATCGGCACGGTGATGGGCCTGATTCACATGCTTGCCAACCTGAGCGACCCGGCCAAGATGGGGCCGCTGATCGCCGGAGCTTTCATTGCCACGCTCTACGGCGTCTCCAGCGCGAACCTGATCTTCCTGCCCATCGGCAACAAACTCAAGGCCCGCAGCGCGGAGGAGGTCGTCGTCCGTGAGATCATCATGGAGGGCATTCTGGCGATCCAGGCGGGCGACAATCCGCGCATCGTCGAGGAGAAGCTGAAAGCGTTCCTCGCGCCGAGGCTGCGCGACGCGCTGCCCGGCATGGGAACCATCACGAGCCGTTAAAAACCAGGGAGCAGGGTGTAGTCAAGAACCAAAATGGCTTTTCCCCTACATCCTACACCCTACACTCTATTGGTAGTGTCCCTCTACAGAGTGGATAAAGTCATCGGCGACGCAGCATCAACTCGCTATGGGGACACTACCCACTCTATGCCTATGCCACGACTGAAACCACACGCCGAGGGGCATGAAAACCTGGAACGCTGGCTGCTGACCTACGCCGACATGATCACGCTGCTGACGGCGTTCTTTCTGATGCTCTACTCTATGTCGGTGATGAGCAAAGGCAAGTTCAACGCCCTGGCGACCTCCGTGCGCAGCGGGTTCGGCGGCGTGACGCCGGGCGGCAGAAGCATCCTGAGCGGCGGCGGCGCGCACACCGCCCGGCCCGGCGTGGTCTCCGATCTCGCTTACGAACAGTATCAAGAAGCCATGCGGAATCTGTCGTTCTATGTGGAACAACACAATCTGAAGGGGAAAGTGAGTACGCGCGAGGATGAGCGCGGGGTGGTCATCTCCCTGGTGGCGGACAATATGCTCTTCGCGAAGGGCAGCGCACAGCTTGATCCGAGCCATAACGCCGTTCTGAACCATGTGGCGCAGGTCGTCAAGGCGGTTCCCAATCGGGTACAGATCGAGGGGCATACCTGCGATCTGCCGATCCGCACGGCGCAGTTCCCGTCCAACTGGGAACTCTCGACGGCGCGGGCGGGGGCCGTGCTGCGCTACTTTACGGAGAAGCGCGGGCTGCCGAATACGCGGTTCACGGCGGCGGGCTATGCGGAGACGCGCCCGCTCGCTCCGAACACGTCGGAGGCGAACCGCGCCCGCAACCGTCGGGTGGACATCGTCATCCTCAAGACGGACGCGCAGAGGGAAGCCGATCTGCTGCGCAGGTCGGAGGTGCGCCGCATTACGGCGAAGAAGCCGGAGGAGGCTGCCAGGCAGGCGACGAATCCGCCGCCTGCGCAGGAGGCGAACCCGGCGTCCAGGCCCGCCGTCCCTCCGCCGTCCGCCGCCAATCCGTCCGACGGCCCGCGCATCATTGACGAGACCGATACCACGCTTCCCCCCTAAGAGAACACATGAGGCACGCGCAGCGCGCGTCCTCCATTATCATAGCCACAAGGCAGGAGGCTCCGGTCATCGGGGCGGAGTAGGCTCCGGCCTGGGGAGTTAGGGAAGAGGCATGGCAGGCAAGGCAGCAGAAGGCGAAACCAAGAAGAAAAAGCCGCTACCGCTCATTATCGGAGTGGTCGTGCTGGTGGTGGCCCTGGTGGTGGGCAAAGGCGTGATGGGCGGCAGCAAGTCGCACGACAAAGAGAAGAAGGCGGAAGCCGTCGAGGTCGGAACTTCCGTGCCGCTAGAGGAGTTCATCGTCAATCTGGCGGGCGGCGACCACTATCTGCGGACCTCCATTTCGCTGGGCATGAAGAAAGGCATCACCGAGGAGCAGGCGAAAGAGCATATCGCGCCGATGCGCGACGCCATCCTGACGGTGCTGAGCGCGAAGCGACTCAAAGACCTGGAGAAGCCGGAAGGCCGGGAAGCCTTGAAAGAGGAACTCAAGAAGAAGATCAACGAGGCGACGGGAGACGAGTCGGTGGTGAAGGTCTACTTCACCGCCTTCGCAACGCAGTAGGCCGAAACCAGCAATTTCGGGCGGCGCGCTCTGACGGTCTGTACCGTCAGAGCGCGCTACGCTTTGGGGCGCGGGACCGCTGCCAGCCGCTTGGTCTGCAGCTCTTCCACGCCGAAATTGACGAGCAGCCCGCGCGCAAGCCCGGATGCCCGCAGCAGCGCGAAGGCGTGCGCGACATCCTGCTTCTCCAGGCTGCTTTTCGCCACGACTTCCAGAAGCATCTGTTCCACCACGAAATCGGCGTGCAGCAGGTCTATCTCCTCGCCATGATAGACCACAGAGATCGGCTCTTCGCGTTTGAACGGCAGGCTGGCCCGTTCGAGTTCGCGGGTCAGGGCGTGTTGATAGGTCGTCTCCGGGTAGCCCGTTCCCAGTTCCCGATGTACGGCGTAGCAACAGGCCAGGACTCTCCGTGTCAGCGCATCATCGTCCACTGCTTTTTCCCCCTACATCGCAACTGCCGGGCTAATTCGGTCTGCAGCGCCGGGATTCCTTCTTGACCTAACCCCCGGGGGGTTAGGTCAAGAAGGAATTGCCGCCCTGTGGATGGAATTGTGGCCTACTATGGCGGTGAGGGGAACGCCCGCAGGGGGCAAAGTCGAACAGAGCGAAACGGACGGCGAGGCGAGGCAGGGAATCGCCTCCGGCCCGCCCGCCCGATTGGGCCGCGCGCTGCGTGCGGGAGTGCGCGCGGCCTGGGATCGGCTCGGACTGGTCATGGCGCTGAGCCTGACCTTCGCCCTCCTGCTCTGCATCCCGATGACGGTCGCGGGCCTGCTGGCTGCCCTCCCGGCTCCGGCGCGGAACGGCCTTGTACTGGCCGTCGCCGCACTGACTCTTTCCGCTCCAATGGCCGGGGCGTACTTCGTGGCGCACCTCGTCAGTACCTATGAGGAAGTCTCCTACGCCGATATGTGGCGGGGCGCAAAGCGAATGTGCGGCCCGGCCACCCGCCTGGGCCTGATTCAGTGTGGTGTCCTGAGCGTGCTGGCGGTCAACCTCTGGTTCTATGTCAGCATAGGGCATCTTCTCGGCGGGATCGCGGCGCTGCTCTGCCTGTACGCGCTGCTGGCCTGGGGGATGATGGCGGTCTATCACTTTCCTCTGCTGGTGGCGCAGGAGACGGGACTCTTTGATGAGCCGGACAGACAGGCGCGGCGGGGCGCATTGGCCGTGCTGCGGCGGGCGTTCTTCCTTGCGTTCGGCAGCCCCTTTTTCAGCGCCGGTCTGCTGGCGGTAGTCCTGGCGTTCTCCGCGCTGGTGGCGGCGACCGTCGCGCTCATTCCACTCCTCTGGCTCGGCGTGGTGGCGATGCTGACGACGCAGGCGACGCGCGCCCTGCTGAGTCAGTACGGCGTGCTGCCCCCGCCCGCGCAGGAAGAGGCCGTGCCGGACGAAAAATTCCGTATTGCAGATGGAGAGAGACCTTTTAGAAAGAACTGACACCGTTTTTTCCTAGAAATGGCGGTTGAAACCGCTTCTGCCAAAGCACGAAGTCCGCCTTCGCGGACTGGGTTTTGAGTCGGCGCAGGCCGACTTGGGGCTTTGGCAGCCGCGAATTCATTCGCAGGGTAAAAAGGAGGGGTAGTCAGGAGGAGGCGACAGAGACGTGCCGGACGTGACCTGCGTGGGGATACTCGTGGCCGATGTGGTCGGGAAGCCGATAGATGCGCTGCCGGGGCGCGGCAAGCTGGCGCTGGTGGAGCGGATGGAACTCCACTCTGGCGGCTGCGCGGCCAATACGGGCATCGGGCTGGCAAAGCTGGGAGTCGAGACGGCCATCATCGGCAAGGTCGGGGAGGATGGCTTTGGCGATTTTCTGGTGCAGCGGTTCGAGAAGTTCGGCATCGAGGCGGGCGGCGTCGTCCGAGATAAGGAGACGGCGACCTCCGCGACGATGGTGTTGGGGCATAGCGATGGCGAGCGCAGCTTCCTCCACTATCTGGGCGCGAACGCGACCCTGGCGCTGGAAGATATAGATTTCGAGCGAGTGCGCCGCAGTAAAATCCTGCACATCGCGGGCGCGCTGGTCATGCCGAAACTGGATGGGGAACCGACCTCTGCGCTGCTGAAACGGGCGAAGGAGGCGGGCGTCATCACCGCGTTCGATACGGTCTACGATGCGCGCGGGCTGTGGATGCAGAAAGTCGGGCCGTGCCTGCCCTATGTGGACTATATGCTGCCGAGTTTCGAAGAGGCGCGGATGCTGGCCGGAGGGCGCGACGACCCGGCAGAGATCGCGAAGTTCCTGCTGGATGCGGGCGCGAAAGTCGTCGGGCTGAAGCTAGGCGAGCGAGGCTCCTATATCGCGGCGCAGGACGGAACGGCGTTCCACGTGCCGATCCTGCCGGTGCAAGCCATAGACGCGCTCGGCGCGGGCGATGCGTATGTGGCCGGGTTCTTGGCAGGCGTTGTGAAAGGCTGGAAC
>DASRGL010000085.1:0-3765 GCA_035651115.1 Chthonomonadaceae bacterium
GACGCCGGCGGACTGGCAGCAAGGGGGCGACTGCATCATCGTGCCATCGGTGTCGAACGAGGAGGCGGACAAGCTGTTTCCGCAGGGCTACAAGACGCTCAAGCCCTACCTCCGAACCACCCCGCAGCCCAACCGGTAAAACCTCTCCCGGCTGCTCGTAAACACGGGAGGAACATGCGCCTGGAGCCATCTGTCATCAGGATGGCGTTAGAACGCAAAAGCGTCCTGCCACATCGCGTGGCAGGACGTTGAATTTTGCGAAGCGCAAAGCATGGGCCGCTACCAGCCGACCACTTTGCCGCGCGTGATGTAGTCGCCCAGCGTCAGGAAGAGCAGCAGCATCCAGAGGAAGCCCAGCCCCGCCCACAGCCAGATCAGGCGATCTCCAGCGCGTATTGACGCGGCTTTTCCGGTTTGACATAAGCGCCAGGCAGCGGGACATTGGTAATAAGCGCTTCGGTCATGCCGTGCCGGAGGTCTTCGCTAGAGCCGACATGATAGAAATGTTCGATAGAAAGCAGGTGCAGCCCTTCTTCAGTCCAGTGGGCTTCGATAGCCGGATTGCGGCGAAACTCGTTTTCCTGCCAGGTGGAGAGAACAAAGGGGCAGGGAAGGCGTTTCAACAGCCGTATCAGCGCCTGCTCACTGGCTTCTGACCAGGTGTTGAAGTAGTCCGCATGGCGGCCCATGTAGGGCGGGTCTGCATAGACGACATCATTCTTAGTCGTTTGCGAGAGCGTTTCCCGAAAATCGGCGACGGCGAACGTCCAGTCGCGCTGCTGTAGTATCTGCCGTACCGCGCGCACTTGATTGGCTATCTTGGTGATGTAGGCCGGAGCGAAACGTTCCGGCTTGCGGCAGAAAGGGGTATTGAACGCGCCACGACGATTGAAACGCATCACGCCGTTGAAGCAGGCGCGGTTGAGAAAGAGAAAGTCAAGGGGATCGTGTGTGGCGTTGAAACGTTCGCGAACCGTATAGTAGTGGCTTTCGCCCTGTCTGCGCAGACTGTCGCCCTCCTCTTCCAGATAACGTGCAACTCTGTCAGGCGTGAGATCGCCGGACTGAATTGCCTGATAGAAGGCAATGATATGTTGGTTGGTATCGGCGAGCAGGGCACGTTCCGGGCGCAGATTGAAAGCGACAACGCCGGAACCGCAGAAGGGTTCGATCCACCGTCCCGTAATGTTCGCCCCGACAAGAGCGCGAATGGCAGGAACCAGCTTGGTCTTGATACCCTGGCACTTAATGGGAGGAACAAGAGAAGGCATCAGACGGTCTCCTCCTCACTCTCGGCAAGGGGGGCTTCCTCTTCCGCCAGATGCTTTATCTCCTCGGCGTGCGCTTCCAGAGCCGCTATGCCGCGCTGCTTGTATTCCAGGTAGGTCTTGAGGTTGGTGTAGGGGCGCGGAAGACCGGCAGCGCGAGCCATGTCACCGGTCAGATAGTACATCCAGTAGTCGTCATAGACCTCTTCGCCGAGCGCCGCAAATGGGCCGGTGCCTTGGAGCAGGTCATTCAGAATCACGACCGAGCCGATGTTTTTCGTATTGCCGCTGCCGGGCGCGGTGGAGGCGATGCGGTACTTGGGCTGCGCAAAAAAGAGGAAACTGCGAATGACGGAAGGGATGCGCTCCAGATCGTCAAGCGTGTACTGCTGCCGCTCGTCAATGGCGTTTTCCGCCTGTGAGTAGACCACGCCGAGAACATAGTGTCCTGCATACTGATTGTAGGGGTAGAGCGTATTCTTGGCGCTGTCACGGTTGCGAAAGTAGCCAGTAAACGCGCCGAGCGTCATCCCACTGACGCGCGTTTCGCTGAGGCGGTACGTGCTTTTAATGTCGACGGCGAACCTGGTTCCGTCCATGCGCGAGACAAAGGTCAGATCGGGGTAAAAGTTCTGCTGCGGAGAGAGTTTCAGATCGAAGCCGTGCGTCTCCGCAAACCGGACGAAGGCAGGGTAAAGCAGAAGTTCGAGGACTTTGGAGACCACTTTGGTGTCTACAGACAGACTATAGACACGCCGGTAGATATCGATAAAGCCTTTGACGATCCAGTCGCCGTTCTCAGTGGCAACAGCCTGCGTGAGTGTCTGCGCCTCTGCCTGTAACGCCTGTAAAAAGTCTTCTGGCTTCACTCTATCCCCCCGCTATTCCTCTCCTCCTATTTCATCGTCCAAATCGGAGAGTCCTTGTAAGATAGAGTTCCCTCCTGTTCACTCAGGAGGGAAGCAGGGAAGACGCGATTACCAGCCGACCACCTTGCCGCGCGTGATGTAGTCGCCCAGCGTCAGGAAGAGCAGCAGCATCCAGAGGAAGCCCAGCCCCGCCCAGAGCCAGATCAGGCGCGTGCCGTACCGGACATTCATGAAGTAGAGAACGACCAGCGACGCCTTCGAGACAGAGATGATCATCGCGACCAGGAAGTTGAACGGCCCGAAGTCGAAACCGGCGGCCAGCACCGTCAGGACCAGCGCTATCAGCAACGCAACAAAGACCTTCGTGTAGAGGCTGACCGGCAAGACATGATGTTCTAAGACATTGGGGTTCATACGCTCAGTGTCCTATCAAGTAGAGTAGCGGGAACAGAAAGATCCAGACGATGTCCACAAAATGCCAGTAGAGACCGGCCATCTCTATCGGGATGTAGTCCCGCACGGCAGGATGGTCGCGCAGGGCCAGAATCACCAGGATGATCATTATGATGGCGCCGATGATGACGTGGATGGCGTGCAGCCCCGTCATGCAGAAGTAGAAGACGAAGAACATCTGCGCCTGACCCGGATTGACGGCGGCATCGGCCGCATGATGCTCCGCCTCCGCCGTCGCGCCCGCGCCTTCGGAGGGAGCGCCTGCCTCGACAGCGCCCGCCTCATGCGGCGGCCAGCGGAACGTCGGGCCGGGAACCAGATGGTGTTCGATCTTGGCGCCGTACTCGAAGGTCTTCACGACGACAAAGCCGCCCGCGCAGAGGATCGTCAACAGCAGAAACCCGATCAGCGCCCTGCGGTTGCCCAGTTGGATGGAGCGAACCGCCAGCACCATCGTATAGCTGCTCGTCAGCAGAATGAACGTGTTGAGCGTTCCCAGAGGCTTGCTCAGTTGATGGTGCGCCGCCGTGAAGGCTTCCGGGTAGAGATACCGGTAGACCGCCAGTCCCAGGAACAGCGCGCCGAAGAACATGATCTCCGTCACCAGGAACGCCCACATCCCCACGATGTAGGACTCGTTCTGCTGCTCTATGGTCTCGTACTGAATCCCGAGATGCGGCTCCATGCCATGCGCGCCGTGCGCTGCTTCCACACTCATCGTCAATCTCCTGCCGGGGAGCCGGACGGATGTTCAGGGTTCCGGCCCTCTCTGAGGTCATTATCGGCCTCTTCCTCACGCGCCGCCTCGATGCCGGGCATCGTCTCCCGATCCTGCCGCGCCTCCTCCTCCGCTTCCGCCGAGTAGGCATAGGCTTCCCAGGTCACCACCGGGGTCTCATGGAAATTATGCTCCAGAGGCGGCGACTGCGTCGTCCACTCCAGCCCGACCGCGCCCCACGGGTTCGGCCCGGCCCGCTTGCCGTATTTGAGCGACCAGAGCAGATAGATGGAGGGGATGAAGTACCCGACGCCGAGAATAGACGCGCCCGCCGTAGACAGCACGTGATAGATCTGCCACTCTTCCGGGTAGTAGTGATACCGGCGCGGCATTCCCAGGTAGCCCACCATGAACTGCGGGAAGAACGTCAGGTTGAATCCGATGAACGTAATGAGAG
>DASRGL010000086.1:0-15461 GCA_035651115.1 Chthonomonadaceae bacterium
CCTCTGTCGGCGCGTTCTCCGGTTCCACGTGGGCGGTAACTTCTTCTGCCTCTGACAGAGCCTCCGAGAGCATCTCCGAGGTCGGCTGCTCGTAGCGCGCCGTGTCCGGGGAGATCTCCTCCGGAAGAGAAGGCGCGTGCGGCTCCTCTCCGAAGGGCGCTTCGAGCGTGTCGGGAACGGGCGTCTCGAACCAGGCAGACGGCGGCGCGGACACGGCGACATCCGGGACCAGCGGGGTCGGAGGCGTCTCGACATCCGGCGCTTCGGACGGCGCAGGCGCGACGAAGGCGGGCGGTTCCGGCGCGCTGGACTCCGAGGGCGGCGCGGACGCGACTGCTGCCCCGTTCGTCGGCTCCGGCGGCGCGGGCGTATCCGTGCGGCGCTGGCCGCAGTAGGGACAGAATTTCGACGGCTGGTCGAGGACATGGCCGCAGTGGGCGCAGACGCTCTGCGTGGGCCGGGCGGCGGTGCGGCGGGCAGAGGTCAGCGATTGGAACACCTCGGCCATCTGCTTCGCGTTCTCGAAGTTGACCGCGCCTTCGAGCCGCAGCCGGAAATGCTGCTCGTTGTTCTGGCGCAGTATCAGGCGGCAGGCGGGCGCATTCCCGAATGTCTCGATGTCGGTAAAGGTGAGCGCGGCGATGTCGGACAGCGGGAAGAAGTGCGGCAGAATCTCGCTGGGCCTGCCATTCTCCGGGTGGATATGCTGAAGAATGAAGCGGCGTTCCGTCAGGCCGATGTTGACATAGGGGGCGAAGAAGGCTTCCGGCCCGACGCTCAGCTTGCCGCGCCAGCCGCCCGCCAGCCGTCCGCGCGCGAAGGCGAGCAGTTGCTCATCGCCTTCCAGTATCGTCTGTAATCCGGCGACAATCGAGGCGACTTCGGCGCGCTGCCGGGCCTTCTCCTGCGCTTTGCGCTCGGCCTCTCTGTCGGCTCTGTTTCCGGTCGTGTTTAGCATGGCTCGCTCCGTTTTTTCGGCGGTTGAAACCGCTGCTGGAAAAGCACGAAGTCGGCCTGCGCCGACTCTACTCTCCTTCCCTTTAAGGAGGGAGCCGGGGGCAGGTCAGTCCACGCAGGTGGACTTTGTGCTTTTGCAGGCGCGAATTCATTCGCCGGGAAGGGAAGTTTACGCCGCAGCGCCGTTCTTGTACTGTTACGGAAGCGACAGGCGGCAAGTTTCGCGAACCCGCACGCGCACGGGCTTCACAGGCATTCCAGCGCATAGTTCAGCGCCTTTTCGCGCGGCAGGGCGCGGCCCTGCGCGCGTTCGGCGGCGAACGTCTCCTCGCCCAGCGCAGCCCGCGCGATGGCAAGGTTCTGTTCGTAGTCGGGGCGTTCATTGGGAGGCAGTGGCGAGCCGATGGCTTCGCGCACGGCCTCCGCCGCTCCGAAGAGGCGTGCGGCCCGCTCCGGTCGCGCTAGTGCCACCGCCAGGTACGCCAGCGCGTTCAGCGCATGGGCGATGCCGCGCCGGTTCTCCAGTTCCCGGAAGATGGTCAGGCTCTGCGTGAGCAGGGCGCAGGCCGCATCGGTATCCTCTCGCTTCAGCGCCACAAGCCCCTGTCCATAGAGCGCGCTGCCGATGCCGAGTTTGTCGCCGAGTTCGCGCCGTATCGCCAGGTTCTCCGCCAGCATCTCTGCCGCTGCGTCCAGGTCGCCCAGGGCGCCTCCCCTCCTTGTGGTCAGGGCTGGGGTGGGAACAAAAAAGGAGCGTCTTGCCCGAATACGTCGGGAAGACGCTCCCTGATGCGGCGTGAGGTTGATAGAACTGTGCCGCATTCGCCCGATACGGGGCGAAAACACACGCGCCATGACGATCTATGCCTCGTTGATATGCGCGTCGAAAGGAATCAGGCCGAGGCGGGCCGCGCGGCGGAATGCCTGGACACGGTTGGTCACCTGCAGCTTGTCGTATATGTTCGCCAGATGGAAATCCACAGTCCGTTTGCTGACATAGAGCATATCGGCGACTTCCTTGCTGGATTTACCTTCGATCACGAGGGTCAGAACCTCGATCTCCCGTTTAGTGAGTTTAATCGGCTCTTCTTCAGGCCGTCGGTCACGCATGGTTAAGTTGCTCACTCTCTTGCTCCTTGACATCCGGCCACGGGCTGTATACCCGCGCCGTTGACAGGTAAATCGTTCCATACCCCCTCGTAAACTCCCCAAGTTTTCGTGCGATGACCCTAAAGATTCGCCGAAAACCGGAATCCCTACGGGGATATTTTCTGTTTCCGCTCTCTGCGCCCACGCCTTGACAGGGCCGGAACAGACCGAGTATAATAAAACTCTACTATCTTGACTAGATTGGTAAACTTTCGCAGGAGCGAGTGAACTCATGCCCGAAACATCTGTGACCGCAAAGGTGGCTCAGACCATCCCTCCGCATGGCGGCATCCTCATCAATCGGTTCGTGCCGGAAGCGCAGCGCGCTGCCGTCGCGGAGAAGGCCGCCGCGCTGCCGAAAATCGCGCTGGACGCCCGCCAGATCAGTGACCTGGAACTGATCGCCATCGGCGCGGCCAGCCCGCTCACCGGCTTTATGTCCCAGGCCGACTACGAGAGCGTCGTCCACAAGATGCAGCTTGCCAACGGACTGCCCTGGACGATCCCCGTCACGCTGGCCGTCACGCCGGAGCAGGCCGCCGCGCTTGCGCCGGGTTCACAGGCCGCGCTGACCGACGAGACGGGCCGCCTGCTGGCCGTCCTGACCGTGCGCGACACCTACTCCTATGATCAGAAGGTCGAGGCCGAAAAGGTCTACCGCACGACCGAGGAGGCCCATCCCGGCGTCGCCGCGCTCTACGCGCAGCCGGAGGCGCTGGTCGGCGGCGATGTGGACGTGCTGGAACTGCCCCCGCATGAGGACTTCCCGGAATACTATCTGACCCCTGCCGAGACCCGCGCCCACTTCGCCGCGAAGGGCTGGCGCAGCGTCGTCGGCTTCCAGACCCGCAACCCGGTCCACCGCGCCCATGAGTATCTGCAAAAGGTCGCGCTGGAGATGGTGGACGGCCTGCTGCTGCACCCGCTCGTCGGGCAGACGAAGGGCGACGACATTCCCGCCGACGTGCGGATGCGGTGCTACCGGGTGCTGCTGGACAACTACTATCCGCTCGACCGCACGCTTCTCTCCGTCAATCCGGCCTCGATGCGCTATGCCGGGCCGCGCGAAGCGGTCTTCCATGCGCTGATTCGGAAAAACTACGGCTGCACCCACTTCATCGTCGGGCGTGACCACGCGGGCGTCGGCAACTACTACGGCACGCATGACGCGCAGCAGATCTTCGACGAGTTCGATCCGGCGGCCATCGGCATCGTCCCGCTCAAGTTCGAGCATACGTTCTGGTGCAACAAGTGCGAGGGCATGGCCTCCTCCAAGACCTGCCCGCACAGCCCGGAAAACCGCGTTTCGCTCTCCGGCACGAAGGTGCGCGCGATGCTGGCGGCGGGCGAGATTCCGCCGATGGAGTTCACGCGCCCCGAAGTCGCCCAGATACTCATCGAGGCGATGCGGCAGAAATAGGCCCTCACCCCCGGCCCCTCTCCCACACTGCGGGAGAGGGGAGACGTAGGGGCGCAACAAGTTGCGCCCTCTTCACCAATCGCTGAGGAGAAAGAGACGGCATGGAAAAGCGGCAACTCGGCAAAACCGACATGCAGGTGAGCGCGCTCGGCTTCGGCGGCGCGGAGACCGGCTTCTCGAATACGGAGGCGGAGGCGCTGCGGCGGCTGCTCGGCGCGGCGCTGGACGCCGGGCTGAACGTCATAGACACGGCGGAGTGCTACGGCAACGGGGAAGAGGCCATCGGGCGCGCGGTCTCGGATCGGCGCAAGGAGTTCTATCTTTTCACCAAATGCGGTCACGCAGGGATGGAGGGCCTGCCGGACTGGGATGTTCGGATGCTGGAGCGGAGCATAGACCGCAGCCTGCAGCGCCTGCAAACGGACTATCTCGACCTGATCCAACTGCATAGCTGCTCGGAGGAGTTGCTGCGCAAGGGGGAGGTGATCGAAGTGCTGCGGCGGGCGAAGGCGGCGGGCAAGGCGCGCTATATCGGCTACAGCGGCGACGGAGAGGCGGCGCGGTACGCGGTCACGTGCGGCGCGTTCGACACCTTACAGACCTCCATCAGCATCGCCGACCAGCAGGCGATTGATCTGACGCTGCCTCTGGCGCGGGAGCGCGGCATCGGCGTCATCGTCAAGCGGCCCATCGCCAACGCGGTCTGGGTGAACCCCGATAGAGTGAACGACTACACCCGGCCCTACTGGGAACGTTTACAGGCGCTTGATTACGACTTTCTGAAAGATTCTCCGAGCGAGGCCGTCGGGATCGCGCTGCGATTCACCCTCGGCCTGCCCGGAGTGCATACCGCTATCGTGGGGACGACGAAGCCGGGGCGCTGGCAGGAGAACGCCGCGCTGCTGGCCGCCGGGCCGCTGTCCCCGGCGCAGTTCGAGGCGATCCGCAGCCGCTGGAACGCGGTCGCCGCGCCGGATTGGGTGGGACAGTCCTGACCCGTCCCTCCCCGCTGCGGAAGAGAACGGATACTCAGGAGTAAGGCCCCCGCTCCACTCTCCATCGCGGAGAGAGGAGCGGGGGAGAAATAAGGGAGCAAGGCAATATGGCGAAAGCCGATGTAGAGGCGATCAAAAAAGAGAAAGACGGCCTGGATGTCTGGCCGGATATTCTGCGGTACGCGCAAGAGGGGTACGACGCCATCACGCCGGACGACTTCGCGCGAATGCGCTGGTACGGCATCTATCAACAGAAGCCCAACGTGGGCCATTTTATGCTGCGGGTCAAGATTCCGAGCGGCGATATGTCGGCAGAGCAGTTGCGCGTCGTGGCGGAGGTCGCCCGTGACTACGGCAACAACATTGCCGACATCACCACGCGCCAGAATTTTCAGTTTCACTGGCTGACCATCGAGAATATCCCGAAGGCCATCGCGCGGCTGAACGCGGTCGGGCTGACGACGACGGGCGCGTGCGGCGACATCACCCGCAACATCTGCGGCTGCCCTGTCTCCGGTATAGACCCGGACGAACTCTACGATACGCGCCCGATCATCCGCGACGTGACGAACTACTTCCTCGGCAACAAAGAGTTCTCCGACCTGCCGCGCAAATACAAGATCTCTATCTCCGGCTGCCCGATCCACTGCCATCAGCCGGAGATCAACGACGTGGGTCTCACGGCGGTACGGCGGTGGCGCAACGGCCGCTCCGAGGTCGGGTTCCAGGTGCGTGTCGGAGGCGGACTCAGCACGCAGCCTCATTTTGCGCAGAAGCTCGACATCTTCATCCTGCCGGAACAGGTCGTGGATGTCTGCCGCGCCATCACCGAGATATTTCGCGACTATGGCTATCGGCAGAGGCGCAACCATGCCCGCCTGAAGTTCCTGGTGGCCGATTGGGGCGCAGAGAAGTTCCGCGAAGTCCTGATTCAGCATCTCGGCTGGATGCCGGAACCGGCCCTGCTCTGGGCGGAGCCGATGGGTAAGTTGCAACAGGATCATCTCGGCCTGCATAGGCAGAAGCAGGAGGGCAAGTACTGGCTGGGCGTCTCCGTCCTCACCGGGCGCGTCTCCGCCGACCAGATGTTCGCCGCCGCCGACATCGCCGCGCGCTACTGCGAGGGCAATATCCGCACGACCAACCAGCAGAACTTCCTGTTCCCGCATATTGCCGAGGGAGATCTGCAAGCCGTGCAGTCGGCGCTGCGCGAGGCCGGGTTCGTGTGGGAGGTCTCAGAGTTCCACCGGGGCGCGGTCTCCTGCACCGGCAGCGAGTTCTGCAACCTGGCCGTTACCGAGACCAAGCACCGCCTGCGGGAGATCGTCAGCTACCTGGAGAGTCGGCTGCTCTGGGACGAGCCGATCCGCATTCATCTCAACGGCTGCCCGAACGCCTGCGGACAGTACCAGATCGGTGACATCGGCCTGATGGGGTGCAAAGCCCGCCTGACGGACGGCACGCAGGTGGATGCTTACGACATCAGCCTGGGTGGGCGGCTGGGCGCGGACGCCCAGTTCGTGCGGCCTATCCAGCGCAAAGTTCCCGCCGACAAGGTCAAGTACGCGCTGGAGAACCTGCTGCGCGCCTACAAAGCCGAGCGATGTCCGCAGGAGACATTCGGCCAGTTCATAGACCGGCACAGCAACGAGGAGCTAGGAGACTTCCTGGGCATCCATCTGCTGGCGCAGGACGATCCGACCTGGGTTCCGCCGCCCATTCGCTCCCACGAACCCGTCGGCGTCGCATAATCCGCCCATGAAGAAGTCCCCGGTGTTTGCGCCGGGGACTTTTTTATGTTGAAGCCCCGGCTATAAAAGCTGGGTCTAGGGAGCCTACGGCTAATCGTCCTCACGGACGGGCCTCTGAATCTCCCGTCCGTGAGGACGGTTGGCGGCACTGCCGCCCCCGATACGGGTCTTTCATAGGCCCGGCTATCCGCTGCATGACAGAAGTCAGATGACACAGACGCGGCAGATCGCTCAGGCGCGGAGGCGGAACTTGACCTGCGTGGGGTCGGAGGTCTGGTCGGCGGCATTGACGGCGGTGGCCGAGATGGTATACTCCATGCCGCGTCCTCCCAACAGGCCGCCCAGATTGATCGGCGGCGTCTGCCACTGACCGTTCTTGTCCACGTCTACCGTGAGGTCTGCCGCCGTCCCCTGCACCGCCAGCACGCCCAGCAGCCGGTTCTGATAGTCTACCTTGACGTGTACCTGGGTGTTGGGCGTCGCTTTGCCGCGTATGACCAGCGGGCCGGAACCGGCATAGTTCGGGCCGGGTTCGGTGATGATCGGGGCCGCCGGTTTGCCGGTGCTGACGACGATATTCTCCGTAGACTGCGCCGTGTAGGTTTCGCCGCCCGGAGTCACGAGGCGCGTCGCCAGCCTGCCATTCCGCGTGTCGTCTCCTTTTCGGATCGTATAGTCGGCGGCATAGTGGCCGGGGGCGGTCTCCTGCATCCGCACGTCCTTGATCGTGCCGACCGAGAAGAACGCCTTGCCACTCGGCGTGCCGTTCATCTCGACGTGCAGCACATCCCCCGGTTCGAGTGCGCGGTTCGCGTTGTGCCGGAGCGATTTGATACCTTCGGAAGCGCCCGGCTGTACGGTGAACTGCCAGGTCGTGCGCTGCCGGTTGCCCGCCTTGTCCTGTTGAATGATCTGGACCGTCTGACGCCCGGCAGGCAGGTCGGAGGCAGGGCGATAGGAGATGAAATCGCGGGTGACCTCAGCGTTCGCCGTCACGTCACGGCCATCTACGAGAAGGCGCACCGAGCCGGGATCCACGCCGCTGCCCTGATCGGCAAAGACAGCGTAGATGCTCGGACGCGCGGTCGTGACGCGGCTGTTCGGGTCGGGCGAGCGGTCACGGACACGCGGCGGCATCGCGTCCACCGAGATCGTCCGCGCCGCCTGAATCAAGGGCGCGCTTGCACCGCCCACTTGCAGGCTGCCGATGACAGCCGCATCGGTAAGCTGCACGGGCCGGTCTGCGGGAATCTGCCACGTGCCGGTATACTCGCCCGGCGCAGTCTCGCGCAGCGGAACCGCCTCCGTCAGGCCGGGAATGCGGAACGACGCCTGCCCGCCCGCCGTGCCGTGCAGCGTGACATGCAGCGTCGAACCGGCGCGCAACCAGCCCCGCCCATCGTGCGTAAAGGAGTTGATGACAGGCCGCGCGTTCGACTGCGGCGGGGGAGTCGGGTTCGGATGCGGGCCGCCCTTCGTCACGATCTGCACCGTATGCGTCTGCCCGTTCCACCCCACATCGGCCCCCAGCGCCTCGCCCAGAAAGCGCAGCGGGACCATCGTCGAGCCGGCGATGACCTGCGCCGGGACATCCAGCAGCGTCTCTTTGCCGTTGACAGTCGCGCGGCGGTCGCCGATCTTCAGTTGGACATCCAGATTGCCGGTGCTGGCGACGACGGTGCGCGTCTGCGGAATCCAGGCGACGTTCGCCCCCAGTTTTTCCAGAACGCCGCGCACCGGAACCAGCACGCGGCCCTGAATCTGCTGCGGGCCGATCCCTGGGAACGCCACTGGCTCACCGTTGATGGTCACGCCGATGCGCTGCGCCAATGCGCCGCCCGCGCTGAACAGAATCAACGCGCCCGAAAGCGCCAGCTTGCTTATCATGCTTATCTTCTGTGTTGCTTTCATGGTATTCTCCTCCTGGCCTGCTTCGCTTCTCCCAGGAAAAAGGGAGGCCGTTGCGCAACGGCCTCCCTTGCTCCTACTCTCTCCTCCCTGCGATCCAGAGAGCGCCTGTCATCCGGCGGCACGGGCGCTGCACGCTCCCCTATCTGTGCAGAGGGGAGGCTCTGCCTGGAAGCGCAGAGTAGATGCGGCTCGTCACTGTCCGCTGTTCGTGTCCGTTCCGGTCGCGCCGGTTCCGGTGGAGGAGGAACCGCTCTCTCCACCCGACGGCGCGCTGTTCGCGCCGTTTGTCGCGGAGCCGCTGCTGCTTTCATTGCCGCTCTGGTTCCCGCTCGGCTCGTTCGCCGGAGGCGTCGCAGGCGCAGCGCCGGCTCCCGCGCCCGCTCCGCTGTTGTTCGGGGCCTGCGCGGGCGGGGTCGTCTCATGGATGATCACCGGCGGCTGGCTCGGCGGGGGCGGCGTCACCACGATGGAAGGCGGCGGCGTGGACGTCGTCTGGCTGGACGCCGGAGTCGCGTTCGTCGTGGTCGTGCTAGTCGTGGTCGTCGTCTGCGTCGTCGGGGTGGTGTAGTACCAGATGCCCAGCGCCAGCAGCGCGACGACGATGATCGTCGTGATCAGATAGAAACCGAAATTGGCGTTCGAGGCCGACTCGCGCTCGGCGGCCAGGTTCTCGCGCAACACGTTGCGCTCGGTCTGAAGATGCGCCGCCGCGCTGCGCGCCTGGTTCGCCGCGATCCGCGCATCCAGCGCCCGGTTCTCGGCGGCCTGGCGGCGGATGTTCTCATCCAGAGCCGCCTGCGTCGCGACATCGCGCTTGACCGCCTCATTCGCCGCAACGCCCAGCGCGGCGTTGCGCTCCTGCTCCGCCTCCTGGCGCTGCGCGGCCTCCTGCGCCGCCATCAGATGCGCCGCGTCGCGCTGTAGCTCCGCCGCCGCGCGTTCTACCTGCGCTTGGGCAACCTGCGGGTCGGTGTTCTGTGTATTGTTAGGGTCTGTGTTGCTCATGGTTGTCGCTCCTTATGCAGTTGTCGTTAGGTCGTGATCAGCTTGCTGTCTGGTAGTTCGGTTCAAGATGCAGCCGCGTCGGGATACGCTCCCGCCTCGGCAAAAGGGGCAGCCGTCCGGTCGGGCGCTCCGGCTCGGCGGCGCGCTCGATGGCCTCCTCCTGCCCTTGCAGTTTCAAAAAGTTCTGGCGAAGCAACTGCCGCCCGCGATGCAGGCGGCTGCGCACGGTTCCCACCGGGCAGGCCACCCGGCGCGCGATCTCTTCATACGAGTAGCCCTGCACATCGGCGAGCAGAATGACACGGCGATAGTCCTCCGGCAGGGCCGAGAGCGCGCGCCGCACGCGCTGTCCCGTCTCCGCGCGAAAATAGGCTTGCTCCGGCAGTACGCCGGGGCGTTCGTCGGCGAGACAGGAGAGCAGCGACGTCTGTCGCCCGCCGTTGCTGCCGGAGAGACGCCCGTGCGCGGTGTTCGTCGCGCTGCCGGTCGTCTCGGCATCGAGCGAACAGGTCGTGCCGCTGGCAAGCCGCCGCCAGCGGTCAATCGCGAGATTGGTCAGGATACGGAAGAGCCAGCCTTCGAACGAGCGCGAACGATCATAACGCTCGAAGGCGGTCCAGACGCGCACAAAGGCTTCCTGGGTCAGGTCTTCCGCATCGCTGGCGTTGCCCATCATGCGATAGGCCGCGCTGTAGGCCCGGCCGTAACTGCGGCGCATCAACTCCTCAAACTCGGCGGCGCTGGAAAGGGGCGTAACGTGCAGGGGCGCTTGCTCGGTTCCGCTCGATGCCATCATTGTCCTCGTCTCTCCCGGCGGTCGGATAGCTCTGTGAGATACGTGCCTGGAATGGCGTGCGAAAAGGAACGGCACGTCAGGATGGATGCACGCTCGTCTTCTAGCGAACGTCAGGGAAGAGACGGCGAAATCGGATGGAAGGTTCCCGCGATTTCGCCGCCTCCTTGCCCCCTGGTAGCGGACTGTCAAAAAGGGGAACAAACGTTCCTGCAGCGGCGTCATTACGTCATAAGCCCGCAAGAGCGGGCAATAGAGCGCCGGGGCGCTGTATTCAGGAGGGCCGGGCGCGATCCGGGGCGAGATCATCAAGTAGGTAGAAGCCCTCTACCGGGAGAAGTCGAATGCCATCTTTCTGGTTGGGTTTGACCGCCGTCTTTTTCGCCTTCGGGCTGCTGTTTCTGCTGGTCAGCGCCTTTGTGTTCTTCCGCATCGGAGGACAGGTGCTTCCTCTGCTGGCCGATACGCAGCATCAGATTCAAGACCTGGGCGATCTGGCGGCCAATACGGTCGGGCGCGCGGCGGATACGGCGGAGATCGTCGAACTGCGCGTCACGCAGGCGATGGGACAGGCGGTAGACGCCGGAAACACCGTCCGGCATCAGGCGCTCGGCGTCGGCGCGGCGCTGGCGGGCCTCTATATCGCGACGCGCATTGCGAGGGCATTGCGAGGGCCGAAACGCCGCCGTCGCTAAGTAGCCAGCCCCAATTCGTTCGTAGAAATCGCATGGGCTGCAATCCTAACAAAGGACGAACCAACTATGTGCGGCTGCTTAGGCTCCAAAATCACTCCTAACGAAATCCAGTAAAGAATGATCGAGATACGAATCACATCGGGGAATGGAGGGCGCTGGCGTCGCGCCGCGCTCCTTATGATCGGGGCGCTGCTGCTGCTGTGGCTGGGCTACGTCGCGCGGGCCATCTGGATTCCTCTGCTCATTGCCTTTCTCATTGCGATGGTGCTGGACCCACTGGTAGACCGCATGGAGCGGCGCGGCTGGTCGCGGCTGAAGGGCGCGACCGTCATCTATCTGCTCTTCTTCGTCGTGTTCGGCGTGACCCTGGCCTTCGCTCTGCCCGCCATCATCACGCAGACGACGGAGGTGGTCAACGCCCTCGGCCAGTACCTTCCCAGCGACAGCGAGACTGAGACCAAGCACGCGCTGCGGCGGCTGCTGCACAAGGCGCACGCGACTCCGTTTGTCGAAAACACCGTGCTGCACGCCAGCGCGCAGATCAGCCAGGCGGTCGGGAAGGCAGGGACCTGGCTCGGCAGCATGGCGCAGGGCATGGCCTCAAACCTGATCTGGCTCGTCATCATTCCGATTGTCGCCTTCTATGCCCTGAAAGATTTCCACATCCTCTTCGCGCGGATGCTGCTGCTCGTCCCGCGCGAGAACCGCAGCTTCGTGCAGCGCGTCGTCAACGAGGTCAGCGCGATCTTTGTCCGCTATCTGCGCGGCCTGATGGTCGTCTGCGTGCTGAACGCCCTGGCGACAACGGGCGCGCTGGCGCTCTTCCACGTGCCGAACGCCCTCGCGCTGGGCGCGATCTCCGGCGTGCTGTATATGGTTCCCTATCTCGGCGCGGCGCTGACCATTGCCCTGATCGCCGGAGTCACGCTGATGTCCGGCACGGTGCAGTCCATGCTCGTCATCGTGGCTGCGATGATCGTGCTGCACCACGTCATCTTCGATCAGATCATCACGCCGCGTATCGTCGGGCAGCACGTCGGCCTGCATCCGCTTCTGAGCATCATCGCGCTGCTGATCGGGGGAACGCTGCTGGGCATCCTGGGAATGATTCTGGCCGTTCCCTTCGCCGCGACGGTGCAGATGATTCTCGTCACAGTCTTCCCGAAACTGGGGCAGCCTATCGAAGTGCCGACAGGCGAGGAGCTGCACGAGATCGCGAACGAACTCGCCGGGCAGCAGACCGGGGATGAGGTGAACGACATGGCGGATGTCCATGAAACGCTGGTGGCGGCGGTGGATTCGGCGGAGGACGAGGCCGCGCCGCCGGAGAGCGGGACTATCGTTTCCGAACAGAAGCCGGTTCCTCTGTCGGCAGAGAGCCAGGCGAGTTCGACGCCGACGAGTCCGGTTTAATCTCGCGGCGGAAACAGGTCGGCTACCCGCAGGCTGTGTTCCGGTCGTGCCAGAGGAGAAACGCTCTCCTCTTCGGCGACGCGGAGAATCTCGGTATAGCCCGTAGGCGTTGGCTGGCGATGGACGGTCAGACGGCGGCGATTAATATCGAGTACCCAGTATTCGACGATACCCGCTTTCGCATAGAGACGCGCCTTTTTGCCCAGATCGTGGGCGCGGGTCGTATCGGAGACCTCGACCAGGAGGAGTATATCTTGCGGTCCCGGCAGGCGATGAAAGTAGGCGAGAGCCGTGTCCCTGGTCACGGCAGCATCGGGTTGGGGAGCGTTGTACTTTGGATTGACCTGCCCCGTTGAAATAGACATCTGGCCGCGCACATACATGGCTCCGAAAACCGTGTTCAGCCAGGCGATGAGCAGGGTCAAGACGCTCCCGTGTGGAGGATTGTCCGACAATTCGTAGATCTCTCCTTCGATGAGTTCATAGCGCCGGTTCGGGTCCAGTATGCCCCGTCTCTCCATCCCCTGTTTCTGCTCAAGCGTAAAGCGGATCGGTTTGGAAGCGCGCTGCGGCCTGGACGCCGATTTTAGCGTGGTCGTCATTCCTGCACCCTCTCCTGCGTATTGCATCCACGTTGCTTCGGAACGCAGCTATCCTACTGTGAATCTTGACGCTTGTCAAGTGGAAAGCTTGCGAAGAAAGTTCAACGCCCCTACCTATCCTCGCGGACAGGCAGGGGCGTCGCCAGTATCTCCAGCAGCAGTTCCAGCCGCGAAGGCCGGGTCAGCAGCGGGATCAGGTTCGGCAGCGCGTAGTAGTCGCCCGCGAACGTGAAGGTGTTCACGCTGACCTGGCTCTGCTGCAACTGCCGCTCGACCTGATGGCTGCTGTTGCCGATGCGGACGATGAGAACGTCCGGCGCAAGGTTCAGATCGCGCTTGTAGCTCTCATAGACAGTGGCGAAGTAGGGAGCGGTGTTCTCGCCCTCGTCGGTGACGAGGAGGATCTGCTCGGCCCGCTCGCCCTTGCGCCGCATGGCTTCCAGCGCGCAGCCCAGGCTCGTGCCGCCTCCCGCCTTGATGAGCCGGAACGCCTTCTCCCAGTCGCTCAGTTCATTGCCCTGCGCCGCGACCGGGTAGGGCATCGTGTCGAAGGCGTAGACGAACAGGCTCGTATCCGCCAGGCCGGAGACCAGCGCGGCGATCCGCTTGCCGACCTCGATAGCGTTCTCCATCGAGCCGGACTTGTCCACGAGCAGGGCTGTCGGGCGGGTGATGCGACCACGCTTCTTCACCTGCTCGTTCGTCACGCGCTCCAGCCGCGCCGCCGTCTCCGCGTCCAGTTCAGCCGCGTCGGAGGCGACACGGGCCTTGAAGACGGAGACGCGCGTATCGGTCTGCGCCTTCTCCAGCTTCGCCTCGATCCGCGCCTTGACCTCCGGGTGATCGAACGCGCCGCGCGCCTTGAGCGACTTGACGTTGTTGATGACCTCCTGCGGCGTCATCGCGTTGAGAAGCGCGACCAGCACCGTCGGAGTCAACTGCTTGATCGCGCCGACCGCCACCGTGTACGGCAGATTATGCTCCACGATGAACTGGGCCTGCTCGGTCGGTGTCGCGGCCTTCGCCAGCCGCTTTAGCGCGAACGCCAGGCTGTCCTCCGGCGGAGCCTCCTTGAACAGCACGGCATCGGCGCGCGCGCCCGGCTTGATGTGCAGGGTCGCGTACAGGTGCTTCATCGCCTTGTGGCTGCGGATCGCGGCCCGGTCGAAGAAGGGCGCGCTGGCCTCGCGCTGGCGCAGGTAGCGGGTGACGGCGGTGCGCGCGGAACGCGGCATCTTGCCCAGCTTCTGCTTCATGAAGTCCACAATCCGCACGACCTGGTAGGGTGGGAACTCCTGCAACAGCATAAAGCCTGCGTCGCGATGCTCCGGCTCCTCGCTGACCAGCAGGTTGCCGACGAAGACCTCCTTGTGGTCGCGCACGTCGCCGTTGCGCTGATACCAGGCGGCCAGGTGTCCGTAGAAGAGCGGGTCCCGGCTGACCATCGTCTTATGCAGTTCCGCCACCTTTTCCAACTGGCGGTGCGGCGTGGTCAGCAGGCTATTCAGCATATCCAGGCGAATGTCTCGCTCCTGGGTCAACATGGGACTCGTCTCCTTTGGACCTAACCCCCCGTCCCCCTTCCCTGAACTGCTGCGCTGGGAAGGGGGACGGGGGTTAGGTCAAAAACTCTGCCTCGCGCAAGTCTGGAAAGCGGCTTATATGCACGCGGTTTTACAGACCGTGTTCTCTTGGTCCTAAGCCAAGTGTCCTTTGCAGGGACGAGTATGTACGCTTTCCCGGTGAGGGCGCGAGGCAGATAAAGTTGTCAAGGCATTCGTTTTCCCGCGCAAGTCCCAAAAGCGGTCTTTACTTTGGCGCTCTGCCTCTGAGCTACGGAGCCGCAGAATGGCTCCGGTAGGATTCGAACCTACGACTTCCCCTGTGTCAAGGAATAGTATGTAGGCTTTTCGTGTCAGGGCGCGGGAAAACGAATTTTTAACCGTAGACGGCCTCCGGGCGCACGATCAGGTTGCCCTCCGGCGCGCGGTCTACGACATAGGACGCCAATCGGCGCTGCTCGACATCGAAGTGCCGGGCCAGTCGCTCCTTGATCTCGGCATCGTTCATGTCCGGCGTCAAATTCAACTGCCATTCGGTCAGATCGTAAGAACGGCCCTCGAAACGAACGTGTACCATGATTTCAGAACCTCCTCCCAACAGAGACGCCCGCCTCCGGCATCCAGGCGCAGAGGCGGGCGTTTCCCGATGGACAAGCGATGATATAGATGTCTCTACATCGCCCTCGCCCCTTCCTCTGCGGGCGTGTCTGTAGAACACGGTCTGCGCAAGACCTGCGCACCCGAAATCTGCTTTCCTTGCCTGTTTGTGAATGCGTTGTTCGACATACTCGCAAAGAACCTGACCGGTTTCAAAATCCTCGTTTGTGTCGTTCCGAACACATTGACAGCCTGCATTTGGAAGAAGTTGCAGCAGGGCGCAAGAAATTTTCTCGCGGCCTTAAAAGGCCGGTCTGAAGTTGCCAAGTCCACCTGCGTGGACTCCAGCCTGCGCAGGCAGGCTTTGCAGTTCCAGACCCGGGTTTCTAATCCCGCGTCGTTGATTGGGCGCGTCAGACATACAGCACGACGCAATCGGCCTCCACCGTCACCGGATAGGTCGGCACGGCAGGCTCCTCTTCCGGTGTCTCGACGGTCACTTCATACGTGCGGACGCGGATTTTGTGCGGGTTGAAGAGCGAGCGGCCCGTCAGCAGATCGAACTCCCAGCCGTGCCAGGGGCAGCGCAGTATCTCTCCTTCCCGTCCCCA
>DASRGL010000087.1:0-6485 GCA_035651115.1 Chthonomonadaceae bacterium
CTTCCAGATATTCCAGGCCGCTATCGGAGACCTCGAAGATACGGGCGATCTCGTTCATGTTCTCCGGCGAGAGCGGATCGTCTTTGAGGCCCAGTTCTTTCAGGATAGGGCGCAGCTTGATAATGCTCAGGCCGTCCAGCTTGGAGTTGATGAGCGCCGTCCACTCGCGCTTCTTCTCCGAAGCGATGGCTTTGTTCGACTCGATATGGCTGCGCACCAGCTCGACCATGCAGAGCGTGGCAAGGCTGGAAGGTCGCATCCGCGCGCTGACCCGCTCGCTCATCTCGATGGAGCGCGTGCCGACGAGCAGCGGCTGCTGCTTGCAGTAGATACGCAGTATCTCCGCCGCGATGCCCCGCAGCTTATGCTCTTCCGACTTATAGATGACATCAGGATGGTCTATGCGGATGACCGGCCTGTTCGTCGGAACCTGCACTACGTCGAGCGCGTAGATTTTGCGGAACTCTTCCTCTTCCGTCTTGGCGGTTCCGGTCATGCCGCCCAGTTTGGAGTAGAGCCGGAAATAGTTCTGGAAGGTGATGGTGGCGAGTGTCTGGCTCTCGTGCTTGATCTCGACATGCTCTTTGGCTTCGATGGCCTGATGCAGCCCATCCGAATAGCGGCGACCGAACATCAGGCGGCCCGTATTCTCGTCCACGATGATGATTTCCGGCCCCTCGCCGTTGTCCTTGACGACGTAGTCTATATCTTTGCGGAAGACGCCATGCGCCTTCATCGCCGCCGTCAGGTAGTGCATCAGTTCATTGTTGTCCGCCAGGTTCTGAATACCGAGCGCCCGCTCGACGAAGGTCACGCCCGCGTCGGTGATGGTGGCCGTCTTCGCCTTCTCATCCACGACATAGTGGATATTCGGATTCAACTTGTCGGCGTTCGGGTTGTCCTTATCCCCCTTGGGATCGTCTATGCCGCGCTTCATCTTGGCGACGACACTATCAATGACGGCGTACTTGTCGGTGGCCTGCTCGACCATGCCGGAGATGATCAGCGGCGTGCGCGCCTCGTCAATGAGGATAGAGTCCACCTCGTCCACGATGGCATAGTGCAGTTCGCGCTGGCGCAGTTCCTCCTTGCTGAACTCCATATTGTCGCGCAGGTAGTCGAAGCCGAACTCGTTGTTCGTTCCGTAGGTGATGTCGCAGGCGTAGGCTTCGGCGCGCGTGCATTCGCGGGCGTTCGTAAAGCGCGGGTCGGGATGTTCGTATTCGGGATCGTAGATATAGGAACCGCCCTCGTCGCCGGTCTCCGGGGACTGGCCCTGGATGATGCCGACGCTCATGCCGAGCAGGTGATAGATGGGGCCGTTCCAGACCGCGTCGCGCTTGGACAGATAGTCGTTGACCGTGACGAGGTGCGCGCCTTTGCCGAGCAGCGCATTGAGATAGAGGGGCAGCGTGGCGACCAGCGTTTTGCCTTCGCCCGTCCGCATCTCCGCGATGCGTCCATCGTGCAGCACCATGCCGCCGATAAGCTGGACATCGTAGTGGCGCATTCCGAGGGTGCGCTTGGAGGCTTCCCGCACGAGCGCGAAGGCTTCCGGCAGCACCGAGTCCAGGATCGGGTCGTAGATGCGGCGGTCGGCCTCCCGGCGCTGCTGGTCGGTGAGCATCGTCCAGCCCGGTTCGGCGGCGGCATACTGCCTGGCATACTCCTGCTGGACGCGCTGGCGCAGTTCGTCGGTCTTGGCGCGCAGTTGCGCGTTGGACAGCTTCTCGAACTCGGGTTCCAGCGCGTTGATCTTGGCGACATTGGCCTGGTAGCGTGCGATGTCACGCGCATTGCTATCAAAGATTTTACTGAGAAAACCGGGTAGAGCGACCATAGTATGGGTTCACCTCGAATCGGCGCGCGGTGGCGTGCAAAGGGTTAGTGTCTGGTAGGAATAATCGGCGGAAAAGGGCGGAAGTGCAGCCTGTTTATCAGCCGTTTCAGTATACCACTCTCCCTATACGAAGTCAAACGCGCCGAGGGTTTCGGAAATCCGTTCTTTCCGGCGGTCGCAGGTGGAGCAAGCCCTTCGGCTTATGGTCTCCCTCTACGGTATAATGAAGATAAAATCAAGGAGCAGGAGGCGCTGTCATGCCCCATCCACGTTATAGCAGCGAGGAGATCACTCGTCGCGGAAACGAACTGTATGAGCAACGTATCCGCTCTCTGGTAGAAACCAAAGAAAATATCGGTAAAATCGTCTCCATTGACATTGAGACCGGGGATTACGAGGTAGGCGATGACCTGATTACGACGGGCGACCGTCTGTTTGCCCGGCATCCAGGGGCGGCGCTCTACGGAGCGAGGATCGGTTATAATGCCGTTTATGCGTTGGGCGGCTCTCTGGTGCGAACAGAGCCATGATGACAGGAACAGTGGTCGGTTTGCAGGCTCGGGTCAGCGTAACGCTGCGGCTGTCAGGCCAGCCGGATATCGCTATCGAGTTTGTTGTAGATACGGGGTTCGAGGGCGCGCTTGCCTTGCCGCCGGAAGCCGTCGCCGCGCTCGGCCTCCCCTTCTATCAAGGAATATATGCGAACCTTGCCGACAACAGCAACGTTAGCGTGGATGCTTACCGCGCTACTATTTTCTGGAAAGGGCAGGAACTGAGCGCGGCAGTTCTGGCAATGGGTCGCCGTCCACTCCTAGGAACCGCACTGTTAGCCGGGAATGAACTCGTCGCTCAATTCGTAGACAACGGCCTGGTAACCGTTGATGACGTGTGATTCGGATATAAGGACACTGAGACGGACAGCCTGGCAGACTGTTCACATGTCGGAGGAATGCGCCGTGTCCGTCAATACCTGGTACAGATGTATCGCGCCGGAGCGGCTTGAACGGCTCATCATCGAGGCGCGGGACGACCCGGATGCACCGGCGAACTTTCTCCATCCCGACGGTAAGGATGACGAGTACGTGAGGCCAGAGCCAGAGCTATGGACGGAACGTACCTGGCTGGGCCTGCACTCGCTGCTGACCTTCGGCGAATGGGCCAAGCAACCGCTGCTTGGGGCCGCCATTTCGGGCGGCACGCCCATCGGAGGAGACTACTGTTATCCCGACTCTCCAGTCCGCTATCTCACCGCAGAGCAGGTGCGTGAGATCGCAAGCGCGTTGCAGTCCGTGACGGAAGAGGCGCTCTGCCGCAGTTATGACCCCGCCGCGCTCAATGCTTCGGGTGTCCCACCCGAAGGCCATTGGCACGAATCCGACTTCGCATATCTGTGGAAAACCTTCTGCGACATTCGTGACTTCTTCCACGTGGCGCAGATATACAGATACGCGGTGCTGGTCTATCTCTGTTAGCTATGCGGAGGCTCTATGCACTATCTGCTTATCTATGATGCGGCTCCCGACTATCTGGAACGGCGGAAAGAGTTTCGGGCCGAACACCTGGCGCTGGCCTGGGCCGCCTGTGAACGCGGCGAACTCCTGCTTGGCGGCGCGCTGGCCGACCCGGTGGATGGCGCGGTCTTGCTGTTTCAAGGGGACTCGCCGGAGGCTGCGGAGCGATTTGCAGAGGCCGATCCCTACGTGCGAAACGGCCTGGTGACGCGCTGGCGCGTGCGGCAGTGGGATACGGTGGTGGGAGAGACAGCGACCTCTCCCGTTCGATTGGGAACCTGATTCGCCTCTCCATCGTTCGGCGCTTTCTGATGCTGGGGGGACCGAGGGATTCATTATGCAGTTACCGGCCTATTATTTGAAGCAGCCCGCCGCCGACTGGGGTGCGGAGACGCTTGCCTCCTTCGAGCGGCTTTATGCAGAGACGGTCGCGCCGGGAACCGGGGCTGAGATCGCCTATATGCTATCCGCCCCGAAATGGCAGTTCCTGTGCTACCTGTGCGATCACAAGGGCATCGTGCTGCACGGTTCCGGCAATCCGAATATCGCAGAGTTCGAGCCGCGCAAGTCCAACGATGTGGCCGAGTTCGGCAACCGCCGCGCTGTCTACGCCGCATCCGACGGCATCTGGCCGCTCTACTTCGCGATTGTGGACAGGGAGCGGTATGTCACGTCGCTCGTCAACTCCTGCTTTCGGGTACTCTATGCAGCGGAGAGGAGCGCACCCTACTACTTCTTCTCCATCAACGGCGATGCGCTGCCGCACGACCCCTGGCGCGACGGCACGATCTACCTGCTGCCTGGCGGCAGTTTTGAACAGCAGCCGCGACAGCGCCATCAAGGTGTGGAGATCGAACTGGCGCAGTGGGCCAGCCTGACGCCGGTGAAACCTCTGGCGAAACTCCCCGTAAAACCGCAGGATTTCCCCTTTCTGGCGCAGGTGCGTCCGCATGACCCGGCGGCGCTTCGTGAGCGGGCGTTGGCTGACCCGGATGGGTTTCCCTGGCTGGAGGAGTGAGGACGCCTGACCAAACGGTTCCCTCCCCTTACGAAGGGGAGGGTCAGGGAGGGGTGAGGACAGCAACTCCCCTGGCAAAAAGGGGCGAATCCTTGCACAACGCGGAAGGCTTGACGGGAGACGGTGGAGGAACTACAATAGAGCGGACTCCAGTAGGAGAGGAGATGCGATGCAACAGCTTTTTATGCGCCGTCCGAATCTGGACGACCTGCCCGAAATCCCGCCCCTGCCGCCGGGCTATACGCTGCGGGAGTATCAGCCGGGCGATCTGGAACCGCTGGCGGCCCTGATGCAGAAGGCGTTTGAAGACCCGCAGTGGACGCCGGAGAAGGTACGAAAGACTCTGATTGATGCGCCCGACGTGAAGAAGACGTTCATCATTGATTATCAGGGAAAGCCGGTCGCGACGGCCTCGGCGCGGCTGCTGCCGGAGCAGTATCCGGGGTCGGGCTATGTCCATTTCGTCGCCGCTGACCCGGAGCATAAAGGGCAGCGGCTCGGCTATATCGTGTCGCTGGCCGTGCTGCATGAGTTCGTGCGGCTCGGCTGCCAGGATGCGGTGCTGGAGACGGACGATTTCCGCCTGCCCGCCATCAAGACCTATCAGAACCTCGGCTTCGAGCCGGAACACCGCCATGAGTCGCACCCGGAACGCTGGGCGGAGACCCTTGCCAGGCTGCTGGCCGCGGCGGGATTATAAGATGAAAACTTTGCAAGACCTGGTAAGGCGCTATCAAGGTGGAGTACGGCTCTGGCTGGTCGGCGCGCTGCTCTGTCTCTATGCGCTGGCTCCGGCAGAGGCGGAGCAGCAGAAGGCGCTCTCTCCGGCGCAGGTGCTGGTCGTGAAGAATCTGAAGAGTCCCGACTCCGTTGCTATCGCCGACTACTACGTGCAGAAGCGGCACATTCCCCGCGCCAACGTCTGTTCCATCTCCTGCCCGACCACAGAGAACTGCACGGCGAAGGATTTCCAGGAGCAGATGCTGGAGCCGATCAAGCAGTTTATTGCTGCCAATCGCCTCGATGTGGATTTCATCGTGCTGACGAAGGGAATGCCGATCCGAATCGCCGACGGGCAGAACAGCGGGTTCTGCCCCGACAGCATTCTGGTGGCGATGAGCGCGTACCCGCAAAAGACGGCCCTGGAAAACCCCTACTTTCAGCAGAACGAGCGTTTCTCGCACCGCCGCTTCCGTATCTATCTGGTGACGCGGCTCATCGGCTATACGCGCGCCGACTGCCTGAAACTGATAGATCAGTCGCTCAAGGCGCAGTGGACGAAGGGGCTGTTCCTGATGCACCCGGCGGGCGCATCCGGCTTCGGCGGCTATAAGAAGTACAGTGACTCGATCCGCAGCGCCTATACCCTGCTGCGCAAGAAGGGCTTCACCACCGTCCTGCACGAGGCGTTGCAGTTCAAGGGCAACTATCAGAACCTGATGGGTTATGTCTCCTGGGGCAGCAACGCCATCGGGTTCAAGAAGGCGGCATATCGGAGCCTGACCTTCTGGCCCGGCGCGCTGGCGGAGACGGCGGTCAGCAGCAGCGGGCGCACTTTCGAGAACCCCGAATCGCCGGGGCAGTCCCTCATCGCCGACCTGATTCATCAGGGCGTGACAGGCTGCAAGGGCTATGTCTCCGAGCCGTTTCTGACGGCCATCGCCCATCCGGACATCCTGTTCGACCGCTATACCTCCGGCTACTCGCTGGCGGAGAGCTTCTATATGGCCTCGCGCGTGATGAACTGGAAGGACATGGTGATCGGCGATCCGCTCTGCGCGCCCTTTGCCGTGAAGTAGGCACGCGCCCCGGCAGTTACCGTTGGGAGACGGAAAAAACACGGAGAAGCATCAAATGTCCACCTGAAGAACCAGTATTTGTATCAAACAGAAACGGCCTGGGAAGCAGGCATAAACCATTTGGTGTTTGATTTGCGATCTGTTCTGTCTCTTCTTTATGTTTCGCCCGGCGCGAGAAACACGCCGGGCTTTTTTACAACGCTATTCAGAGACATCGTGCGCCTCTGTCGCTTTTACCATTGCATCGGGATCTGCGCGACTTTCTCCCTGCCGGTCGGTTTGTGGACGGGCTTTCCGAGCGGGCGCAGCTTGAGTTG
>DASRGL010000088.1:0-2243 GCA_035651115.1 Chthonomonadaceae bacterium
TCCTGATCTGCGACCAGTGGTGGCACTCGACGGGCTGCACCTCGATACCGGCGACTTCGACCCGGATTCCCCAGGTGGTCGCGCGTATCTGTTCGGCGGGAATCCCCTTCGCGACAAGATAGGCTTTGACCTCGCCGCCGCAGATGACAGGCGCTCCGGTGCGCCGCGCGATGGCCTCCGTATCGCCCAGGTGGTCGGGAGCGGCGTGCGAGACGATGATCAGGTCTACCCGTTCCAGTTCGTGCGATTTCACCGGGCTGCCGGGGTTCTCATCGAGGAACGGATCGAGCAGGATATGCTTACCGTCCGACGTGATAAGTTCGTAGGCCGCCACGCCGAAGAACCGCAGTCGAGTCGCCATCGTCCGGCTATCTCCTTTCCAGGTGCAGCGCCCAGTCGTCCGTATCGGGCGCGGGCGGGCAAGTCCAGCCGGGGAAGGTCGCGTCCGGCAGGGCGCGCGTTGTGCCGGTGCGCGGGTTGAACCAGGAGGCCCGATAGCTCCCTGGCGCGGCCTGTAGGGTCGCGCTGCCGCCCTGCGGGAGATAGACGATATAGCGTTGGCCCGGCTCGGCCAGGCATAGCGCGCCATGCGCCAGGTCGGGACGCGGCTCCAGCTTCCACCAGTCGAAGCCGGTAAAGAAATCATAGAGATGCGCGTAGCCATCGAGCATCGTCATGCTGTCGTCGCCGCGCCCGTTGATCCAGCCGCCCAGCCCGTTTGCGGCGGACTCGCCCGTCGTCTGATAGCCGCCCGCCATCGTGATCTCCCAGGCCAGCCGTCGGCGGGTGTCGGCGCTGCGGGCAGGATAGGCGCGCGCTTCTCCCCACTGCCCCGGATAGTGATCCTCGTAGCCGTACTCTTCGTTGATCTGCGGCATGGGTCGTCCTGTCGCGGCCTGCTCCTGCCGGTTCTTGAGCATGAAATCGTAGCCGCCGTGTTCGTCCCACCGCTGGAACATGGCGAAGTCGGCCCATTCGGAGGTGCGATAAGGAAACCGCTCGTGGCCGTGAATGCTCATCAGGTGGCCGTAGGGATCGCATTCCGAGAGGTAGGGGCCGATGACATCCGCCCACTCGTCGGGCCGGAACAGCGCCCACTCGTTCGTCAGGCACCATTCGACATTGGAGAAGGCGGCCAGGCGCGCGGCGGCGTAGGCGTAGTAGCGCCGCTCGTCCGGGTCGTCGCCGATCTTCTCCCGGTCGAAGGGGTAGTTCTGCAGTTCCCGCGCGTCGGTGAAGAAGATGACGGAGACGATCATATCGTGGGCGCGGGCATGGGCCAGCAGCCGCTCGAACTTCTGCCAGTAGGCGACATCGAAGCGGGTCACGTCCCAGCCGGGGTCTTCCACGCTTTCGGGCCGGGCGCTGAGCCAGGGGCCGTAGCAGTAGGTAAAGTCCTCGCGCGGGATGACCTGCGGCTCGTACCAGCGCCCGCCGTCCTTCTGACGCGAGGGACAGAGCGAGACGCGAATCCGGTTGATCTTCTTCGCGGCCAGGCGCGCGATGGCGGCGGCGATGCCCTCCTCCGAGTTTCCCGCCATCAGGTAGCTGGTGGTGGCGTTCCAGAAGAAGTGTTCGCCCGTGCCGCTCCAGAGAAAGTGCCAGGGATGTTCCGGGTCTACGCGGAGCAGCCCTCTATGCCGGGCGCTGACCGCCTCGAAGCGTCCGGCATAGAGCGCCTCGTCGCCCTCATGGTGGACGGTGATCGCATAGTCGTACAGCCCCGGCATGGTCGGCAGGAAGCGGATGCGATGCACGCTGCCGTCCTGCGAGTCGCAAAAGCCGAGAACGGTCAAATCCTCGCTCCTGCCGCGCGTCCCGGAACTGCGGGAGGGCGGCGTCAGGATGCCGGTGACCTGCACGCTGCGGAACGGGTCGGCGACCGGATGGCCGAAGCGAATCGTGACCTGTAGGTACTCATAGACATCTACCTGCCGGGTGGCGGGCAAAAAGAGCGGGTTCATATGCCTTGCTCCCTATTGATTCTCAGTTCGACGTGCGGCGGCGTTTCGATGGCGGCGACCGGGTTTTCCAGCGCGCCGATGCCTTCGATCTCCAGGCGACAGATGTCGCCTGGTTTGAGGAAGACCTGCGGGCTGCGGAAGTAGCCGATTCCAGCGGGCGTGCCGGTCGAGACGACATCGCCCGGATGCAGGGTGATGCCCATCGCGAACCAGGCCAGCAGGCGCGGCAGCGGGAAGCACCATTCCGCGTTTGTGCCGTCCTGCATCACCTGCCCGTTC
>DASRGL010000089.1:0-9196 GCA_035651115.1 Chthonomonadaceae bacterium
GGAGCGTCTGTGGAGAGTGTGGTTTAGTGGCCGGGTACTAAAAGTACCCGTCTGGAGGGCCTGCGGCCAACCGTCCTCACGGACGGAATCCTCGCTGGAGGCTTGTCCCTTCGTATCGCACTCGGCTGCATACGAAGAGGCGGCCTTTCCATAAGGGTGCGTCCGCGAGGACGCTCGGCGCGAAGCGCCACCGAGACGGGTACGTTCTGTACCCGGCAATGGAAGGAAACGATGCTCATAGGTTATGTCAGTGAGGAGCGCGATGTCGCGCTGGCCGATGTCCTGGTGGAGATCGCGCGCGAGCCGGAGAGCCTGGTCGTGCGCTCGACGCCGCGCGGGGCCATCTACGCCGACCTGCCGCCCGGAGAGTACCGGTTCACGCTGGTCAAGCCGGGCTACGGCTCCAAAACGGTCACCGCGCAGATCGCGGCGGGCAAGCCCTATCGCTTCCGCCTGCTCTCCGACCGTCTGCTCGGCTATGTCTGGCCGAAATGGGTGCGCGCGGGCGAGAAGGGCGAGTTTCGCGTGCATTCGGTCGAGCCGTACCGCCTGAGCCTCTATCGCTATGGGCTGCAAAAAGAGTTCGTGCGGTTGATCGGCTGGTACGATGAGCATGGCCCGCGCGCCGTCATGCAGATCACGCCCGATGGCGACTACGCGCAGACCGGCGTGCAGTGGAACCGCGTGGGCTACGGCAGTTCGCATCATGGGCAGCAGATCGCCGCGCCCGACCGCTCCGGGCTGTACTATTTCCATGCGAAAACGGCCTCCGGCGCGTTTTTTGCGTTCCCGTGGGTGGTCGCGCCCGACCGTCCGACCGCGCCCATCGCGGTGCTGGCCTCGACGAACACCTGGAACGCCTACAATAATTTCGGCGGGCGCAGCAACTACATCAATGCCGGGCCGCTGCCCGCGCAGCCGACCGTCAATGCGCGCCAGGACTTGCGGCGCTATGGAGGCGAGGCGTTCGAGGAGTGGGCGCCGGAGGACGACTGGTACGCGCCGCTCTCCTTCGACCGCCCGGAACCCGGCAACTCGCTGCCGGAACATAGCGCCATTACCGACCCGATAGAGGGGCGCGACGGCTGCCATCAGGCTCCGGCGGAGTGGCGGCTTTTAGGCTGGCTGGAGCGGGAAGGCTTCGCCTACGATCTCTATTCCGAGTACCACCTGCACAGCGGGCAGTTGGACCTGAGCGCGTACAAAATCCTGATTCTCGGCCCGCACCCGGAATACTGGTCGGAGGCGATGTACCGGCGCGTCAAAAAGTGGGTCTACGCAGAGGGCGGGCGGCTCATGTATCTGGGCGGCAACGGTCTCAACTGCGTCGTCGAGTTCCTGGACGAAGCGACGATGCTCTGCCGGACGCATCTCTATAGCCCGACTGGAAAGCTGGGGATGCCCGACCCGAAAGACCCCACGCGCGCTCTGGACAGCCGTTTCCATCGCGTTGCCGGGGAGTCGGAGGCGAGCCTGCTCGGCGTCGTGACGACAGAGACGGGCATCATGACCGCCGCGCCCTAACGCGTCGCCGACGCCGGACACTGGGCCTTCGCGGGAACCGGCCTGCAAAACGGCGATACGTTCGGCACGGAGAGCCTGCACGAACGCTGCCATGGCGGCGCGTCCGGCCATGAGACGGACAAGCGCAGCGCCTCCTCGCCGCCGAACACCGTTCTGCTGGCGAAGGGGCTGAACCCGGACGAGGGCGGCGCGGAGATCGTGTACTATACGACGGAGAGCGGCGGCGCGGTCTACTCCGTCGGCTCGATCACCTATCCGGCCTCGCTGCTGGTGGATAAGGTCGTTTCGCGCGTGACGCGCAATGTGATAGAGCGGTTTTTATCCTGACCTCCCCGCTGCACGGGGGCCAGGTCTTTATGAAAGGAACAACGTCATGTCCATGGTCTCTCCCAGGTCTCACGGGATGGTGGGGCTTGCCCATACGCCGCCAACGGATGGCCCGCGTTATGCGCGTTCCGAAGCCCTGTACGAGCGCGCCTGCAACGTCATTCCGGGCGGAATCTCCAGCAACGTCCGCAAGAACTGGAGTCCCGTTCCGCTCTTCTATGCGCGCGGCGAAGGTTCCCGTGTCTGGGATGAGGACGGCAACGAGTATATAGACTACGTGCTGGCGCGCGGCCCGCTGCTGCTGGGACACTCGCCGCGCCTGGTGCTGGACGCCGTCAAAGCGCAACTGGAAAACGGGCTGATGTATGCCGGGCAGACCCGGCTCGAAGTGGAGGCGGCGGAGCGCATCTGCGAGCTGGTTCCCTGCGCGGAGATGGTGCGCTTCTCCAACAGCGGCTCGGAGGCCGTTCATGCGGCCTGGCGGCTGGCGCGCGGCGTCACCGGGAAGCCGAAGATCGTGCGCTTCGAGGGCCACTATCACGGCTGGTTCGACAGCCAGATATGGAGCGCGGCCCCGCCGGTGGAGGCCGCCGGGCCGCCGGAAGCGCCCATCGCCGTGCCGGGCAGCGGCGGTGTCCCCGCCTCGGAGGGCGAGAACCTGATCGTGCTGCCCTGGAACGATCCCGACCTGCTGCGCAAGACGCTGGAGACGCGCGGCCACGAGATCGCGCTGGTCTGCACCGAGCCGGTCATGTGCAACAACGGCGCGCTGCCGCCCCGCCCCGGCTACCTCGAAACCATGCGCGAACTCTGCACCAGGCACGGCGTCCTGCTGATGTTCGACGAGGTCATCACCGGGTTCCGGCTCAGCCTCGGCGGGGCGCAGCAGTTTTTCGGCGTCACGCCCGATCTGGCGACCTTCGCCAAAGGCATCGCTGCCGGGTTCACTGTCAGCGCGCTGGCGGGCCGGCGCGAGATCATGGAACGGTTCGGAGACCTGAGCATCCTGCACGCCGGGACCTACAACGCCAATCCGCCCTGCATGGCGGCGGTGCTGGCCGCGCTGGATGTCTTGAGCGCGGACGATGGGGCTGTCTACCGCACCCTCGCGGCGCGCGGGCAGCGACTCATCGAGGGCATCCGCGAGGCGGGCGCGCGGCACAAGAAGCCTGTCGCCGTTCACGGATTCCCGCCGGCCTTCACCGTCAGCTTCGGGCATGAGGGGCCGGTGACGGACTACCGCAGCTATGCCCGGCGCGACCGGGCGATGCAGCGCCGCTATTTCGAGCTGCTGCAGGAGCGCGGCATCCGCACGACGCCCGATCAGCTCTCTTTTGTCTCCGCCGCGCACACGGAAGCGGACATCGAGCAGACGCTCGAAGCCGTCAACGAGGTGATGCAGCTACTATGAACCAACTGAGAGTGGGCATCGTCGGCATGGGGATCATGGGATCGAGCGTGGGGCGCGTGCTGGCGCGCGACGCGCGCGTTCAGCTTGTCGCCGCGACGAGCCTCAGCCTGGAAAAGATGGCTCCTATCTGCGACGAACTCGGCATCGCGCGCCGCTATCTGGACTACGCAGAGATGTTCGCGCGGGAATCGCTCGATGCGGTCTGCGTCGCGACGCCCGACCAGCACCACTATGCCGTCGTGATGGCCGCGCTGAACGCCGGGCGGCATGTCCTGGTCGAGAAGCCGATGACGACGGATGTGAACGAGGCGGCGGAGATCGTTCGCCGCGTGCGGGAGACGGGCCTGAAATTGCAGGTCTCCTACAACCATCGCTGGCTCGCGCCCTACAACGCCACCTGGAAGATGATTCGGGAGGGCAAGATCGGGCAGCCGCTCATGGGCTATGCGCGCAAGAGCAATCCCATCCTCGTCCCGACCGAGATGCTGCCCTGGTCGGGCGGCTCCTCCCCGGCCTGGTTCCTCTCCGGCCACGATATTGACCTGATGACCTGGTGGTTCGACGCCGATCCGGTCGAGGCGCACGGCTATGGCATCAAGAAGGTGCTGGCAGCGCGCGGCATAGACACCTACGACATGATCCAGGCCCAGGTGAAGTTCTCGAACGGCGCGTTCGCCACTTTCGAGACCTGCTGGATCTATCCGAACTCGCATCCCGCCCTGCCCGACTCCTACATGGAGGTCGTCGGGGAGGCCGGGCAGATCGTTATGGATCGCAAGGCGGAGGCGATAGAGATGGCCTCGGCGGAGCGGTTCGCCTGGCCGCGCAGCCTGCTCAACTTCCAGGTGTTCGATAAGTGGGTCGGCGCGTTCCCGTCCTGCGTCGAGTCGTTCATTGACGCTATTCTGGAAGACCGCCCGCCCTACGTGACCGCCTACGACGGCTGGCGCGCGACGGCGGCGCTGGACGCCATTCATCGCTCGGTCGCGTCCGGGCAGGTAGAGAAGATCGCCGCGCCGCCAATAGCCCATTAGCGGCAGTTAAAACTGCACCTGGAAAAGCACCAAGTCGGCCTGCGCCGACTCACCAACCCGCGCAGGCGGGTTTTGTGCCTTTGCAGCCGCGAATTCATTCGCCGAGCAAGCTAGATAAGATTGCAAGGAAAAGCGCCATGATCACCGACTGCCATGTTCATATCGGCCAGAACCAGTTTTTCCACATGGACGCTGACGCCGATTTTCTGTTGCGCGAGGCCGACCGCGCCGGAATTGACCGGATGCTGGTCACGGATGTCGTCTCGCTCTTCTACGACATAGACGAGGGCAACGCCTATCTGCGCGAGCAGCGGAAGCGCAGCCCGGAACGCATCCTGGCCTACTACTCGGTCGGGCAGGCGCGCTACGGCCCGCTTCATGTCGAGAAGTTCGAGCGGCATGTCTGCGACTACGGCTTCATCGGCCTGAAGATCTACTCCGTGCCGCCGCTTCAGTTGATCGTAGACCCCTACTTGATTCCGCTCATCGAGAAGGCCGCCGAACTGCGCGTTCCTATCCTGGCCCACTCGACCGGCGAGGAGTGCGAGGCGCTCTCCCGGCGCGTGCCGGAGGCCATTATCATCAACGCGCACATGGGCTGCTGCCCGCAGGCCAACGGCGACTGGCATCGCTCCATCGCCGCCGCCAAAGCCTATCCGAACATCTATCTCGATACCACGAGTTCCTCGTTCGACAACAATATGATCGAACACGCGGTCGCGGAGGTGGGCGCGGAGCGGGTGCTGTACGGCTCCGACCTGCCCCTGCTCGATCCGGTCTTGCAGGTCGCCAAAGTGACGGAGGCCGATATTTCCGAGGAGGCGAAGGCGCTCATTCTGCACGGCAACATAGACCGGCTGCTGCGGCTGCGCGAGACGCTTTAGAACTTGCCCTCACCCCCGACCCCTCTCCCACGCTGCGGGAGAGGGGAGAGGCTCAATAAGGGCTTTTCCTTCCCTTTGTACTCCGGCAAATCTTGAAAGAACGGCACAAGCCCGTGCTATAGTCACCCCTCTCCCGCAGCGTGGGAGAGGGGTCGGGGGTGAGGGTTGACAAAGGAGGCGACAGGCCATGATTCTGGATGTGAACGGCTACTACGGAAGCTGGCCCTACTGGCCGCTCCTGAACGGCGACCCGGACGCGATGCTCGCCAAGATGGATAAGTACGGCATCATGCGCGTCTATCTCTCTTCGCTCAAGGCGGTCTTTAGCGATGTGGAGCGCGGCAACGCGGAGATGCTGGCCCTCGTCCGGCAGCATCCGGCACGCTTTGCGCCCGCCTTCACCTATACCCCCTATGCGGCGGGCAAAGAGCGGTATCGAGAGGAGCTGCTGAGCGTGGAGAGGCGGCTGGTGAAGCTGTTTCCGATCCCGCAGGGCTACGAGCCGCTGGAAGAACCCTATATCGCGGAACTGCTGGACTTCTGCGGGCAGCACGACATTCCCGTGCTGATTCCGCACCGCCTGCTGATGAGCTGGCGCTTCCCCCGCTACGACGTGCAGAAGATCGGCGCGCTGGCCCGACAGCATCCCGACACGCAGTTCATCATCGGGGCGGTCAACTACGTGTTGGAACTGCAATCGGCGCTCGACGTGATGCGCCGTAATCCGAACGTGTTTATCGAGACATCGGCGATGATGGCGCTGCGCGAGATCGAGCAGGTCGCGGCGCACATCGGAGCGGAGCGGATGCTGCATGGCAGCGCGATCCCGCTGCAAAACCCGGCCATCGGCCCCCTGAAAATCCAGACCGCCGATATTCCTGATGCCGATAAAGAGCGTATCTTCTTCCGCAACGCCGCCGAGCGCCTGCGGTTGTAATGCTTGCTCATCTCACAGCGTTTGCGTTATCGCGGGCCACAGGTACAGGTCTATGGTGTGGTTGCTTTCCAAAGAGAAACAGCCCTTCAGCCCTGAGCGGCCGCGAAGTCGGCTGTCAGACGCTTGCACACCTGTTCCCAGGCTGCGAGGATGCGGTCGTCTTGCGGTACGCTATCGCTGTCTTCCAGACGTCCGTTCGCCACGTGCCAGTCATACACCTGTTTTGCGCCCTGCGCGATGGTCGTGCGGTAGCGATAGCCGAGGTCAGCCTTGGCCGCCGTCGAATCAAAGCAGTTGTTATATTGAAAATTGATGGCGGTGATAAAGGCTCGCTTATCCAGAGCATAAAGCAGGTCGGTCGGAAGATGGACAATCTGCGGCGGGGGCGCGCCAATGCCCTCCGCGACACGCGCATGGTACTGGTTCCAGGTGATACACTCGTCGCCAGGCAGGTGGTAGCTCTTGCCGAACGCAATCGGATTGCCGAGCGCATTGACGAACGCAACGGCAGCATCGTCCCGATGTACCGACGACCAGAGGGAACTGCCGTCGCCATGCACGATAATCGGCTTGCCTTTCATGAGACGGTCGAGATGGTAGCTGGAGCCGCCGAAGCTGTGCAGCACGGCCCCTCGCTCGCTATAGGTATGCACCGGGCGAATGACCGTGAACGGATGACCCTCACGTTCGTACCAGTCCCACAGAATGATTTCGCAGACCGCCTTCTTCTGCGCATAGTCCCAGGCGGCGGGCCGGAACGGTTCCTCTGTCGTAACAGGATAGGTGGATGCCGGACGCGCATAGACATCCACCGTGCTGCAAAAGATCAGGTGACCGGTCTTGCCGCTAAAAGCACGCAGGAGGCTATGAACATCTTCCGGAGCGTAGCCAATCATGTCCAGCACGCAATCGAAGAGCGGCAGTTCCGCAACTTGCGCCTCGAACGCCGCATGATCATAGCGGTCGCCCGTGATCGTCTTGACTTGACCTGCGAACTCCTGGGAACGCTGCCCTCGGTTGTAGTGCACGACCTCATCGCCCCGTTCCAACAGGAGCCGGGTGATGCCCGTGCTGATCAGTCCTGTTCCGCCGAGGATGAGGATCTTCATAAGACACCTCCCGGAGCCGGGTAGCGCCGTGCTGTGTCGTCCAGAACCAGCACCCAATCCGGCCCACTCGATGGCGGGATAAAAGTGTGCGTGCCTTTGCCAGGCATCTCCCCGATAGAGCGCGCAAGGCCCGTGCGCGGGTCATACCAGGAAGCCACCAGGCTCTTTGCGGAGAGACGTTCCAGCGCGATTTCGACCGGCTTGCCGGAGGGGACATAGACAAACGCATAGCTGCCCTCGGCATCGCGGGTCGCCCGGACGTGATCGGTTCCCGTTCCCGGCTCGGAAGAGATGAGCGTCTGATCGGGGAGGCGGGTCAGGAAAGGGCGGGATTCGAGCAGCGCGCGGGCAAACTGCATCTGCCGCGAACCCGGCAGATGCAGGGCCTCCTGCCAGGGGCGCCGCGCCCAAGTAACAGCATTGCGGCCTGGCTGAAGCATCTGCCAGATAGGATGGCAGCCATAGGTATGCCCATGCGCTCCAGCGAACAACGCCCAGTAGGCGGATTTGCGGACGTCGTAATCGTCCAGATAGCCATTAGTGAGATTGAAGCTGGCCGCATGATCCTCATAGCCGGGTTCCGCATCCATGCAGGGCTTGATCGGCTGCCGCTCGTAATCGGCCTGAATGCAATTATAGTTATCGCGATTGCGGTCATGGCCGGACTGCCACATATTGAAGTCAAGCCAGTCTGCCTCATGGAAATGCTGCGCGGAGGTCTGTCCTCCCATGGGATGAAAGGAGATAAGATGCCTGCCTTCGTCCCCTGCACGTAGGCCGCGTGCCATATTTTCGATAACGGCGCGGTGCGTGTCCGTCTCAACAGGGCGGTCACCGCCAAGAATCCAGATCAGAGGCTTATCGCGATAGCGTTGACCGAGAATTTGTCCATACGTCCGCGCGTTTTCCGGCGTAAATATCTCCGGCCCCCGGCCCCACTGCTTGTTCCATTTGTCGCCCCAGGTGGGCAGCATTCCGATAGTCAGCCCCAGCGCCGCTGCCTCCTCCACGATAAAATCCACGTGTGAGAAGTAGGCTTCATTGATCTGCGTCGGATCATTGTCGTGCAGAGGAAGATCACCCTGCGCGTTTGGCTCGGTCAGGCCGCCGAACTCTGCCAGAACGACCGCCTGAATGACCGTGAAGCGTTTCGCCGCTCGGTCTTGCAGATAGTGAAGCGCGTCAGCGCGCGTACAGCGGTGGAACAGTTCCCAGGCCGTATCGCCCAGATAGAAGAAGGGCTTGTCGTCGCTGCCCACCAAGAAGCGTCTATTTTCGCTGACACGAAGGGGATGAGTCACCATAGTAGAGTCGCCTTTCGGTTAGAAATTTGGGCCGTTATTTTCCCGTCAGAGTCTCTGCGCCGCCGTCAGCAGGCAGGTCCGGCTTTCATTCTCGCCCATGCCCTGGCAGATAGGGCGGACATCGAGATTGGCGCGCAGGCTATGTACTCTGGTCACGGCTGATCGCCTGGCTACTTAATCTTCCAAATTCCCCACTGGGAGGGTTGGAGTCGGGCCTCGCTCGGTATGTCACTGACGATCAGAGTGTTATGGTTGGCCCAGTAGACGCGCTGGGTGGTCTGCGCGCCATCGCCGCGCAGCAGACCCAAGTCGCCGAGCCACTCCTGTCCGCTCTGCGGAGCCAGGCCGAGAACGGCAAGCGGCACGGAAAGTTCGAAATCGCCGCCGGATTGGGCCAGTTCGACCTTATCGCTCACATCGGCGACCTGATCGAAGAAGACTTTGCCGACCGGCGAGGTGAACAGGACGCGATTTTCCGGCGCGGTTCCCGGCACGACGGCCCGGTAGAGCATCGCCTTCGTCTGTCCTTTGACGCGCGTGACCAGCAGGCGCATGTCGCCTGCCACCGGCTCCGCGCGGTTCCTGTCGGCGGTGGCATCGGTGCCGAGCATCAGGTCGAGCGCGCCGCCGTATTTGAACAGGTTGGTCGGGTCGCTGCCCGCGTTG
>DASRGL010000090.1:0-30563 GCA_035651115.1 Chthonomonadaceae bacterium
ATTGCCGAGATCAATCGTACCAATCCGCGCGAGAAGATCATCGAGAAGCGATGGATTCCCAGCAAAGACGGCCGCTGGCTCTGGAAGCGGGACGCCAGTTCCGACGAGGTGGACGGCCACATGTTCGGCTATGCGACCTACTACGACCTGGCGGCAGACGAGGCCGAGAAGAAGCTGGTGGCCGATCAGGTGGATCGAATCATCGGCGGCATCATTGATCACGGCTACATTTTGCAGGATATTGACGGCAGGGGAACCGAGTGGGGCAACTGGTCGCCGGAGAGCCTGAACGGTGATCCGAACTGGCATGAGGAGCGCGCCGGAAACTCCGTCGAGATCACCGCGTTCCTGGGCGTGGCCTACCATGTCACGGGCAAGGCGCGCTATCAGGAGGCGGCGAAGTTCCTGATCGAGAAGCACGGCTACGACAAAAACATGCTGGATACGATCTTCGACACGCCCTCCGAGCGCACCCACATCGAGGATGAACTGCTCACGATGGTCTACCACAACCTGCTCACGCATCTCATTTTCCCGTCACTGAAGGCGACTGCGCAGACGAGTATGCAGCGCTGGCACGAGGCGTGCGCCCGCGACGGCATCCCGTTTTACGATTTCGTCTACAATCGCTTTTCCGGCAAGCAGGTTCCGCTGGAGCGCGCGGTGGAGACGCTGCGGGACTGGCCCCTGGATATGATCGAGTGGACGGTAGACAACAGCCAGCGGGAGGACATACAGAAAGACCTGACGCCGGGACTGGATGAAGACCGCCTGACGCGCCTGCTGCCGCGCAGCGAGATGGGGCTGTGCATGTGGGATCAGGAACCCTATAAACTCATCATCGGGAGGGGCGGAGACCGGGAGGACAAGCCGACCGACTGGCTGCTAGCCTACTGGATGGGCCGCTACTACGGTCTCCTCGCCGCCCCGACACAATGAGAGAAGCAGCCTGTCCGCTAAACGTGAATGATGAGGGAGGTTCGTGTCATCTCTATCAGGCTGGCGGGTCTGGAAGGCTGCAACGATTGCGCAAGGTGCGGCAGGAATAGAGCCTCTAGCGCCGCATTGGTGATGTTGCCGGTCGAGATAGGGCGTCTTTTCCCAACAGGTTGATGTGAGAGGGCATCGTCGGTTAGATCCATTCTTCAATATAGCACATGGCGGGGTTATGCGGTAAGGGAATTGGCCCAGGAAGGCGTGTTGACTGGCTACCCAGATGGTACGTATCGAGGCGACAAAGCCGTGACCCGCTACGAACTCGCCACTATTGTTGCTCGGCTTATACAGCGTACACCGCATCCACCGTCATGAATCTCGAACACGCAAATTTCCGTGATGTAGCAGGAAGCGAGTGGGCGTTTGGCGCAGTATTGGTTGCGGCGGGTTCGGGAGTGATGCAGGGCTATCCCGACCGCGCGTTCCGCAGGAACCAGTCGGTCACGCGCCGCGAGTTTGCCGTGACACTGGCGCGGCTTCTGGAAGGAACGCGATAAGACAGTCCGAATCTAGGGTGAGAGAGGCGTTAACGAGTGAGCGCATATCGTCAACAGATTTTGATTCTGCATCTCGCGCATTCCGATCTGGATGCCGAGACCATCGCCTGGGCGCTCTACGACGGCGCGCTGCCGGAGGGCGCGCTACAGATGCAGTCCGGCGACCAGGAGAAGCCGCCCTATCGCTCCGTGCTGGCGGCGATGCGCGACGGCTGGTTCGTCCTGCAGGTCCCGACGCTGCCCTACTACGTGCGCGGACATGAGCATGAGGTCGGGCATCTGCCCTACGAGTATGTGCTAGAGAGAAAGGTAAAGATAGATGGCTAGTGTGGACAGGAAGTACCTCCTTACCGCCAAGCAGATGGCGCAGTTCGTTAACGACGGCTACCTGCTGTTCGAGGAACTTGTGCCGCAAGAGTGGAACGAGCGGGTCTATGCCGATCAGCAGGCGGGCAACGGCTACTGGGACAAGTCCGAGGCGATCCATGCCGTCTTCGAGCTGCCGCAGGTCAAGGGCATCCTGCAAAGCCTGGTCGGAGAGCATCCCGTCTACGACCATTCGGCCCTGCACGTCGTCGGCCCGAACCAGCAGGGGGCGCAGATATGGCACGCCGACTCGATCATTGATGCGCGCCCGCTTGCCTTCGACATCCAGGCGATGTACTTCTCCCACGACTGCCCGAAAGAGATGGGGCCGACGCTCGTTCTGCCCGGCTCGCATCTGCGGCGTGTCAGCAATGCCAGTATCTCCCGCTACAAGAACATCGTCGGGCAGAAGCAGTTCGTCTGCAAGGCCGGGACGATCGCGTTTCTGCACCAGGCGATCTGGCACTGCGCCCAGCCGAACTATACCGACAAAACGCGCTATATGTTCAAGCTGCGCCTGCGGGCAGGGGAGGAACAGCGCGGCCTGTTCAATACGGATGGCTACAACGAGCCGGAGGTGCGCCGTATCGTCAACAGCTTCTCGCACAAGTGGCATGGCGAGCAGGCGCGGGCCGAGAGCGTGGAGCGGGCCAAGCTGTGGCGCTATGTCTGCGGGGATGACAGCGTGGACTGCGCGTTCGAGGGCGTCCTGACCCGGATGCACATCTGACGACTGGCCCGATCAACGGAGTGTGCCATGAGAGCCGTCACGATCCGTATCAGCAGCCTCCCCTTGCTGCTCTGCGTTGCTGTCCTGAGTTCGGCGCAAAAGTCTCCCCCTCCCCACTCGCTCGTTCCTCGCTGGGGAGGGGGACGGGGGGTGAGTCTCGGCCCCATCACGTCTGTCGCGTTCAGTCCGGACGGAAGCAAAATCGCGGCGGGCGGCTATCGTGTCGTCACGCTGCTGGACGCGGCGACCGGGAAGACACAGGCGAAACTGGCCGGTCACGCGGGCGCAGTGACTTCGCTGGCGTTCAGCCCGGATGGGAAGACGCTGGCGGCGGCGGGCGGCAGGTCGGGGCAGGCGGGCGAGATCAAGCTGTGGGACGTGAAGACCGGCAGGCCGCTCCGCACGCTTGGTGAGCATGTGGATGTCATCTACTCCGTGGCGTTCAGCCCGGACGGGAAGCGGCTGGCGGCAGCCAGCTACGATCATCTCGTCTCTCTCTGGAACCTGGCTGCCGCTCCCCAACACCCAACACCTGAATACCTGACGCCTCGCCTTCTGAAAGACCACACCGATGCCGTCTATGCCGTCGCGTTCAGCCCGGACGGGAAGCGGCTCGCCTCGGCAGCGGGAGATCGGACGGTCAAGGTCTGGGACACGGCAACGGGCAAACGGCTCTACACTCTCAGCGAGTCCGCCGCCGAACTCTACGCGGTCGCATTCAGCCCGGATGGGAAGCAGTTGGCGGCGGGCGGCGTGGACAAGACGCTGCGCGTCTGGAACCTCACGGCGACGGGAGGCGCGCTGGCCCGCTCCGCCTTCGCCCACGACGCCGCGATTTTGCGGATCGCCTACAGCCGCGACGGGAAAACCATCGTCACGACCGGGGAGGACAACGCCGTCAAGCGGTGGGATGCGCAGACGCTTGACGAACGTAAGGTCTACGAGAAGCAGCCCGACTGGCCGCAGGGACTTGCTCTCAGCCCCAACGACCGCCTGTTCGCCATAGGCTGCTACGACGGCTCGCTCACCCTCTACGACAGCGCGACCGGGCGCAAACTCCGCGAACCTCTCAAAGGCAAGCCCACTGTCAGTCGCCCCGCCACCGCTCTGCCCCGCGCCGCCTCCAAAGCGGCGCAGACCGACTCGATGCCGCCCAAAAAGGAGGTCGGCCCGCCGACGCTCCAGCCCGCCGTCCTGAACCGTATTCAGCCCACCGGCGCGCGGCGCGGCCAGACGGTGACGTTCACCCTGAACGGCGCGCGCATCTACGACGCGACCGGCGTCTTCTTCGACGATCCGGCCCTCTCCGGCAGGATCGTCACGCCGCCGGACAAGGACGCGGGCGTTCTCAAGGTAGAGGTGACGCCCGGCCCGGCAGCGCGCCTCGGCCTGCACCGCGTCTATCTCCAGACACCGCGCGGCACGACCGGGACTGTCACGTTCGCGGTCGGCGACTGGCCGGAGATCGCGGCCAGCGAGCCGAACAACACGCCGGAGACCGCGCAGACCATTCCATCCGAATGCGCCGTCACCGGCTCCCTGGAAAAAGCGGGCGATACGGACTGCTATCGGTTCGCGGCGCAGGCCGGAGAGGAGCTGGTTTTCGAGGTCATTGCGCAGCCGCTCGGCTCGAAGCTTCAGCCCGTCCTCACGCTTCTGGACGCTTCCGGCAAGCCGCTGGCCGAAAGCAAGCCGCGCATCGGCCAGCCGGATACCATTCTCGGCTACCATTTCGCCGCCGCCGGAACCTACGTCCTCCAGCTTCGCGACTACGCGAACGCCTCCGGCAGCGATGTCTTCTATCGTCTCAACATCGGCCATTTTCCGCTCGTCACGCGCGTCTTCCCGCTCGGACTGCAAAAAGGAACCTCCGCCGACATCCAGATCGAGGGCTTCAACCTGCGCGGCCAGAAATCCGTGCGCGCAACGGCTCCCTCGGAAACCTTCTGGGGACAAACGATTCCTCTCGACTTGTGCGTGGCTCTCGAAGAGGTCACTCGCTCGCTCGATTCGCCGCAGCGATTCCAGCTTAGTTCCCCCACCCCTGCCCCCTCCCCCCAAGAACAGGGGGAGGGGAACCATCAGGTCCGAAACTCCCCCCTCTCCCACAGCGTGGGAGAGGGGGGCCGGGGGGGTGAGGGTTTAAAACTCGCCATTGGAGAAGACCCGGAAGTTCTGCAAGCGCCCGGAAACACCGAGGCGGCGAAGGCGCAGAAAGTCAGCGCGCCGGTGACGATCAACGGACGGCTCTGGGACGGGCAGGGGAACGCGGCGGGACTGAGCCACTACTACGCTTTCCACGCGAAGAAAGGGGAAACGCTCCTGCTGGAGACGATGGCGCGGCGGCTCGGCTCACCGCTCGACCCGCAGATCGAAGTGCTGGACGCGCAGGGCAGGCCCATCGAGCGGGCCGTCTTGCGCGCCGTCGGGCAGACGGAGATCACCCTCTCCGACCACGATTCGTCCGGCGGCGGATTCCGGCTCGTCTCCTGGACGGATTTCCATATCGGCGACTATCTGCTGGCCGGGCGGGAGGTCGTGCGGATCGTCGGGCTGCCCAAAGGCCCGGACGACAACGTGGCGCTGCGCAGCTATCGGGGGCAGCGTCTCGGTTTCCTCGGCACGACGCCGGAATACCATAGCGTCGCCACGCCGGTCTATAAGGTCGAGATCCATCCGCCCGGCAGCGCCTTCTCGCCCAATGGGATGCCGCTCACGCCCATCTACTATAAAAATGATGACGGCGGGCCGCTCTATGGCAAGGACTCCGCGCTCGAATTCACGGCCCCGGCGGACGGTGACTATCTGGTGCGCTTGAGCGATACACGCGGGCAGCAGGGCGCAGACTATGCCTATCGCCTGAGTATCCATCCACCGCGCCCGGACTACCGCGTTCGCATGAATCCGCCGCATCCCAATGTGCCGCAGGGCGGGGGCGTGGCGATAGACATCGAGTGCGAACGCTACGACGGCTACGATGGCCCGATAGCGGTGCGATTGGAAGGGCTGCCGCCAGGCTTCTCCGCGACGAGCAGCGTCATCGAAGCGGGCGAGAATAGCGCGACACTCCTGCTCTCCGCCGCGCCGGACGCCATGACGCCGAAACTTCCCTACGCCACGCCGATACGGGTAGTCGCAAAGGCGCGGATCAACGGACAGGAGGTCGTTCGCACGATAGAGCCGGAGAACGGCGTGCGCCTGCTCACCGTCCTGCCGAACCCGGATGTTCAGGTCGCCACCGACCGGCGCGAGATCGTCATTCATCCGGGCGAAGAGGTCGTTGTGGAGGCGCGCGTCGCCCGGCAGAACAAGTTCGGCGGGCGCGTGCCTATCGAGGTGGAGAACCTGCCGTTCGGCGTGCGGGTGCTGGATGTCGGGCTGAACGGCGTCCTCATCACCGAGCAGGAGACGGCCCGCAAGTTCACCCTCTGGTGCGAACCCTGGGTCCAGCCGCAGACCCGCGCCTTCTATGCCATCGCCGGAGTCGAGAACGGAGTCGCTAACGCTGCGTCGCCGCTCCTTCTCCGGGTCGAACCGCGCCGGTAAGTTCTTTGGTCGAAGGAATGAATTCCCTCGCTGTGTGGCCTGCGGCCCAGTGTCCTACGGACACGTCCCCGTTTGGCAGCCGGTACGTCTCTTGCGCAGGCAGGTACGCAACGGAAGTCCACAAAACGCAGCGTTGGAATCGGACGGCGGAGAAGGGATAGACCGTGTGTTTGCATCGTGTCCGCAGGACACTGGGCCGCAGGCCACACAGCGAAGGGTTTTAACCCGTCGATTTAGACCGTCGAACCCCAAGAACAGGGGGAGGGTCAGGGTGGGGGGCCAACAAAGGAATCCCGCCGAGCCGCAGGGAATCGTTTGGGCGCACTTCGGAAGAATACTGTCGGGGAGGACGGGATGGAACAGGGGGCGGTGACGCAAACGCTGGCGCGGCTGCGGGCAGCGGCGGATCAGGTGCGGACAGGCTTTCCGTGGACGCGCTGGGAGCGGATCGAAGGGCCAGGGCCGGAGACGCTGGAACTGGACGGCAACGGCGGCTTTCGCTGGATCAAACTGGAGCCGGGCAAAGACCTGCTGTTGCGCTGCGCTTTGAACTTGCCGGAGGAGGCCGCAGGCGTGAGACTGGCGGGCGATCCGCTGGAAGCGACTCTGTTCAGTCTCTATCCGACCGACCTGAAATGGAACGGCCAGTCCGTCTTTGCGGAAGAGGGCGTTCCGGTGGCGGCGGGGCCGGCCCTGTTCACCGTTCTGCCGCGCTTGCAGGCGGGCGACAACGGCACGCTGGAACTGCGCGTCCGCGTTCCCAACAACCAGACGACGACCTGGCTGAACCTGCGCCTGATGACGCCCGGACTGCGCGCCCGCTTTGAACGCCTCGATGTCGCCTGGGCGCAGTTGGCATTGGCGGCGGAACTGGCCGCAACGCCGCAGGAAGAAGAGGCCGTTTTGGAAGCCGCCGCGCTCGTGCCGCCGGAGTTGATCGCCATCGAGGGCGGCGCGCTGGAAACCGCGCTGGCGAAGGTGGCGGAAGCCCTCTCGCCGCTGGCGGCGAAAGCCTCCTCGCTGCGGGTGCATATCATCGGCCACAGCCATATTGACATGAACTGGCTCTGGACCTGGCCGGACACCGTCGCCGTCATCAAGCGCGATTTCAAGAGCGTCCTCGCCCTCATGGACGACTACCCCGAACTCGTCTTCTCGCACAGCCAGCCCGCCACCTACGAGGTCATCCGGCAGGAGGAACCTGCGCTGTTCGCCCGCGTGCTGGAGCATATCCAGAGCGGGCGGTGGGAGGCGACGACGCTGGCCTGGCTGGAAGGCGATGTCAACATGGCTTCCGGCGAGGCGCACACCCGGCAGCTTCTGGAAGGCGTCGCCTACTCTCGCGAGGTACTGAACGTCGAGCCGAGCAGCTACCACGCCCCCGATACGTTCGGACACGCGGGCAACCTGCCGCAGTTGGCCGTCTCCGCCGGGGCGAAACGCTACTACCATCACCGCGCCAATCCGGGACAGGAGAACCAGTGGCCCGCCTACTGGTGGGAGGGAGACGACGGCACGCGCCTGCTGGCCTTCTCCACCTACACCTACAACGGCGACATCCTGGCCCGCGACCTGGCGAACGCCGCCATCCGCGCCCACAAGTTCGGCCACCCGGCGGGGCTGCATTTTCACGGCATCGGCGATCACGGCGGCGGCCCGGCCCGCCAGAATCTGGACGCCCTGCGCCGCTTCCAGAAACTTCCCGGAATGCCGACCGCCTTTTGCAGCCGCCTGGACGCCTACACGCGCGATATTCTGGATGCGGGCGGCGCGCTGCCTACCTGGAAAGGCGAGTCCAGCACCCTCTTCGAGGGCTGCTACACCACCCATGCCGACACCAAACGCTACAACCGGGAGGGCGAAAACCGGCTCTGCACGGCGGACACGCTGGCGGCGCTGGCGAACCGGAACCACCATGCGGAGTTGCAGGAAGCGTGGCGCGCGGTGCTGTTCAACCAGTTCCACGACATTCTCGACGGCTCGGCCATCCACGAGTCCTATGAGAAGAACGCCGAGGACTTCGCCGCCGTCGTCCAGACCGCCGACGCTGTAACGAACGCTGCGCTTGCCGTGCTGGAGCAGGGCATCGCGCCGGGCCACATCGCCGTGACGAATCCGCTCGGATGGGAGCGCGAGGACTGGGTCACCGTGCCGGGAAAGCGCGGTGAGGGAGCCGTCTGGCTCGTCAGCGAGGACGGCCACAGGACGCCGGGACAGTACACACCGGAAGGGCTGGGCTTTGTGGCGCGCGTTCCCGCCTTCGCCACCGTCGGCTACCGAATCGAAACAGCCCCTTCCGAGCCGCTGCCCGCCAGCCTGGAAGCCGTCCCCGCCTTCGCGCCGACCGACAGCCGCCAGAGCAACTTTCTCTCCGAAGTCGCCGCCGACGCGCCCTACTATCGGATCGAGACGCCCGTGTTCCGCATCTATCTGCGCCGCGATTCGGGTATCCTGGTCTCCTTCCTGGATAAGCGGGTCAACCGGCAGCTTGTGGGCTACGGGATGCGTCGGGGCAGCGACTACCTGGATACGGCCCGCGCCGATCTCGCGCTGAACGTCCTGCAACTGGTCGAGGAGTATCCGCACGGCATGACCGCGTGGCACTACGACGAGGTGCATACCGATTTCAGTCTGCTGCGCGGCGCGACGACGCGGGTGGTCGAATCCGGCCCCGCGCGGCTCGTCCTTGAGGTGCAGCACAGCCTCCGCTCCTCCAAGATCACGCAGCGCATCCACTTCTACCGCGATCTGGCGCGCGTGGATTTCCAGACCGATGTGGATTGGCAGGAGATCGGGAACGCCGAGGTCGGCATTCCGAACCTGAAGGCCGCGTTCACGGCGCGGATGCCGCAGTGCGAGGCGTGGTACGAGACGCCGTTCGCCGCCGTGCAGAGGCCGTCGGACGGGCAGGAGGTTCCGGCGCTGCGCTGGGCCGATGTGGGCGGGCCGGACTACGGGTTCGCGCTGCTGAACGACAGCAAGTACGGCTACGATGCGCTCGGCTGCCGCCTCCGGCTGACCCTTCTGCGCAGCGCCTATGATCCCGACGCCATCTCCGACGTGGGGCAGCACGCCATCCGCTACAGCTTCGTCCCGCATCCCGGAGACTGGCGCGGCGCGCGCATCGTCCGGCAGGGACAGGGTTTCAATCAGCCGCTCTTAGCGCGGGAAGTTTCCTCCAGCGCACCGACCGGCAGCACATCCCATCGCGGATTCCTGCCGCAGGTCGTCGGCGACTCCTCCGTGACCATCGCCTGTCTGAAAATGGCCTACAACGGCAGTGGGCGCGTCGTCCGACTCTACGAAAGCGCGGGCCGCACGGTCGAGGCGCGGCTAGAGGGCTTGCCGGATGAGGCGCGCGTCTGGGAGACGAACATCGTCGAGGACAACCTGCGGGAACTGCCCGTCCACAACGGCGGCGTCACGCTGGCCTTCCGTCCCTGGCAGGTCCGCACGCTGCTGGTCGAAAGCTCCGAGTAACACTCTGAAAGCGGCGAGAGAACCGGCGGAAAATGTACGGCGGGCCAGACGTGATATAATAGGGAATGGGAGGTAACGAAGATGGCAGTCATACAGTTCAGGGCGAAAGTCAGAGAGGGAGGTCTGCTCGAACTGCCGGAACAAGCCCAGGCGTTGGGGTTGATACCGGGCGAAGAGGTCACGGTCAGCGTGGAGCGTAACAGCAGCCAGGCTCCTGCGTTCCCGCCTAATGAGAAGGGACTTGCTATTATGCGCCAGATCGCGGAACTTCAAAAGGATATGCCCTATTCCGATAACACGAACACGCTGAAACTGCTTCACGAGGCGCGTGCGGGAGCCATGTATGACCGTGACCCCATCGAGTAACCCGCCCCTAGCTATCGTCGTGGATGCCAGCATTGCTGTTGCTATCGCAGCCCGAGAGGTCACGGAGCCAAAAGCGAGTGCAGAGGTCAATCGCTACCTTGCCAGCGGCGCTGAATTCTTTGCGCCTGGTGTGCTTGTCGCTGAGACGCTCTATGTTCTGTGCGGCAAATTGGAAGAAGAGAAGACTCTGTCTCCTGCGGATCATGCCACAGCGGTTCAGGCTTTTCACAATTTGATGGGATTTATTTCGTCTCCACCGGACGGCGAAATCTCGCTGGTACTTCGAGCGGAAGCGATTCGCGGCAGCTATACCTGCCGACGTTCTGCCGACGGCCTCTATATTGCTCTGGCCGAAGCCTTGACCAGGACAAGACCGACCGTACTCTTGACACTCGATGCCGATATGCCCAAACAGGCGGCGAAGAACGCGCCGACGGTGACGGTACAGCTTCTATAGACCGTCCGCAACAGGACAACAGATCAGGCGTGCTAAAATGTGGAAGAAGGGAAAAATCATCGTCCCTTCTACCATTTTGGCATGTATTGTGCAGTGAGCCAGACTGCTCATCCAACAGGCTTATCCGAGACCCGAATGACCTCGCAGATACCGACGCGGCCGTAACGCCTCTGCCTTCCACACCAGCCCTGCTTCCAGCAAGGGAGGAGAAACACGCCACACCACAGGAGTTGGTACGAGAGCAAGAAAGGCCTGATCCGGCCTGCTTCCAGCAAGGGAGGAGAAACACGCCACACCACCCACGCAAAATCACCAGTCCTAATCCCAGTCTGTAACCCATCGCTTCGGCCCTTTCCTGTTGCTACCAGAGGAGAGATCATGCTGCTGCCTAAACTGAAATCTATCTCGGGCCTGTCCGCGCCCCTGCGTCTTCTCCTGCTCCTCCTGCTCATTGCAGGAAGCAGCCTCCGCCTGCCTGCGCAAGTGGCTGGTGATCCCTCCGTTGCCGGACAGTGGTCGAATACGATGTCCATTCCCGTGCATGGCATCCATATACATCTGCTGCCGACGGGCAAAGTTCTGCTCTGGGATCGGCTGAGCGCCAGCCAGTGTTACCTGTGGGATCCGACGACTAACGCCTTTACCCTCTCGGCGCAGCCCGGCTATAACCTCTTCTGCGCCGGCCATGCCTTCCTGGGAGATGGCCGGCTGTTCGTCGCCGGGGGCCATATTGATAACAACGTCGGGCTGGCCTACGCCAGCATCTACGATCCTTTCAAGGATACCTGGACCCGGCTGCCCGATATGAATGCGGGCCGCTGGTATCCGACCGTGACCACACTGCCCAACGGCAAAGATGTGCTGGTTCTCTCCGGCTCGATTGATAACACCGTCGGCGTCAACACGCTTCCCCAGGTCTGGCAGGGCGCTGTGGGCGCCTGGCGCGATCTGACGACCGCCCAGGCGCAACTGCCGCTCTACCCCATGATGTTCGTGCTGCCGAACGGAAAGTTCCTCGATGTCGGCCCGGCCCGCTATACCCGTGTCTTCGATGTATCGGGAACCGGAACCACCCAGTCCCTCGCGTATGGTATGAATAGCGGCACGCGCCCGTATGGTTCGGCGGTTCTCTATGATACCGGCAAGATTCTGGCGCTGGGAGGCAACGACCCGCCGCTCAATACCGCCGAACTCCTCGATACCGACGCTGCCAACCCGGCCTGGGTGTTTACCGGCAGCATGGCCTCGGCCCGACGCCAGCAGAACGCCACGCTCCTGCCCGATGGCAAGGTGCTGGTGACTGGAGGCAGCAGCGGGACGGGCTTCAGCAACGCGGCGGCTCCGGTCTATTCCGCGGAGATGTGGGATCCGGCCACCGGCCAGTTTACCACGCTGGCGAGCGATAGCGTCTTTCTGGGCTATCATTCCAACGCAGTGCTGCTTCCCGATGGGCGTGTGGCCGTCACGACCGGCGACTGGGGCGACGACCCCCTGGCAAAAACGCCGACCCTGCAGATCTATTCGCCGCCCTATCTGTTCCGGGGGCCGCGCCCCACGATCGCTGCCGCGCCGTCTCGCGTCTCCTACGGACAGACCTTCTTTGTTGGAACGCCCGATGCCGCCGCCATCCGCCAGGTCAACTGGATTCGGCTCACCTCGGCGACCCACGCTTTCAATATGAACCAGCGCATCAACCGGCTGAGTTTTGTGCCGACGAACGGCGGCCTGAACGTCACGGCGCCGTCCGACCCGAACCAGTGTCCTGCGGGTCACTATCTCCTGTTCCTGCTCAATACGGCGGGCGTGCCTTCGGTGGCAGCCATGGTGAAGGTGGACTTCATTCCGATTCCTCCGTCTGGCCTGAGCGCCACCGCAGCCTCCAATACCGAAATAGACCTGGCCTGGCAGGACAACAGCAACAACGAAGACGATTTTGTTATCGAGCAGTCCACTGATGGAGCCGCCTGGATCAAGGCTGCCAGCGTCAATGCCAATACCACCCACTATGCGGTTCCGGGGCTGTCGGGAGCCACGACCTACTACTTCCGGGTACGTGCGCAGAACGCCGACGGCGACTCGGACAACAGCACCATTGCCAGCGCCACCACCAGGCCGGACCCGCCCGCCGCGCCATCCAATCTGTTGGCGGTGGCAAGATCGCGCAGCCGCATCAGACTGACCTGGACCGACAACAGCGCCAATGAGGACGGCTTTGCCATCGAACAGTCTTTGAATGGAGTGAACTTCCAACTCCTCAAGATAGTGAGTGCCGATACCACCAGTTTTGAGTGTCGGAACCTGGCGACAGACACGACCTACTACTATCGCGTGCGCGCTACCAGCGCGGCGCGGGGCAACTCCGCCTACTCCAATATTGCCAGCGCCACTACACTGCCGTTCCCTCCGGCGGCGCCTTCCGATCTGACGGCCACGCCGGTTTCGAGTACGCAGATCGCTCTGACCTGGAAGAACAACGCTACCAATGCCGATAGCATCAGGGTCTATCGCTCGCGGAATGGGGTGGATTTCACGCGGATCGCCACTCTCAGCCCGGACGCGACGACCTATACCGCCACATTCCTGCTCTCGGCAACGACCTACTACTTCAAAGTGGTCGCCGTCAATCGCGGGGGCAGTTCGCCGCCGTCGAATATCGCTAGCACAGCGACGCTGCCTAAATAGAAATCGGGCGCTGACCAGCGCCCGATTTCTGTCCTTCATGACCGGTCTGCGCGCCGCATCTATGGCGGCGCGGCCTGCTCTCGGAACTCCCAGGTGAACTCCCGCACTTCCAGCGTCGGCGGTTCGCCCTCTTTAGGTTTTGTCACCGGGCCGATGACCTGCACCGACACGGTCTGGTTGCGCCATTTTGCCACCAGGCTTTTGAAGGCGCTGCGCTCTTTGTCGGTCGGCGGCACGCGCCGTTTAGCCTTGACGTCCCACTGCACCTTCGCGCGCAGCGGAGCCAGAACAAAGGTCTCATCCGTCTTGGAGGCGCGAACGAGCCAGCGCGCCTGTTCCTTGATCAGCACGCCGTTGACCGTCGCCTCCGCACCGCGCAGCGAAGACTGGTTGCCGGTCTGCTCGATACAGCGCGCCAGCGCCTTGAGATCGAGCATCCGTCCCGCTTCCGGTACGATGCCGACCGTCCAGGTCTTGGGAGCAGGCAGTCTATCTAGAGATTGAACGCCATCCAGGTGTTCCAAGCCCTCACGGACCAGCGGCCATCATCCCATGACGCCGTAGGGACATTCCGTCTGCAGGCCGATCGTGAGCGCCACCACTTCCGCGCGGGCATACGTGAGCGGCCCGGCGAAGAGCAGGAGGATGAGCGCAAGAACAGAGGCGTAAGGTTTTTGTGGCAGAAGCAGCATCCTGGGTGTCCTCAGCGAATGCGGAGCGCCTGTCGAGGCAGCTTATGGAGAGAGTATACCACAGAATAGATATTACGGCCTGACTGCAAAAAATAGGCCAGCCTGAATCTGACCCGGCGCTCCGCGTGACCTCTGTCTCATCGGGTATAATGGGAACTACTCTGTCCGGTAGAAATAGCCTCAAAACAAGTGAGGATAAGGCGGCAATGACCATGATAAGTTCTGCAAAAGCGCAGTATGAGCGCGATGGGTACGTGCTGTTCCCGAACGTGCTGGACGCCGATCTCATTCAGGAGGCGAGCGACCACGTGGCCTGGCTGCAAAAGCAGCATCCCGAACTCCGGCCCGAAAACCTCGGCCACTTCCTGATGACCGACGATCCCTTCTGGGTGCGGCTCATCAGCGACGACCGGCTGCTCGACATCGCGGAACAGTTCATCGGCCCGAACATCGCCCTTTTCGCCTCGCACTACATCAGCAAGCCGCCCTACGAGGGACAGCCCGTGCTGTGGCACCAGGACGGCAGCTACTGGCCGCTCGACCCGATGGAGGTCACGACGCTCTGGCTGGCGGTGGACGACAGCGATGCGGAGAACGGCTGTATGCGCGTCCTCCCCGGAACGCACACGACCGAACTGCAAGCGATGAAGCCCCGTACCGATGTCGCCAACGTGCTGAGTTCGGGGATAGACGAATCGTTCGTGGACGAGTCGAAGGCGGTGGATTTCGTGCTGAAGGCGGGCGGCGTCTCGGTGCATCATCCCAACATCATTCACGGCTCCAACGCCAACAACTCGCCGCGCCGACGCTGCGGCCTGACCATCCGCTACATCCCGACCAGCACGCGCATCACCTTCAACGCGAAGCGGCCCCAGGAGAGCTATGTCACGCCGGAAGGCCGCTGGCCGAGCGCGTTCCTGCTGCGCGGCGAGGCGGTTCCGGGCATCAACGACTACAATCCCTGGCCGAAGTATGTGGAGGGCAAGCACATGCCCTTCCGAGGCTGCGAGCAGTGGAACGAGAAGGCGGCGCAGCGCAACGCCTCGTCAGGATAGTTTTCCCGGCAGGAAAGAGAGCGATGGAGACGCCTTTTCCCCTTTTTTCCAATGAGATTCTGGCCGCCGAAGGCGAGCCGGGACGATGGGACGAACTCCATCTCTACAACGGGAACCGCTGCAATCGCGCCTGCGCCTTCTGCTGTGTTCACGGCGGGCCGGAGGGGGAGGAACGGCCCTGGACGGAGGAGACGCTGCAATGTGCGGCGCGGCTGGTGGCGCGGCGCGGCAGCCTGAAGTTCTACGGCGGGGAGCCGACGCTGAATCCGGACAACCTCGGCTGGGCCATGAAGCGATTGCGGGAACTGGGATTCGCAGGAACGCTGACCATCTTCAGCAACGGCGTCCGCGCCCGCGCGCTCCTCGATCTCCTGGAGTCCGATCCTCGCGCGTTCGCCGTCCTGAACTACGCCATTGCGACCGGGCGCGGCGAAACGCCGCTGCCTGCGGCCTCGCTGCGCCTGCTGACTCAGTTTGCCGCAACGCATCCAGGACGCCTCTTTCTCTCCCACGATTTCCTGGTTCCTGTCGGCAGGCAGGAGGGCCGTGCCGTTCGCGCGGAGAGCGCGCCGCCCGCACGCTGTTTCCACTGCTTCCCTACGCTGACCAGCACAGGCCGACTCCACGCCTGTCCCTTCGCCGTCGAGCAGGATCGGGAACACTACCGCCTGGGCGATCTGGACACGCCTGCGCCCCAGGCGATGGCGCGCTTCCGGCGCTTCCAGCAGTGGATAGACACGACCCTGGAGCCTGCCGCGGCCGCCCGCGCGGAGAACCCCTGCGCCGTCTGCGCCGGTCGCTATGCCCCCGCTTTCCCTGCGGAATATCCCTCTGCCCACAGCATTTGCACGGAACACCTTGACAGACGGGCGAAATCATGTTAGATTCGGCAAGCACTAATTACAGGAGGAGTTCGCTGTGTTGCCGCTAAATCTGTGCCGTTTCCGGTGTTGTCTGCCCGCTGCTCTCTCCATTCGCCCGCGCGCTTTTCATCTGATGTGTCTCGCCGTGACGCTCGGTTGCCTGCTGCCCGGTATGCGCCTTCTCGCGCAGGATAGTGGCGCGAAAGAGGAGGCCGCGCCCCCGGCGGCTCCGCTCCAACTGGCTCCCGTGCAGCCCCCCATCAATTTCCGGGAGCGGCCCACGTATCCGACCGACTCGCAGCGCCTGCGCCGCACGGTGCAACTCGACGGCGTGCTGAGCGATGGCGAGTGGGATCCGTTCTATACGATCACGGGCGGAGCGATCAAGGGGACGGTCTACTGTAACTGGGACGACAACTTCCTCTATCTGGCGGCGCGCACGGAGCAGCCCGCCGCCATCCTGTTCGATGTGGATATGGGCGGAGACGGCTGGCTGCGCGGCGCGGACAATCTGGAACTGGTCGTCGGGAGCGTGCCGGAGTCGGGCAACCCGGCCCTGGTCGCGCGCTTGCTCAACGCGGCCAACAGCAAAGACGCGCCCGCCTGGAACGAGACGGCGACCGACACCCGAACCATCCAGGTGGCGGGCAAAGTCGCCAACGGCACGCAGTTCATCGAGATCGCCATTCCCAAGAACACGGCCAGCCTCGTCCTGCGGCCCGGCGCGACCCTCGGCCTGCGCGCCGAGTTCCTGCCGCCCGGACTGCCGAGCGCCTATCTGCCGACCCAGCCGTTCGAGCCGCATCTCCTCCTGGATGCCACGCTGGTCGAGGCGCGGGCGCTGGCGGCCTCCGGCGTGCTGCCTCGCCTGACCCTCTCCGACTACAAGTGCATCGCCACGCAGAAACTCTTTGCCACCCTGGAACTGCGCAATCAGCGTGACCTGCCCGTAGCCATCCGCAGCGTGACCTGGACGGGGCAGGGGAACTCCATCAACGCGGTCAACACCATCCGCAGCGTGAACGTGCCGCCGATCCCCGGCCTGAAGACGCTCAAACTCAAGTACGATACCGTGCTGCCGCCCGACCTCGTGCCGGGTTCCTACACGCTGCTGGTCACGGCGGACCTGGCGGACGGCAAGCAGGTGCAGTCGGCGGCGACGTTTACGGTCGTGGAACCGCTGCAGGCGCAGGTCTCTTCCGATCCGCAGCCGGTCGAGATCGTCGGGCAGACGAAACTGCAACTGAATGTGGACGTCTACAGCGCGGTTCCCGACCATTTTCGCGGCGATGTGGAGATCATCAGTATGCCCGCCGGATGGGAACTGGAAGGCAGCAAGAAGCGGAGCGTCGGCATAGATCGGGAGGATGCGCGCAAAGTGACGCGCTACAATTTCAAGCTGCCCTCCACCACCCAGGCTGGCGACTATCCTTTCGATGTCACTGTCACCTGGCGCGGGCGCGTCTGGAACCTGAAGCACACGGTGCATGTCACGCGGACGGAAGCGCCGCCCACGAAATAGACAGGCAAGGAAAAACCGCTCAGTGAACGCTATCGAGACCGCCGGATTGGGCAAAGCGTATCGCGACGTTACCGCTGTGCGCGAGTTGAATCTGGTCGTGCCGCAGGGATCGGTGTTCGGCTTTCTCGGCCCGAACGGAGCGGGCAAGACGACCACGATCATGATGCTGCTCGGCAATATCCGCCCGACGACCGGCAGGGCGCTGCTGCTCGGCAAGCCTATCGGCGATGTGCCGACGCGGCGGCGAGTCGGATTTCTGCCGGAAAAGTTTCAGTTCCACGATTTCCTGACGGCGACCGAGTTCCTGAACCTGCACGGCAAGCTGGCCGGGATGAGCGGCGCGGAACGGGCCAGGCGCGTGCCGGAGGCGCTGGAGCGCGTGGGCCTGGCCGAACGTTCCCGCTCGAAACTGCGCGAATTCTCGAAGGGGATGCAGCAGCGCGTGGGGCTGGCGCAGGCCATTCTGCACGATCCCGATCTCATCATTCTTGATGAGCCGACCTCCGCGCTCGACCCGATCGGCCGCCGCGACGTGCGCGACATCGTCAATGCGCTTCGTGCGGAAGGCAAGACGGTGCTGCTCAACTCGCATCTGCTCTCTGAGATCGAGATGACGTGCGATCAGGTGGCGATCATCAAGCGGGGGCAGGTCGCGGCGCAGGGGACGATGGACGAGCTGCTGGCCTTCACGTCTACCGTCGAGGTGGAGGTGCGGGACATGAACGACGCGGCTTTTGCCGCCGTGCGTCAGGTGACCTCCAAGCTGAAGTTCGAGCGCGTTCCGGTGACGCAGTTCACGGCCTGGGTGCGCAGTGAAGAGGATATTCCCGAACTGGCCCGCGCGCTCGTCGAGAACGGCGTCAAGCTGGTGGCCCTGGTTCCCAAGCGCGAGACTCTGGAACAACTGTTCGTCCGCATCATCGAGGGAGAATGAGGTCCTCGTGATCCGACGAATGCATTCGCGGCTGGAAGAGCGCCGTCTGAACCGGGATTAGTCGGATTATGAGATGGACTAGGATTGAGGTTGGCCTTATCATAGTTCATCCGTTAATCATTCTAATCACAGTTCAGACATGAGGATTGTCCGCCCCTCTTCCAACTCTGGATGAGGGGCAGGGGGTGAGGGCAGACCCTATTGCGGGAGAGCGCCGGGCGTCGGCCCGCCGGAGGCTTTGCTGAGGACGTGGATCAGCCGCTCGTAGTCCAGAGGGACGAACAGCGTTCCCGTCATCGCTTTGCGGTCGCACTTCTGGCTGCCGACAAGCCCGGTGTTGGCCGCGCCGAAAAGCGGTACGATGTCGTCCGGCATCATGCCGGAGGAACGGCCCATCGAACGCGCCAGCATCGGGCGCAGCGCCTCCATGATACCGGGCAGGTTGACCAGGAGCAGGTTTTGCGTCCCCTGCGGCAGCATCCTGCGCATCTGCGCATAGGCCGGGGTCGTCGGCCAGCGAACCCGCGCCGCTCGTATAGGCCGCCAGCGCCTTGTCCAGCATCTTCTGCGAGGAAGCCAGCAACACCGTATGCCCGACTTCCGCAAACACCACCGCCTTGTTCTTCATCAGATTGGACATATCCGGCCCGCCAGGGGCTAGAGGAATCGTCTGTGTACTCTGCGTCGTCGAGCGCATAGATGTGGTTAACCCATCCGCATTCACGTCCCTCGTGACGACAGTTCGCGTACTATTGTAAGGGGACCTTGCCATCCGTACACTCACGATGTCTCTATCGGAATTTGGGGGAGAAGCAGGCGGGTCTGCCAATGCCTGGCGCATCTGCTCTTGAGAGCGGTCATCCAGCGACCAGAGGACGGCCCCGTTGCGCGGTGTCGCGGCGAAATGGATTCCGGGCTTGCCGTTCTCCGCAGAGACTCGCTGTCCGCCACGCCATCTCCAGACCCTTATCCCGCACCGTCAGGCCCATCGCGACCCAGTGCGTCTGTTGCATCGGACTGCTCTTCAGCGCGCCCGCCGTGCCTATCGCCTCTGCCATCGCGCCAGGCGAGTAGAACACCATCAGGTTGGCGTCGGCAGGGAGGGCTGCGCGCGCCTGCTTATACTCCGCGCTGGCCGCCATCGCTTCCACCTCGCCCCGGCGCACCTTCTCGGCCTGCGCGAGCGGAGCGGGCGTATCCGAGAGCGCCAGATAGCTGCCGAGGAGCGCCGCGCAGGTGCGTGCCTGCGGAAACTGGAAGTAGGGCAGTCCGTCCTGCGTGTTCTGCTGCCCGTATCGTGCCAGAACGCCGCCGACTTTGTCCACATCCGTGACCGCCAGCAGCAGCAGAGCGCCGGCGCCGCCCCGACCGCCAGGCGGACTGCCGGGCAGCAGGGCCATCGCCATGCTGTCGGCGATATAGGGGCGTATCTCTTTGGCGACGGGCGAGTTCTGGAGCATTCCGGTCAGAAAGCTATCGAGCTGCGTGTCGGCCTGCTCCTTCTTGAGGGCATCCGCGATGCGCTTGAAGGTCGGAATCTGCTGCGGCGACGGATTGGTGTCCAGCGTGATGACCATCGCGGCGTCCGCCGGAATCAGTTGGATGGCCGCTTCGCCCGGACGGGTAAAGAGATAGCGGTAGGCGAGAACGCCGCCCGCGACAACGAACAGCAGGATCACGAGCAAGGGCCATCGGCTGCCGCCGGGGTGGCGCGGGGAAGGGGATGAGATCATGCCAACACGCTCCTCTCTCTACTCTAGGCTGCGCCGCTCTCTGTCAGCGCGAGCGTCTGCTGCCGAAGGAACTGCTGCGCGTGCCGCCTCCGAAACTGCCGGAACTGCGTCCTCCGCCGCCAAAGCTGCCGGAGCCGTAAGTCCGCGTGCCGCCGAACGAACTGCCGGAACTCCTGCCGAAGCTGCGCGTCGAGCCGCTGCCGCTGCCGAAGCTGCGCGTTCCTCCGAAGGAGCCGGTAGGCGCGGAGGCCGCGCTGCCGGAGAACGAGCCGGTCGTACCGCCGGAACGGCGCCCGAAGCCAAAAGAGCCTCCCGAACTGCTGCTCGATACGCCGAAAGAACCTGGTGGCGTCGAGAAGCCGCGTGCGCGGAACGAGCCAGTCGAAGTCGCGGCGCTGCCGGATCGGAACGAACCGGTCGTGCGGCTCGTGCGCGTCCTAGTCCACGAACCCGTTCCGCGCGGCGTGCCGTAGTTGTTATAGACTACGCGCGTGCGGGAATAGCCGGGCGTATGCGTGTAGTAGGTGCGGTAGCTGACGTAGTCCGTGTAGCGCGTGCCGCCGATGTGGATGCTGAAGCTTGGCATCCAGGCGAAGGGGACTCCAAAAGGACGATAGCCCCACAGACCGCCATAGGCGACCATGCCTGGATACCAGCCCATCCCGATATAGTCGTTCCAGGAGGGAGCCAGGCTGACATAGACCGGGCGCGTGTACGGGTAGGTGTCCGGCAGGGGATACCAGCGCGCATTCTGCGCCGCCGCGTTCTCCAGAAAGTCGCCGGGACGCAGATAGAGAACGGGGGCGTCGCCTTCATTCACAAAATAGCTCTGTCCGCCGCCGGTGCGCCCGAATTTCATCACGTAGAGGTTCTGATTGACGAAAGGAACGACGATGGTCTCGCCGGTCGCCGCGAAAAGCTGATAGCCGCCCTGATCGAAGACCGCGCGGGTGATGGGAACCTGTTGTCCCTGCGGCACATCCTGCCACTGGAACACGCCTTGATTGGGCGCGGCAGCGCTCTGCCCACCGACTGGAGGCGCCATCGTCACGGGCTGCTGGCTTTGGCCGCATCCGACCAGCCCCCACAGATTGACGGCGAGGGCCGCCGAAAAGAGCAACGTGCGATGATTCATAGATTTCCCTTTCCAACAAGGAGATGAAAGAGCGTCGGAACAGAGTATCGGCCTTTTGCCGGGCCTATGAAAGACCCGTCGCGTGGGCGCTGCGCGCCCACCGTCCTCACGGACGGGAGATTCGATAGGCCGTCCGTGAGGACGGTTAGCCGCAGGCTCCCTAGACGGGTCTTTCATAGGCCCGGCAAGCGTCTGGTTGTTTAGCAGAAAAATGGACGAAGGAGAACCCCGACCGGTTTCTATGAACTTTATCACAGGGAAACGAGGTGCCTGTCTTCTCTGTCCAGGATTTCAAGGTGGACAGGCGCATCGGTTGACGCGGGCCGCGTAAAAGCGTACAATAGAGGCCGTCCTGAGATATTGTCGGACGGGGAGCCAGAGGAACGGAGGCTGACAGACTGCGCATGGCCGTTTTTACGATTGCGGGGCTGACGCTCAAGGAGGCGATTCGGCGGCGCACGCTTGTCGGCGCGGTTTTGATGGGGCTGCTGGTTCTGGGGCTATCGCTGCTGCTGCTGCGCATCCGGTTCAGTATGCAGGAGACGGTCGCACAGGGCCGACGCTCGCCGGAGTGGCTGGCGTTGCAGTACCCGCTCGCCCGCAGTTTCGTTACCTCGCTCTGCCTCTCTTCCATCAAATCGCTCGGCGCGCTGTTCGCGGTGCTATTGGCGGGCGGCGCGGTCTCCAGTGAGATCGAGCGCGGCCTGCTGGCTGTCATTCTGCCCAAACCCATCCATCGCTGGCAGATACTGCTTGGCAAGTGGATCGGATTGAACTGCATTCTGATCGGCAGCACGCTGCTCTGGGCGATGATGGTCTGGGCTTCGCTTACCATACAGAAGCATTACGATAAGACCCTGCTCGCCACGACGCCTCTCTTGAAAGCCGGGCTGGTGCTGACCCTCTTCCCGATGGTCGTCTGCACGCTGGCCCTCAGCCTTTCGACCTTCGCGCCGCGTCTGTTCGGCACGTCGCTGGCCCTGACGTTCGGCGCGTTCGCCTGGTTCGACGGCATTTTCAACGCACTCGCCAACGCCTTCAATGTAGAGTCGCTGCGCACGCTGGCAAAAGTGGCCGGGCTGGTCGTGCCGCAGGGATATATCGCCTGGCGGGTGGACGATGTGATGCGGGGAGCCATCCTTGTTCCTCCCCAGCAGGCGCTCAACTGGGAATCGCCGCGTTTCGTGCAGGAATGGGGCGCGGCGCACCTGCATTTCGCCTACCTCGATCTCGTCTATATCGCGCTCTATATCGTCGTCGTGTTTCTGGCCGGGGCCGCGATCTTTCAGAGACGCGACGTGCAGTAACTCCACCGGGCGTGCGCCCGACCCGATAGAAGGGGCGGCGTGCCGCCTCCGACACGGCCCATCATAACAGAAACAGGAACCACACGCTTTGTCCGCTCCGCCGCCATCGTCTTCCATACCGCCGCCGACCAGCGAACCATCGCCCGCCCTGCGCAGACGCCTGCCGGTTCCGATACGGCGGCCACTCGGCTTCGCGCGCCGTCATTTAGGGCGGTTCGTGCCGGATACGGTCTGGTATAACTGGTGCTGGGATGTCATCGCGGGAATCTGTTCCGGCATCTATCAGGGGTGCGTCTGGACGTTCGCGTTCCAGTTGGCGCGGGGGACGCTGCACGCCACCAAGTTCCAGATGGGGCTTGCCACCGCTGCGCCCGCCATCGGCTATCTGTTCGCGACGCTCTGGGCCAGGCAGATGGAGGGGCGCTCCAAGCTGCCGTTCGTGACCATCACCTGGCTGCTCTCGCGCGGACTGTATCTCTTCACGCCGTTCCTCGTACAGGGAGCAGGCAGCCGGGAGATGTTCGTCCTGCTCATCTGCCTGACGCCCATTCTCTTCTCCGTCTCTACGCCCGCCTACACCGCCATCATGAAAGACATCTACCCGGACGAGCATCGGGGACGGCTGATGAGTCTGGTGCGGTTCGGCATGGCGGCGGCGATGCTGCTGACGGCCCGCTTAATGGGCTACTGGCAGGAACATGCCGGGCTGGATTTTCGCTGGATGTTCGCCATCGGCGGCGCGTTCGGCGTCGGTACCGCCTTTGCGTTCAGCCGCCTGCGCCTGCCGCCTCTGCTGCACGCCAATTCCCCGCCGCCTGTGGGCGAGTTCCTGCGGGAGACGTTCGGCGTCCTCCGGCATCCGGGCTATCGCTGGTTCACGATAAGCGTACTGATCACCGGCTTCGGCAATATCGTCGCCAACACGCTCTATCCCATCTATCAGGTAGACCGGTTCCACATCACGCCGACGCAGATTGCGACCATGACGACGGCCATCAATGTCTGCGCGCTGGTCAGCCTGTTGTTCTGGGGTTCGTTCGTGGACAGATACGGCAGCCTCTCCGCCGTGCTGCTGGCCGTGCTGATCAATTGCATCACGCCGATCTGCTATGCTTTCGGCCCCAATCTCACCTGGATCTATGCGGCGTCTGCAGCGCAGGGCTTCTGCCAGTCCGGCATAGACCTTGGCTACCTGAACACGACGCTGATGTTCGCGGAGCCGGGACGCGCCGCGCACTATCAGGCGGTTCACAGTACGTTCTATGGGCTTCGTGGCACGATCGCGCCTCTGCTGGCTGTGCCGATGCTGGCCGCTGTGGGAGGCAGCTTCCGCGCAGCGTTTCTCTGGTCGTTCGCCATTATCGCGCTTGGCGTGATGTGCCAGGTGTTCTCGATGCATTCGTACCGCCGTCTCCAGCTTCAGGATAGACGGGAGACCTGACCCCGATACAACCGTTCCAGTTCGGCCAGCGTGGAGCGGGGATCGCCGCCTGCGCGCAGGTAACGCTGCACGAGCGGCCCGCCCTGATCCTGGAACGGGATATAACCGTCGTAGCGGGGGCGGAGATAGGCGGTGTCGAGCGTGGGGAGCGTATCGAAAAAGAAGTCGTTGCTGGCGGCGTTGACGGCGGGATCGAGCCATGCCTGCCGGTGGCCCGGCTGCCCGCCGCTGGTAAAGTAGAGTCCGCGCTGGCAGTCCGGCGAGGCGACATACTGCGCGTAGGCGGCGGCGACTTCCCGATGCGGACAGCGCGCCGAGATCGCCAGGCCCGTGCCGCCCAGTGTCGAGCCGAGCGTCTGGCCGTTGTCCAGAGCGACCAGCCCGCCGAATTTCAACTGCGTGCGCGCATAGCCGGGGCGCGCATAGTTCGAATAGGTATAGGCGAAGGGACAGTAGGCCAGGGCGTCGCCTGCCGTCATCGCTTCATACGTGGCAATCGGATTGCGGTCGAAGCACTGCGGCCCGCACGCCGTAACCAGCGCGCGCAGGTGTTCCAGCGCGTCGGCCCCGATCTCCTCGCTGACGATTCTCTCCGCGCTCTGAAACGGCGCTTCGCCTAGTCCGCAGCAGAACATATACCAGTGCATCAGGCAGTCCACCGCCAGCGCCGGAACCGCCGCCAGTCCCCGCCGCGCCAGTTCCATGAGTTCCTGCCAGGTCTGCGGGATGCCGACGTTGTGCTGCGCCAGCAGGTCGGGACGGTGCGCGCTGCACGGCGTCGCGGCGTCTATGGCGAGCGCCCACTGATGCCCGCCGTACTGATAGCTGACATGGGAGACGCCGACCGAGTTCGCCGCCTGATCCGCCAGGAAGTCGGCGGGCAGCCACTCGTCCAGAGGCAGCAGCGCCGGATGGGCCGCCGCGTATCCGGCGAACGGATGGTCTATGACGAGCAGATCGAACGTCTCGGCCAGCTTCTCGATGGGGTAGTCTGCGAACTCCTGGAGCGAACGCTTCTGCCAGACGATCTCGACGCCGGGATGGGTCTCGCCGAAACGCTGCGCGGTCGCCACCATCGGCAGGAAGCCGCGCGTGTGGTTCCAGGCGATGCCTTTGAGCAAAACGGGTTCAGCCAACGGGTTGCTCCGATCGAGTGAGTCTATATCCCTGAGATGGTCATCTCCGCCACCTGGAAGGTGGGGCTGACGACCGACGAGTTGAAGATCAAGTCCGTCCCGATGCGCTCGATGCCCTGCAAGATGTTCTCCATCGTGCCGGCGATGGTCACCTCTTCGACCGGGTAGGCCAGCGCGCCGTTCTCGATCCAGACGCCCGACGCCCCGATGGAGAAGTCGCCCGTGACCGTGTTCGCGCCGCTGCCCATCATGTCCGTGACGAAGAAGCCGTTCGGCAGGGCGGCGATGATCTCCTCCGGCGTCTGGCTGCCCGCCACCAGGAAGCAGTTGAACGGCCCGATGCCCGGCACGCTGCCGTAGGAGCGGCGGGCGTTGGCAGTAGACTGCGCGCCCGCCTTGCGCGCTGTCGCCGTGTCGTACTGGAACATCTTGAGGACGCCCTTTTCGATAAGCACATTGCGGCGCGTGGGCAAGCCTTCGCCGTCGAACGGCGCGGAACCGGCCCCGCCGACCAGCGTGCCGTCGTCAATCAGCGTGACCGACTCGGCGGCGATCTTCTCGCCCAGCCTGTCTTTGAGGAACGACATGCCTTTGTAGACCGCGTCGCCGTCCACCGCATTCAATACCGCATACCAGATGCGCGCCGCTACCCTCCGATCAAAGACCACCGGGGCCGTCTGCGTCGGCACTTTGCGCGCCCCCAGTTTGCGCACGACACGCATCGCGGCCCGTCGCCCCACCTCTTCCGCGCTCTCCAGATCGGCATACGCCCGCTTGAACGACCACTCATAGTCCACCTGCTTCTTGCCATTCTCTTCCGCAAGCGGCTGGCAGAAGACCGAACAGCCGGAACTGTGGTAGGAGGCCACGATGTCGCGCGAGTTCGCCAGCACCGTATAGGTCGTGCCGCTGCCGAACCCCGCGCCCTCGCTGTTGGTGATGCGCGGATCGGCGGCAAACGCGGCGGCCTCGCACCGTTTCGCCTGCCCGATCTTCTCGTCCGTCGGCACGCTTTCCACCGTCGGGTCGTAGATCTTCAGGTCGGGGCGGGCGGGAGGCGCTTCGGCTTCGGGCAGGCCGTTCTCCGGCTTCTGATCGGCAAACGCCGCCAGCGCCACCGTCGTCTTGACCAGTCTCTCAATCGCTGCGCTCTCGAAATCCGAGGTGGACGCGAACCCCTGCCGCTTGTCCACGAAGACGCGCAGGCCCAGTCCCTTGCTGCCCGCCTGCGTCAGCGTCTCGATCTCGCCCTTGCGCACCTGCACGTTGAACTCGGTCGAAATCTGAAGATAGACATCGGCCTCGTCCGCGCCCGCCTTCCGCGCCCGCGCCACCACATCCGCCGCCAACTGCTCGTAATCCATGCCTCACCTCCAAATCAGGGTGAATCCACAGATGATTGTCTGAACTGTGATTTATGGGATTACAGGATGGACTGTGATTAAGCCAAGCCAATCCTAGTCCATCCCATAATCATTCTAATCATAGTTCAAACAATAATCTGTGTTAATCTGTGTAATCTGTGGATTCCAACGCTTTTTATCCGAGAGTTTGCCGTACCAGCCTCGGCAGGTCGGACAGGTCGGTGATGGCGGCGACGATGCCCGGCGCTTCCGGGAGATGGTACTCCGGCGAGACTTTGACCTGGATCGCCTTCGCGCCGACCTGCATGGCCCAGCCGAGCGCCACCGGGTCATTATCTATGACGAGTGTCGCGGCGGGCGCGACCCCCACCTGCGCAAAGATGCGTTCGTAGAACTCCGGCCCCTCTTTGGCGCAGTCTATCAGGTCGGGGCCGAACTTGCTCTCCGTGAAGCTTTCGATGCCCGCGCCCATCAGCGCCGCCAGCAGCCATTCCGACTCCTGCCCGGAGGCGATCTGCGTGCGATAGCCCCCCTCGAACAGAGTGTTCAGCGCGTCGTAAGCGCCTGGAAACGTCGCGTCGCAGGCCGTCAGCGCGTTGAACTGCGTCTCGATGGCAAGCTGCTCGATATTCGGAGGAAGCGGCAGGCCCATCCGGGTGAAAAGCATCGTGGCGGCTTTTGGCCGCATCTCCTCCAGCCAGGCGCAGTAGCCGTTGAGCGGGTTGCGGAGGAACCGGGCGATATAGTCCTGCTCCATCGCCTCCATCACGTCCGCCATCGCCTTCGCCCAGTCTTCCGCCTCGCCGCCATACTTCGGCGCAAGCAGGTTGCCGACCTCCCGCACATACTGGAGATTCAGCTGGAACTGGTCGCAGAGCGTGTTGTCGAAGTCCAGGAACACGAATTTTTCGTCGGACATGGATCCTCCCTGACAAAGGCGGCGGCTACTTGTCTCCGGCGACCGCTTTGAAATAGTCCCGGACGAGGCGGCGGTACTCGGTCGGATAGCGCGAGGCGTCCCGGTCTGCGCCTTTCGTGGGGGCGCGCGGCGTCTCGGGCGCGGGGCGCTCCAGATTGTCTTCGCCGAGTTCGTTCCTGCGTTCGCCGCGCGGCCCGCCCTTGTTCTCCTTGCGGCTGCGGGTCGCGGCGGCCTGCGCGGTCAGGCTCATCACGGCGGCCTGCTGCGCGCTGCCGCCCGCGCCGTTTTGCGCCGAATCGTCGGGACGGGAGCCGGGCTGCGGCGCGCTGTAGCCGCCGGAACCGCTGGCCCCGGCGCTCTGGCCGCTTCCCGGACTGCTGCCCTGCCCAAGACCGAGGCCCATCCGCTGCGCCATCTGCGCCAACGAGTTGCCCGCGCCCTGTCCCAATAGCCCCTGGCACTGGCCGTTGCAGGCGCTTTTCGCCTGCTGCTGCCCCTGTTTGCACTGGCCGAGGAGACTTTCCAGCGCGCGCTGCGCCGCCTCCGCCTGGCTTGCGCCGTTGGGCGCGTCCTGTCGTGCGAGCGCCTGCTGCGCCGCCTGCATCGTCTGCGAGATATTCAGTTCGCCGATCTTCTGCGCGACCTGGTTGGCGGTGCGGGCGGCTTCCGGCGCGACCGACTGCGCCTCCTGCGCGTGCGCGCGGAGGTCCTGCTGGAGTTGGGAGAGTTCCTCCTGGTTGCGGGCCTGCTGCTCAGCCTGCGATCTCAGGCGGGACTGCGCGAAGGCGTCGGTTTTGCCCTGCTGGATCGCCGCCTGCGCCTGCTGCGCGATCCGAGTCTGCTCCTGCGTCAACGCCTGCAAGCGCAGGAAGTCATGGGTAAGCGGCAGCGTCTTTTCCAGGGCTTGCAGCGCCTTCTCGACGTTCTCGCCGTGCCACTGGAGCGCCTGCTGCAACTGCTGCGCGGCAGCGCGACCGGGCGGGGGCATCTGGCCGGGAGATGGGGCGGAACCAGCCTGCCGCATGGCGCGCTGCGCCGATTGCAGCGCCTCCGCCATGCGCGCCAGCTTGCGCTTCAAGGCGTTCTCGATGTCGTACTGCGCGGGCTGCTTTGCCAGGTCGCGCATCTGCCGCTCCAGCTCCTGCGCGCGTTCCTGCAAAGCTCGCTGCTGCTGGCGGAGAGCCTCGGTCTGCGCTTTTACTTTCGCTTGCGCTTCGGTGTCGCCGGGGCGAAGACGGCTGGCCCGCTCCGCGTTGGCCGCCATCTCGCGGGCGAGTGCGGCCTGCTCCTCGGCCAGCTGACGGAGGGCGTCCACCTGCGCTCGGTACTGCGCGATCATCTGGCTCGGCCCGCGCTGCTTCGCCAACTGCCGGGCATAGTCCTCCTCGGAAAGCACCCAGATCCAGTACCGGTCGGAATCGGTGTTGTGGATGCCCTGCGGGTCGTTGTCGTAGGCCGTCGCGTAGTACTCGATGACATCGCCCGGCTTCGCGCGCAGCGCCTTGAGGTCTACGCGCTCGGTCTGCGTGAACTCCCGCGACTGGCCGGGGACGGCGTAGGTCTGCGCCGTCTCCTTGCCCCGATTGATAACGCGGTGCAGTTCCAGGCGCTGCAGCGCGACATCGTCCTCCGCCTCGATATGGAGCGGCACGGTCATGTCCGCCTTCGCCAGGATGTTCTGCCCCGGAACCGTGATGGCGACGAGCGGCTTTTCATCGCGCAGCAGCGTCACCTTGCCGTGCGCGGCGTCCGGCGTCTGCAAGCCCGTGTCCGCTCCGGTCAGGCTGAGTTGGAAATCGCCATCGCGTTCGAGGGTGAAAGCGACGGCAGCGCGCGTCGGCGCGTTGGGCTGCGGCGCGAGCCGAAGCTGCATGGGCGGCATGTCGGCGCGACCGAGGCGCAGTTCGCCTCCGGCCAGCGGCTGATCCGATTCGACTTCGAGGGCGACCTGCGTGCCGGCAAGTCCGCGTATCTCTCCCTCCAGGCCGAGTTCTGTGGTGGATTCCGGACGGCGCGTGTAGGCGGGAGGGCGGTAGGTGAGGGAGAGGCGGCGGAGGCGCGGCGCAAGGTCCACGCGCGCCCAGTAGCGGGCCGTGCGACCTGTATCGGCGACGACGGCGTACCAGGTATCGCGGGTCAGATGCTCCAGTTGCGCAGTGTAGAGGCCGTTGTCGGTCGCGATAAGCGGCGTGGACTGGCCCGCTTCGCCCGCGCCTCCGCTCAGCAGTTCGAGACGTTTTGGCAGCAGCCCGCCGACACGCACGGAGAGAGTCAATCCTTCGCCGGAGCGCACGCGCGCCTGCGTGGGCGAGACGTCGAAATCGGTCAGGGTGAAGGGCGGAAAATCGCCCCAGAAGGCGAAGAAGCGGGGAACCTCGAAGCGATAGGCGCGGGGGAAGAGCAGCAGCGAAAGCAGGATAAACCCGGCGAGCAGGAGCAGCGCACGGCGTTCCCGCAGCAGGGGCGTCCGGGCGATGACCTGTTCCAGAGACAGATGGGCCGCTTCCTGCTCGCCGCGCGCGATCTCGCGGCGCATCAGGTCTGCCGTGCGCGCGTCGGCGGCCTGCGCCAGGGTCGGCCCGAACTGAACGGCGTGGATGAGCGCGTTGTCGAGTTCGGGGCGCTGCGCCTCGATCTCGCGGGCCACCTGCTCCTCGCGCAGCGCATCCGGCTGCGCCTGCCGCCAGGAACCGGCCAGCTTCCACGCGGTAATGCCGAGCAGCGCCAGCAGGAACAGGCCGCGCAGCGCGGCGGGCCAGGGCCAGAGCATATCCAGCGCGCCTGCCGCCATCAGCAGCGCCAGCGCGCGCCAGGCCAGCGCGTAGGCGGTGACAGCCCGGCGCGTCGTCGTCAGAAGACGCTTGGCCTCGCCGAGCGTTTTGGCTGTCGCTTCCAGGCTGCCGATCATGCGCATACTCCCCTTCTGCCCACCCCCGTCCCCTCCCCGGTCGCGCCCACGATAAAGCCTGTAGGCGCTGGGGAGGGGGACGGGGGGTGGGTCAATTATCCGACCTACGCCAGGCTGGCGATGCCGACGACCGCGCGCTGTGGGGCCGCGCTCGGCGGCGCAGGCGTGATCGGGAACGCCAATGTGATGCACGCGCCGCCCCGGTTCTCGAAACGAATCGTGCCGTTAAGGTCGCTGCGCACCAGCGTCGTCACAAGCTGGAGGCCCACATTGGCATCGCGGTCGGGATCGAAGCCCGGCGGAAAGCCCGGCCCATCGTCCTGAAAGACAAAGCAGGCCGTCTTGTGCAGGGCATCCACTTCGGAACGAATGTTCAGGCGGCAGGGCTTGTCGCCGCAGTGCTTGAGCGCGTTCAGGGCCAGTTCGTTGATGAC
>DASRGL010000091.1:0-3784 GCA_035651115.1 Chthonomonadaceae bacterium
ATGTACAGAATCAAGCCTTTCGCACTTCCCGGTTCTCGGCGTCCCCGAACGTGCGGAAGCGGAACCAGTTTGGCGACCGGCTGGTTATCCCGCATGATAATGACCTCTTCGCCCCGGTTGGCGGCTTCAATCAACTTGGGAAGCTGCGTGCCTGCCTCTTCCAGCGTAACTTGTGTCATCACTTTCCTCCTGCTGATCTGATTATACCGCCGCTCCCCGCCCCCGTCAACAGAAAGCCTCCGCTTGCCATTGGGAAGCAAGCGCAAGAGCATGAGCAGGCTTGCTGGCGCAAATCGCTATGGAGACAGGCGGTTCTTGACAGGGCGAGTGGTTGCCGAATATAATGCCCCTGTAATCGTGCCGGGAAGACCGACGAGAGCGAGAGGAGAGACGGAGATGCCCAAGAAAGACGAGAGCGGCGCGAACGCGAAGGCGGAGATCGAGGAGCGGAAGCAGCAGCTACTCGACCTGACCGGCGCGTTCTGCGATGCGCGCCTGAACGCAGACTACAAGCGCCTCTGCAAGAAACTCATTGACAGAATGGCGCGCAAGCGCCCGCCGCCCTTTCTGCGCGGCAAGCCGGAGATATGGGCCGCCGGTATCGTCCACGCGCTTGGTTCCATGAACTTCCTGTTCGACAAAAGTTTCAAGCCCTATGCCAGCGCGACCGACATTGCCGCCTACTTCGGCGTCGCGCCGGGCAGCGCCGCGCAGAAAGCCAGCGCGATCCGGGATATGTTCAAGCTGGACTTCTTCAACACGGAGTATCTGACCAAGCAGATGCAGGAGAAGATGGCTCCCACGTTCGACGCGATCCTGCAGATGGAACAACTGCTGAGCGGCGACCTCGTCGCCATGAACTCCGAGGGCGATACCATCGAACAGGGGCAGTTCATCGCCCGCGACTCCCCGGCGCAGTCCCGTTTCTATGCCCTGGCCGAACGCTACCAACGCTCCGGGCCGACCCCGGCTATCGAGCAGTCCCTGCACAAACTGATCGAGCAAGACCCCGATTTCTACGACTCCTACCTGATGCTGCGCGATATTCTGCTCCGTACAGGGCGCGACGAAGAGGCCGAGGAGCTGCTGAACGCCGCTTACGCGCGGGCGCTGGCCCGCATCACCGATGCCAGAGGCCACTGGCCCCCCGCGCTGGAGTGGGGCTGGCTGGAGAACCGGCACCTCATCCGCGTCCTGCTCAACAAGGCGCTCGACGACTGGACGCACGGGCGCACGGACGCCGCGCTCGACCTGCTGCGCAAACTCCTGCGCTCCAATCCCGGCGACAACATCGGCGCACGCGAATACATCCTCGGAATCCGCATGGGCATGACCTTCGAGGGGTTTGAAAACCAGTTTATGAGCCAGTACGGTTACGACGCCATAAAGATGCTGGACTGGTTCGATAAGAACAGCCGCCGCTTCCCGGAAGAGTTCGACTGGTGGAAGAAAGCGGTCGGCTACGAGAGTTGAGACCGACACCCTCCGCGCAGAGTATAACGGCGGCTTCCCCTTTACTTTTCGCGATGCAGACGCTATACTGTCCGGCGGAGGAGACAGATAGTGCTGACATCGGAAGAGGTGCGCCGGATTTTTCTGGACGCCGAGGCGTTGAAGACGGGCCATTTCCGGCTCTCGTCGGGGCGGCACAGCGGCGAGTATTGGGAGAAGTTCTGGGTGCTGCAATGGCCCCGCCAGGTCGAAAGGCTCTGCGGCGAGATCGCGCGGCGGTATCGGGCGGATAGCGTGGAGGTCGTGCTTGGCCCCACGACCGGCGGGATACTGCTGGCCTTCGAGGTGGCGCGGCAGTTGGGAGTGCGCGCGCTCTATGCCGAGAAGGAGAATGACGAGCGTCTGCTGCGGCGTGGGCTGACGCTCGAACCCGGCACGCGCACCCTGATCGTGGACGACGTGATGACGATGGGCGGCGCGGTGCGTGAGTGCCTCGATCTGGCAAACGCGCACCGCGCCGAAATCCTCGGCACGGCGGTTCTGGTAGACCGGAGCGGCGGCACGGTGAACCTGGGGGTTCGCCAGGAAGCCCTGCTCACCGTTCAGGCCGAGACCTACGCGCCGGAGGCGTGTCCGCTCTGCGCGCAGGGTATCCCCTTCCAATCCCCCGGCAGCAGTTTTCTGCAAAAGCAGAAGGCGCGGCCGTAAAAGACCGGTCTGGAGTTGCCAAGTCTGCCTGCACAGGCTGAGTCTGCAATCTACAGCCCCGGCAGGCGCGGAGCCTGTCCGGTCACGGCGACCTTCGCCAGCGCCTGCGCGTAGCGCGGGTTCGGAACGACGTGATAGCGCCGCTCTCCGCGATCCTTCGCATCCACCCACAGCACAATCTGCCGATCCTGAAGCGCGCCGAGCGCGTATTCGAGGATCTTGCGCTGGCGGGAATCGGCGGGCCGCAGCAGGTCGAACGCCAGTCCCGTCGTGTGATAGTCGAAGTCGGCAGGCGGACCGCCGCCGGGCAAGGTCTGCGCGTCCGGGTCGGGCGGCCAGATCAGACCTTTTGGCGGCGGAGGCGGATGCAGCGCCTTCGCCTGCGCCACATACTCCTGCGTCAGCGCCATATCCCCAACCTGTAAGCGCCCGTCCCCACCCGCTTGCCGGTAGGCCGCCGTGACCAGCCGCAGCGCGCCCGCCGCCTCGGGCCGCAGCGCCGCATACCACTGCGCCGCCTGGGGGGCGAGCGGCGCGGGCCGGATAGCGTACTCCGCACGCGGGCCGACGGGAACCAGGCGGCGGCTGGCGCAGGCCGCTTGCAGCGCGGCGAGATCGGCCAGCGATTCGGCAGGCGCGTCAGGATACCAGACCGCCTCCTTCGAGCGTCCGGGGAAAAACGCCTCCCACTGCCTCTGAAACGCTGCGGGGTCGCGCCGATAGAGCGCGATGACTTCCTGTGACGCGCGCAGCTTCCACCAGTAGTAGCGGTGATCGTCGCTGCGCCCGTAGAGATAGGCGAAGGCGTCCCGTCGCGCGCGGGGCGTGGTGGAAAAATAGAGGTCTTCATAGCGGAGCGGCTGCCCGTGCCGCCCGAAACGGATGGCGGCGGCAGAGGAACCGGGCCAGGCGTTGCCGAGATATTTCCTGAGCGTGCGCTGCACCCCGGCCTCGCCGCCGTGATACGCCTGGAACAGCCAGTCCGGGCTGGGAAAGCGCGGATAGAGGCGCAGCAGGTAGCGGGTCTGCGCGAAGATGGCCTTGCGGGGATCGTAGCGCGCATCGGCGCGGCGGCGCTTGGCCCGCAGCATCTCCAGTTCGCTGCGCAGCGCAGGCAACTGCGCGGCGGCCTCCGCAGGAGAGATGAGAGGCGCGCCCGGCGCGGCAGGGTCGGCGTTTAGGCCAGTGAGGTAGGCACACCAGGCGATCTTCCACTTGAGCGGAACGATCTTCGCCGACAGCCGCCGCGACTCTTTCAGGTTGACCGGCAGGCCGTTTGCGTTGGCCGTTCCCGCCAGCCACTGCGCCACGCCAACCGCCTGGGAAGGGGAGACCGCGTCCGGGTCGCCGCCCGATTCGAGCAGCAGATCGGCCTCCTGCAGCGCGATCCACTGCGCGCGGGCCTCCGCGAATGTCATCCCGCTCTCCAGCGCCATCCGCCTTAACCCGGCTTCCGCCTGGGGCTGCCGCGCGGCGTCCGCGACTATCGGGCCGATCTCCGTCGCGATGCGCGCCACATCGCGCAGCGCCTCCCGCCGCCCCATCACCCGCTTGCGCAGGCTTTCCAGGAGCGACTCGGTCAACGCTTCCCGACTCATCCAAAGCGGCAGAGGCTCCTGCGGCA
>DASRGL010000092.1:0-5479 GCA_035651115.1 Chthonomonadaceae bacterium
GTGGGACATTCGGGCGGGCCAGCAGACGGTTCCGGGCCGAGAGTCGGAAGTTCCTCCGGCAGGGCAGGCCGTCGCCGTCTCCGTGCAGACTGTCACCCCGACCGTCACGCCGCTCTGGCTGGAAGCGACCGGAACGGTGCGACCGGAACTGGAAGCCGCCGTCGCCACAAAGGTGATGGGCCGCGTGCAGAGCGTTTTGGCGCGGGAGGGCGACCGGGTGCGGCGCGGGCAGCCGCTAGTCGTTCTGGATGCGCGGGACCTGGACGCCGCCATCGCCCAGTCTGATGCCAACCTGCGCGCCGCCCGCGTCGGCTACGACAACGCCCGCGTCACGGCGCAGATGGAGTCGGCCCTGAGCGCGGCCCGGATCGGGGAGGCGCAGGCGCGGGTCACGCAGACCGAAGCTGCGCTCAAAGCGGCGAACGCGAAGCTCGATCTGGTTCAGGCCGGGCCGCGCCGCCAGGAGCGCGCGCAGGCCGCTCTCTCCGTCGCGCAGGCGAAATCCGCCCTTCTGCTTGCCGAGAGCAACCTGAGCCGGAACGAGAGCCTGTTCAAAGAGGGCGCGATCTCCGCGCAGCAGTACGATCAGTTCCGCACGCAGTACGAGGTCGCCCGATCCCAGTACGAGACGGCGCAGCAGGCACAGAGTCTCACGGACGAGGGCAGCCGCGCTGAGGAGATACGCGCCGCGCAGGAGGCCGTTCGTCAGGCGCAGGCCGCCGTACAGGAGGCGCGGGCCGGACTGAAACAGGCGCGGGCAAGCGCGATGCAGGCGGATGTGCGCAGGCAGGAGATACAGAGCGCGCAGGCGCAGATCGGACAGTCGCAGGCGGCGTTGCAGATCGCCCGTGTCACCCGCGACTATGCCGTTATCGCCAGCCCGTTCGACGGCATCGTGACGCGACGGCTGGCCGATCCCGGCGCGATGGCAAGCCCCGGCGTGCCGCTGCTTCAGGTGCAGGGTGGCTCCCTTCGTCTGGAAGCGGTCGTGCCGGAGAGCGCGCTGTCTGCGGTGCGGAAAGGCGCTGCCGTTCCGGTGCGTTTCGATGCGCTAGGTGGGCGCGACCTGACGGGCCGCGTCGTCGAGATCGCCCCGCAGGGCGATGTAAGCAGCCACACGTTCCTGGTGAAGATCGCCCTGCCTGCGGGGAGCGGCGCGGCGGCGGGAATGTTCGGGCGGGCGCGGTTCGCGACGGGCGCGGAGAAGCGCCTGCTGGTTCCATCTGCCGCTGTCTGGGAGCGCGAGGGGCTGCACTATCTCTATGTGGTGGATGCGGCGAATACGGCGCGGCTGCGCATGGTGACTGTCGGCGAGCCGGTCGGAGAGCGTCTGCCGCTCCTCTCCGGCGTGAATCCGGGCGAGCGGATTATCGTTGGCGGGCGCGAGCGCGTGACGGACGGCGCGCAGGTCACGGCGGAGGGGAGGTAGCAGCCATGCATACCGAACAGGGCAGAACAGGCTTGCGGGTGGGCATGGCCGGACGGATGGCCGCCGCCTTCATCCAGTCCAAGCTGACGCCGTTGATCATCCTGGCCTCGCTGCTGCTCGGCGCGTTTGCCGTCTTGAAGACGCCGCGCGAGGAGGAGCCGCAGATCATCGTGCCGATGATGGATGTGATGGTTTCCATGCCCGGCGCGACGGCGCAGGAAGTCGAGCGGCGCGTCACGACTCCGATGGAAAAGCTGCTCTGGGAGATTCCGGGCGTCGAGTATCTCTACACGACTTCCAGCCCCGGCCAGTCGCTCGCCATCGTGCGCTTCTATGTCGGGCAGGATCAGGAGGCGGCGCTGGTGCGACTGCGCGAAAAGCTCCAGGCGCACTATGATATCATTCCGCCGGGAGCCTCGCAGCCCATCATCAAGCCGCGCTCGATTGACGACGTGCCGATCCTGGCGCTTACCCTGCACAGCCCGCGCTACGACGCCTACGCGCTGCGCCAGTTCGCGGCCCGCGTGGACGATGCCATCAAGCAGGTGGACAACGTATCGGAGACAAAGATCATCGGCGGAAGGCGGCGCGAGGTGCGCGTCACGCTGGATAGGGCGCGGCTGACCGGCTTCGGCCTGACCCCGGACGGCGTCGCGCAGGCGCTCTCCGGCGCGAACCAGCGGGCGCAGGCGGGCGGCTTCTCCCGCGACAACAGCGACATCGCCATCAGGACAGGCGCGTTCCTGCAAAGCGCGGCGGATGTCGGCAACGTGGTCGTCGGCGCGGCGAACGGGCGGCCTGTCTTCCTTAAAGATGTGGCGAGCGTGCGCGACGGCCCGGAGGAGCCGACGAACTACGTCCTGTTCGGCACTGGGAAGGCCCACCCTAAAGACCTACCCCCCAACCCCCTCCCTGAAGGGAAGGGGAGGGAACAGACCCCACCCCCGCCCTCCCCTTCGCAAGGGGAGGGAGCCTTGAATTCTCCCCTCTCCCGCAGCGTGGGAGAGGGGCCGGGGGTGAGGGTCACAACCGCTCTCGAACCCGCCGTTACCATCTCGGTCGCCAAACGGCCCGGCAAGAACGCCATCGAGATCGCCAACAAGGTGCTGGCGAAGGTGGATAGCCTGAAGGGAACCCTGCTGCCTGCCGATGTCGCCGTGACCGTGACGCGCAACTACGGCGAGACGGCCAGCGAGAAGTCCGGCGAGCTGCTCTATCACATGCTGCTCGCCGTCCTCTCCGTGACGCTGCTCATCGCCTTCACGCTCGGACGGCGCGAATCGCTCGTGGTGGCGGTCGCCATTCCCGTGACACTGGCCCTGACGCTGCTGATCTTCTATCTCTACGGCTACACGCTGAACCGCATCACGCTGTTCGCGCTCATCTTCTCCATCGGTATTCTGGTGGACGACGCCATCGTGGTCGTGGAGAACATCGTGCGGCACTACCGGATGCCGGAAGGCGAGCGCAGGCCGCCGCTGGAAGCCGCCATTCATGCGGTAGACGAGGTCGGCAACCCGACCATCCTGGCGACCTTCGCGGTCATTGCGGCCATTCTGCCGATGGCCTTCGTCGGCGGGCTGATGGGGCCGTACATGCGTCCGATCCCGGTCGGAGCATCGGCTGCGATGCTCTTCTCGCTGGTGATCGCGTTCATCGTGACGCCGTGGGCCGCTTTCCGGCTGCTGCGCGGCGAGCATGGCAAAGCGCATGAAGCCCTCACCCCCGTGAAGACCCCACCCCGGCCCTCCCCTTCGCAAGGGGAGGGAGCGGCCCTCACCCCCGACCCCTCTCCCGCGCTGCGGGAGAGGGGAGAGCCGAATGCTCCCCTTCTTTACGAAGGAGGGGGCAAGGGGGGAGGTCACGCCCACGAGAGCGGTGACGACTGGATGACCCGGCTCTATCGCCGCATCATGACGCCGCTGCTGCGCTCGTGGAAGATGCGGGCGGGCTTCTTCGCGCTGGTGGGCGCGCTCCTGCTCGGCGCGATGGCGCTGATCGCGCTCAAAGCCGTCACGGTCAAGATGCTCCCCTTCGACAACAAGAGCGAGTTTCAGATCATCGTGGATATGCCGACCGGCACGACGCTGGAACAGACCGCCGCCGCGACCTGCGCCCTGGCCGACTACGTGGCGACGATCCCTGAAGTCGAAAACTATCAGATGGTCGTCGGCGCGGCCAGCCCCACCAATTTCAACGGCCTGGTGCGGCACTACTACCTGCGCAGCCAGCCGTATCAGGCGGATATTCAGGTCAACCTGGTCGGCAAGAACGAGCGCAAGGCGCAGAGCCACGACATCGCGAAGCGGATACGGCCTGACGTGGAGCGCATCGCCAGGCAGTGGGGCGTGCGCGTCAAGATCGCGGAAGTGCCGCCTGGCCCGCCCGTGCTGCAAACGCTGGTCGCCGAAATCTACGGTCCGACGGGAGAGCGCAGAACAGAGGTCGCCCGCCAGGTCAAGCGGATTCTCGAGACGACCGAGGGCGTCACCGACGTGGACTGGTATCAGGACGACGATCAGCCGACCTATCAGTTCGTCGTGGACAAAGAGAAGGCGGCCCTGAACGGCGTGGATACCGAAGCCATCAACCGGACGCTCGCGATGTCCCTCTCCGGCGCGCAGGTCGGGCTGGCGCACGATGAAGCGGCGCGCGAAGACGTGCCGATCACCATCCGCCTGCCGCGCGGCGAACGCAGCGGCCTGGGCCAGCTCGAATCGCTGTTTGTCGCGGCGCGCGACGGGCATCTCGTGCCGCTCCGGGAACTTGCGCGCCCGGTCGCCGTTCCGACCGACAAGGCGATCTATCACAAGAATCTGCTGCCGGTGGTCTATGTGACCGGCGACGTGACCGGGCGGCAGGAGAGTCCGGTCTACGCTATCTTCGCCATGAACCGGAAGCTGGCGGAGTTGAAACTGCCCGAAGGCTACAAACTCAATGTCTTCAACATCGCCATGCCCTTTACGACAGACAAGCTGGCGATGAAGTGGGACGGCGAGTGGCACATCACGCTGGAGGTCTTCCGCGACCTGGGCATCGCGTTCGCCGCCGTCCTTGTGCTGATCTATATCCTGGTGGTGGCCTGGTTCCAGTCGTTCAAGACGCCGCTGGTCATCATGGCTCCGATCCCGCTGACGCTGGTGGGCATTCTGCCCGCGCACGCGCTGATGGGGGCCTTCTTCACGGCCACCTCGATGATCGGCTTTATCGCGGGCGCAGGCATCATCGTGCGCAACTCCATCATCCTGGTGGACTTTATCGAACTGCGGCTGCGGCAGGGCTTGTCGCTGGAGCAGGCCGTCATTGATGCGGGCGCAACCCGTTTCCGCCCGATGCTGCTCACGGCAGCGGCGGTCATCGTCGGCTCGTTCGTCATCCTGTTCGACCCCATTTTCCAGGGGCTGGCGATCGCTCTGATGGCGGGCGAAGTCGCCTCGACGCTGCTCTCGCGGCTGGCGGTTCCGGTGCTGTATTTTCTGATGAAAAGCCATGAACACGCTGGCGCTGGCCCTGCGCTGCCAGAGTCCGGCCCGGAAACCCTTCCGGCGGAAGCGGCGCGGGAACTGACGCCTATCGTATAGAGAAGCAGGGAATGCCTGACGGACAGAATAGCCGGGCCTATGAAAGACCCGTCTCGGGGGCGGCTACGCCGCCAACCGTCCTCACGGACGGGAAATTCAGAGTCCCGTCCGTGAGGACGGTCAGCCGTAGGCTCCCCAGACCCGGCTTTTATAGCCGGGGCAGATGCGTAGATCGCGTTTGTAAAAATGGGGTGCGGGGCGCGGAAGCTTCTGCCGACTTTATAATGTCGTCCAATCGGCTCCCGCCCCTGCCCAAACTAGAAACGGTTCGGAACAAAAAGCGCAGGATAGCGACAAGGAAGGAGCAGGACGATGTACTTCAAGCCCTACTATCTCGGCTGTCTGGCACACGCCTCCTATCTTCTCGGCGGCGACAACGGCGAGGCGGCCGTCATTGACCCGCGCCGCGACGTGGAGGAGTACCTGGCCGACGCGGAGGCGGCGGGACTGACTATCAAGCACGTCATCG
>DASRGL010000093.1:0-10581 GCA_035651115.1 Chthonomonadaceae bacterium
TTAGGGGCGGACAGGTGGACAATCTGCTTGGTCGCAATGGGATAAATCCCTTCGCTTTGTAGCCTGCGGCTCAGTGTCCTGCGGACACGGTACAGGCCCAGAGTGGGTGCGTGTCCGCAGGACACTGGGCGGAACGCCACACAGCGAAGGAATTCATTCCATTGCCAACGGCCTGTCCGCCCCTAAACCCCAAGAACAGGGGGAGGGGCCGGAGGGTGAGGGCTTACGCCGTCACGTCCAGGACTTGCAGTTCCAGACTCGGCGTATAGACGCGCGTCAGGCCGTCCGAAGCGGTCGCCGTGAAGGTGAAGACCAGCGTGTAGAAGCCCGGCGTCAGGCCCGACGTGTCCAGATTGAGCCAGATGCGGGGCGCGGCTTGCGCCCCCGAATCGTAGCCGGAGGCCGTCACGCCGGTAAAGCCGCCGACCGGCGCTCCATTCGCATCGTAGAGCGTGGCGGCAGGAACCGGCGAGGCCGCGATCGTCAGCGTGCCTGTCGCCATCGTCTCCTGGCCGTAGAGCGGGCGCTTCTCGCCCCGCCGCAGCGTCACAAATCCGTCCGGCATCAGCCTGTTCCTCCTTCCTGCTTCGCGCCATCGCCCATTCCTTCCGACACGGCGTCATCCTTGCTCGCGCTCTGCTGTGAGGTCGTGAGCGGAGTCGTGGAGGGCGGCGCGCCGAACCCCTGCGTCAGCAGCCGCGAGTTGGAGCGATACCCCTGCGCTATCGGATTGCTCATCAGATGTCTCTCCTTACGTCCGTGTGGTCGGACTGGTCGGATCGTTCAGCGTGAAGCTGCGCACGACCGTCGTGCCGTCCGCCGCATACAGTGCCAGCGTCGGCGGGTTCGCCAGCGGATTGAGCGCCCACTTGCCGAAGCCCTGCGCCCGCGCCGCATTCAAGGCGTCCCCGACTGTCTGTGCCGTGTTGGAGGTCGGCACGGCCTGCGCCAGATCAAGCAGCGCCTTCTCGAAAGGCGTCGGATTGATCTCTTCGCTTGCCGTCGCCGGACTGCTGCCGCCCGTATCCCAGCGCAGTTCGCCCTGAAATCCGTCCGGGAACGAGACAGACGCCCCGTAGAGTCCGGTATTCGCGCCGCGTTCCGTCACGCCCGTCGTGATCCGCGCTCCGTTTGCCGTTCCATCCGCGTTGAACAACTGATACCCGACGGTCGTCAGCCCGCCTTTCGCGCTGCCGAAGTTCACCGTCTTGAAGCGTGTGTAGGCCATCTCGCTTGATTCCTTTTGCCTCTCCCCCGTCCCCTCTCCTGAAGGAAAGGGGAGACCGCCATTCCTCGCTTTCCCCTCCCTTCCAGTCGGATGCGAGTGGGAAGGGACGGGAACGCTCTCGACACGGACTCTCCCCTTTCCTTTAGGAGAGGGGACGGGGGAGAGGACCTAAACCGTGAACAGCGCCGTGTTGATCGCGCCCGCCATCGCCGCATGGCCGTTCACGGTCGGATGTACGCCGTCTATCGTGTAACTGTTTGCGATGACATAGGTAGAGGTCGCGTCCGGCGTTGCCGTAGGCCAGGCCGATTTGATGGTCAACTGCGTCGCCGTGTTGCTGACGATATAGCCCGCCGTCTGGCCCGCGCCCGTTCCGCCCGTGATGTAGACGTACTGCCCCACGAACTGATTGACCGTCCAGTTTTTCGACGTATCGTTCAGCGTCGTGGTAGTGTTGCTGCCCGAACTCGTTCCGCTCGCCGAAGCCGCCACCGCCTTCCAGTAGCCGCCGTCCTGCGTCAGCACGTTCGAGGCATTGACCTCCACCGCGCTGGCTACGTCGAACACCCCCGCCTTGCTGCTCCCGCCCGCCTGCGCAACATAACCGTTTGCGCTCGTATCCCGCAGCCAGGCATTGACCGCCAGACGCACGCTCTCATTGCCGGTCTTCGTCTGCCCCGCTACGTCTGTCCAACCGTTCGTGCTGCTCGTCTTGGGGATTAGCGTACACCAGAAGACCTTCATCCCCTTCGCGTTCAACGCCGCCGTGATCTCCAGAATGTTCGCCTCGATCTGCGCGGCGGTGCGCACCCCCAAGTCGTTCGTGCCGTAGTTGAAAATGGCGTGCGTGCAGCCCGACGCAATCGCCATGCGCCGCACCCGCGTGTTGCCGTTCAGGTTCTGGAAGTGGATCGTCTGCTCTGCGCTCTTCGCCAACTGCACGAACGGAAACTGGTTGTTGAGGGCGCGCACGCCGAAGCCGTTATAGTTGCCCGTGTTGCTATCCGGGTCGCCTGTCCCCTGCATGATGCTGTCGCCGCCCAGTGCAATGCAGGGAACGACGCCCGCCGTCGGCTGTCCGAGCAAGGCTACCGCCGAATAGTTGTTGATGACGCTGCTGCCCGGCGTGCCGCTATCCACCAGGTCGCTGCCCGTTGTCGAACCCTCGAACGGGCTGCTGCTGCCGCCGCCCAACAGTCCGATGCCGACCGGTATCTGCTTGGTTCCCGTCACGCTCACATAGCACCGGCTGTAGACTACCGGGATGATTTTGAACGCATCCCCATTGGCGGGCGCGCTCGGAAACGCGACATCCACCGTCACCGCGCCGGTCGCCGTATTGAAACCCGTCTGCGTGATGTAACGCTGCACCCCGGCATTGGCCCCGCTCGTGAACTGGATAATCTGCCCGCCATAGGCGTTGTTCGCCGCGCCGGTCAGCGAGGTGGTAAAACTGGTTGTCGTCGCTGCCGCGTCGGTGCAGGTTCCCGTCACTCCCGCCTGCACGGTGATCCCCAACGGGTCGCTCTTGACCAGACACCCGCCCTGCAAGTTAACCGTTCTGGCCCCGTTGAAGAAAACGGGCAGGATCGTGCCGAGCGGGTATTCTATCGCCGCCTTGACGTTAATATCATCGGTGTTGGGCGTCTCGCCCCAACCGCCGACGTAGTGATTGCCGAACAGCAGTTGCAGGTTCGTGCAGCTAAACGGCACGATATGCCCGACCCGCGTCGTGCGTCCGCTATCGGTAAAGGACACGCGCCCCGCCGTCAGATGGTTCGGGCGCGTGCCGACCGGCTGCGGCCCGCTCAGACGCACGGCCAGCCCGCGAATATCGCTGATCATGCTGGGAACATAGATTGCGCTCACGTTACTCTTCTCCCGTCTTCCGCAGCCACTCCTCCGCCGCCATCCGTGCGCTCAACAAGGACTGCCGCAGCCCGTCGGACAGAAACGGCTCCGCGAACATCGCCGCGACATAGAGATTCTCTGCATCGGCCAGGCGCGCTGCCAGCGCATCGGCCTCCGGCAGCCCCGCGCTCCGCAGCGCATTGTAGACCTGCGCCGTCTCCTCCACGCTTCGAATGTCCCGCAGCGCGCTCTTCGGCAACAGCCGTCGCAGCCAGCCATCAAAAAGGCTCCTAAACATCGCCTTTCCCCTTTCCGTCCTCCTCCTGCGTCACCGCCAGATACCGGCTGAGACGCTGCAACAGGGGTCGCGCCGGGCCGAGATTGACGCCTCCATGCTTCTCCAACCGCGCCAGGTTCTCCAGCATCGAAAGCGCCTCCACGCCCACGATCGCCAGCAGCCCACCCTGCACGATAGTCCAGTTGTGCGCCAGCAGCGCCGCGCCGCCCGCCAGGCCGAGCAGCAGCGCGTACTGCGCACACTTGGTCACCAGCTTCTCGATCAGTCGGCGCGAGGCCACGTGACAGCAGATGGTGGCCGCCCAAAGGCCCGTGAGCGTATCCAGCGCGATGAACAGCGCGACGACGTTGATGGTGTTCTGTATCTCATCCGGCACGGCGTTCCGGTACGCCGCCCAGATCGCTGTCACCGCCGCCGCGATCTTCGCCACGTCCTTCTGTTCCACTGCCTTCCTCCTGAACGCCGCAACCATACTCCCTCACTTCCTCCACGAAGACCCGGCCCGGACAGAGAAGCGGACACGATGGCACATCATGCAGATAGTGCGCGGCAATGCGCTCCTCATCCGCCAGACGCCGCAGCGGCGCGCCCTTCTCGCCGCTCTCGTCCTCTTCCATCCAGGAAGCCAGCACGCGCACCGCGACCTTCGCGCCGCCCGCCCCATCCACGAACACGCTCACCAGTCGCGTCACGCCCTGCTCGCCGATCCACTCGATCCGCCGCAGTGCGGCTTCCAGACTGTCCAGCACGGACGGCGCGCCCGTCAGCGTATAACAGCGCGTCTGCGGCATCTCGGCCCGCGCCGTGACCTCCTTCTGACCGGCCTCCATCTCGGCGTCGAAATCGAATACCATCTGGTCTCCCTCTTTCACTGGCTCTCTCCCTGGCCCTCTTCGCCTGCGCCCCGACTTCCGGCACGGCGCGGCGAAATGTCCCCGGTGGCCGGATCGGTACTGAAGCGCGGCCCGGCGGCTCGCGCCCGCAATCGCTTTCATGCTCGGACGACCCCCAACTGTGCTGTCAGCGGCGTCCCTCCCGCATAAGGCGTCCACCGCACATAGTAGAACTGCCAGGGCGTCAGGCCCGTCGGCAGATAGGCCACCACCTGGGTCGCCGCCGAAGGCAGCCCACTCCCCGGAATCGCCACCCATGCGCCCCCGCTGGCGTAGTACCACCCCACCTGACTCGCAGACGACAGCGCACTCAGCGCAATCTCCGCAAAATCCGGCGTCGTTGCCAACTCCACCTTGACCGCCGTGATGCTGCTGGCATTGTTGAACTGCGTCATCAGCGGCGTCACCGTTCCCGCAGGCGCAAAGAAGCCGTCCGACTCGTTCGCCGCCACGAGCGCCTCGATATGCGCGAACCCCGGCGCATCGAACACCTCCGGCGTGCCGCGCACCGTCCACCAGGTCGCCCGCTCCCGCCAGTAGACCTGCATCCCGTCCGTCAGCGTTCCCTTCAGCGCGACATCCAGCCACAACACCGCCAGTTCGTTCCGCGATATGTCCTCGAATCGCAGCCGCGCCGCCGGAGTCATCACGTCGAAGTAGCCGGACAGGTTCGGCTTCACCAGCGTCGGGCTGCCCCCGGACGTATACAGATCCACCGTATCCGGTAAACTCAACCGCGCCATGCCATCGCCTCCTTCTCCTGCCCTCACCCCCGACCCCTCTCCCACGCTGCGGGAGAGGGGAGAGTCTAGTGTCAAAACTTTGCTGCCCTCGTGCAACTCGGAGACGAGTTGTAAGGAATGGGTAAGCCTGCGCTACAGTCCCCCCTCTCCCGCAGCGTGAGAGAGGACTGCGCTTAGGGTTGGCTTTTGCGTTTTGGAGGAGCCTGCGCTACAGTCCCCCCCTCTCCCGCAGCGTGGGAGAGGGGTCGGGGGTGAGGGCCTACCAATCGTCCATTGTCCCCACCGTCGTGCCGTCCGGCGAACCCGACGTGAACGGCGTCGCCGAGTCCGGCAGCGCCAGCTTGATCGGGCCGACGATATTGGCGCGCAGCGCCTTCGCCGCTTCCAGGCACTTGCTGCTGCGCGCCGTCAAGTCCTGATGCAGGCTGCCCTGGTCGGTTCGCATCGCCTGCTGCGCATACTCCGCCGCCCGCGCTTCCAGCAGTTCCGCCGCTGCCGCGCGCACATCGCCGCCGTTCTGCGTCAGCAGAAAACCGATCTCCGCATCCGTGCGCGTCCGGTCGCCACCCGCCCGGTTCAGCCCGGTTCCGTCCGTATCTCCGGCGTAAAACCGCACCTGCCCGATAGGAGTCGCCACATCATAGGTGAACGCGATCGTCGCCATCTCACCCCTCCTTTCCTGCCTGCCCGCAGTCCGTCCACCACTCCGACCAGATCACATGCTTCCGCCAGGGCTGCGCCTCGCCAGGATAGTAGGGACAGACCACTCGCGCCCGGTTCGGCAGCGCCGCCGACACCTCCAGAAACGCCAGGCTCAGCGTCCCCCGATCCGCGCTATAGAGCCGCCCCTGCCCCAGCAGCGGCAGCCACTCCCAGGCCGCCTGCGCCGTATCGAACACGATCACCCGCCCCGCGTGGCTCATCAACTCCCACTGCCCCGTCACCGGACTGACCACCGCCACCGCCGCATAATCCGGCTGGCTCATCTTCACGCCTCCCAAAGCAGAAGCGCGAAGGATCAGTAGTCCTTCGCGCTTCTCCATAAACGCACGCGCTCTCGTCACCCCCTTCCCAGCGCAGCGTTTTAGGGAAGGGGGCCGGGGGGTTAGGTCATGCCGTCACGCTCGTCAGTAGATAGCCGCCCAGCGCCAGCCCCGAACCATCCACCGCGATGAACTTCCAGTCGCGCAGGAACGCCGCCTCGATCATCGTTCCCTTGCGCTTCTCCTCGCGCCAGCGCCGCACCGCGATCCCCCGCGCGCCCGTCGCGTCATCCGGGGCCGCGAACGTATAGCCCAGGCTCACCATCCGCAGGCTCGGCGTCTCCGGGCGATAGAAGATCAACGCCATCGCCGTGCCGTCGTCCGCCTGCCACAGGTTGCCGCCCGAATAGGCCGCGCCTTCCGCCGCCGTGTTCTTCTGCGCCGCGCCCTCGATCACGTTCAGCCCGCGCATCACCTTCGGCAATCCCGAAATCGTCAGCGCGTCCTGATGGACGTACTTTACCAGGTCCTTCACGTTCGGGTGATCCGCCAGAGTCCGCGCCGCATCCACCGACAGCAGAAACGTGTTCGGCTCCCGCGCGATCCCCTTGATGACTGCCAGCTTCCCGTTCTTGATGTCCGTGAACGGCACGGAGTTGCTCGAAGAGTACGACGCCCAGCTTGTCCCCGTGCCGCCCGTCGTCAGCGCCACCTTGTTGCTCGACGGATAGTTGGCCCGCTTCCCGACCAGGGTCGCCACCGCGATCTCGTTATCCAGCAGCAGCCGCTCCGTCAACTGGATCGTCTGATCCATGTCCGGCTGAAGCGGATTGTCCGCCGCTGCGACCTCCGCATCCGCCACGAAACCGCGATAGGCGTACTCCTCCGCGTAGTAGTTCTGCGCGGAAAGCCCGTAATCAATCTCCGCCGCTTCCGTTCCCGGACGCCGCAGAGACGCCAGTACGCCCGTTGCCCCCACCGGAGACGGACTCAGAAAATCCTCCTTCCGATACACGAAATACTTGTCCGACCGCTTGCTCACCGGCAGAATCGGCAACACTCGATCCGCCACATACGCCTCGTTCCGATACATCACCGACAGGTTCGTAAGCGCCTGATCAATATGAATCTGCGCCTGTGCAGGCATACTCTTCTCCTTCTCTCCTCGCTAATCCACCACAATCGCCCATTTCTCTACAAAGAAGAGGGGCGGGATGAAGTCTGAACTCCCCCTCTCCCACAGCGTGGGAGAGGGGGCTGGGGGGTGAGGGATTCTACGCCCCCACATACACCATCGGCTGAAGCAGCACGTCCACCAGCAGCCCCGCCGTGTTCGACGCGCTCGACAGCGCAATGCCCACCAACTCGCGCACGTTCGTCCCCGTCGCCGGAGCCACCGTCTTGATCTGGCCGCTCGAATTCGCGATCGCCACATAGTCGCCCGCGTTGATCGCTGCCGAACCGTCCGACTGAATCTGCGCGATGCCCGCCACCTGCACCGCGATCTCGTTCGTGCCAGAACCGGACGGGATGCCCTCCATCGCGACTCCCACGAACTTCGTTGCCAGCGCCCCGCCCGGCAGCGCCACATTCCCCGCGTTCGTTCCCGACATCACCAGGCACACATTCGCGCTGTTCACGCCGCTATCCGCCGCAAACGACTTCAGCAGCAACGGTGTCTGCTTTGCCATACTCTCTCCTCTCTGCTCAAAATGCCTGACTTTCCGAAATCCCCCTCCCCCTGTTCTTGGGGGGAGGGGCTAGGGGAGAGGGCCTAATCCTCCCGCGCCTCTCGTGCCAACTCAGGATGCTCCGCCGTCACCGCCGCAAACGACTGCACATAACTCAGCCCCTCCTGCCGCGCCTTCGCCCGCGCCAGCGCCACCAGCCGCTCGCCCGCCGCGCTGCCGCCGCCCCGCCCGGACAGCCCATGCCGATCCGCCGACAGCATCTCGCCCAGCGGCACGACCGGCCCGTTCTCCTGCACGAACTGCCCGAACAGCACGCTCAACGGCACGCTCTCCGCATCGAAGCGGGCCAGATAACTCTCGCCGCCCAGCAGCAGCGCCCGCGCCAACTGCTCCGCCCGCTCCGTCGCCCGCAGCCAGCCCTGCCGCTTCCACTCCTTAAGCTGCTGCTCCACGCGCTCGGCGCGAAACGCCGCCAACTCCTGCGCCATCCGCTCCCGCTCCTGCGCGAACTCCGCCACCTCCCCGGCGGCCGCGCCGCTCTCCCGGCCCTCCTCTCTGCCGAGAAACCCACGTAGATACGCCATCAATCCCTCCGCAAACTGTCGCACGCTGGTCATCGTCTCCCTCGCTCCTTGTCCGGCAGCAAACACGCCCGGAACCATAAACTGTACGACATCTGTCTCACTGAAAACCTGCGCCCCGGCCACGCGAGGCCGACACACGAACGACGTCTCCACCAGCCGCCGGTTCGCCACATCCAGCGCCACCGACAGCGCCCGCGCCCCCGCCCGCTGCGCCAGCCGCCAGGCTTCCACCGGCTGGCGCAGCGTCCCCCACAACTGCGAACCCATCACCCGCAGCCGCGTCACCGCCCCCAGCGCCCCATCGAATGGCGACTCCGGCAGATGCTCGATCTTCACCGGGATCGCCGCCTCCGAGTTCGCCGCGATCGCCCGCAGGTCGTCCTCCGTGATCCGCACGCCCTTATCCGGATAATCGCCCGCCTCGAAAAGCAGGCACTCCCGTTCCACAAACTCCCCGTCCTCCGAAAACCGCCATGCCATCTCTCGCCTCTTTCTCTCTCCTCACTCCCCTGCTTTCTCGCCATCTTGCCCCGACTTCAACACCCCGCACCCGCCCCCGCTCCAATCACCCCCTCTCCCACAGCGTTGGGAGAGGGGGCTGGGGGGTGAGGGCCAAAGCAGGGAAAAACAGAACGGTCGCCGAAACTCTCCGGCGACCGCTCCATCAAACACCCTGCCCCCTCGGCAGCGTGAAAGGCAACCCTTATCCATGCGACTTCTCGTCATCGGCGGCTCCGGCAAAGTCGGGAGCCTCGTCCTGCCTCACCTGGCCCAACACCACTCCCTGCGTGTCTTCGATCTGCGCCCGCCCGCCAACCCCGCCTGGGAATATATCGCCGGAAACGTCGGCGATCCCGACGCGCTCGCCCGCGCCGCCGAAGGCCGGGAAGCCCTGCTCTACATGGCGATGGGCAGCACGCAGTGGCGCTCCGGCGAAGGACTGACCAGCGCCTTCGATGTCAACGTCAAAGGCGTCTATCTCGCCCTGCGCGCCGCGCATCAGGCCGGCATCTCCCACGCCGTCTACACCAGCAGCATGTCCGTCTACACGAACCTGTACGCCCGCCACTTCGCCGACGAAGAGGTTCCGCCTGACGCCACCGACCTCTACGGCTTTACCAAACGCCTCGGCGAAGAGGTCTGCCGCAACGCCGCCCGCGAGTGGGGCCTGACCGTCAACGTCCTCCGCCTCTGCTTCCCGACTGCCGACGAGAAATGGTACGCCGACACCAAACCCGGCAAGACGACTCTCGCCACCACCGCCACCGATCTCGCCCGCGCCCTTCATGCCGCCCTCGAACGCCGCTTCGGAGGCTTTCAAGCCTTCATGATCAGCGGCGATTACGAACACAAAATCCTGAACATGTCCAAAGCCAGACGCCTTCTCGACTGGGAACCCCTCGCCCGCCCCCGCTAACAGACCGCTCTATCTCTCCTCTTCTCCAAAACAGGTCAGAGAGCGAGAGCGCACACGTTATTGTCTTGCTCCCCCTCCCCAGTGAGGACACGCTTTATCGTCCGAGCGACCGGGGTCGCAAGGGCCGTCCCGAATCGTTTCGGAACCAGACGGCCCTTGCAGTGGGGACGGGGGGTGGGCCTATCCCTCCTCCAACGGCGGCAGGTCGAACGCCTCTCGCACCGCCTGCTCCCGGTTATCCACCACGCCATGCTTCAGCAGCACATCATACGCCTGCGCCAGAATCGCGAAATCCTTCTCATCCACCGTTCCCAGCGCAAAGCGCGGATACAGCCGCTCCGCCCCCGAAAAGTTGTAGTCCACCAGAGGCCGGATGATCTGCGAATTGACCACCGCCTCGATGTCCGCCTTCGCGTTCTCCAGCGCATAGAGCAAGATGCTGAAATGCACTCGCCCCAGCGCCATGCTGCCCACGCGCCGCCCCTCGCCGCTCGTCAGCGTTTGCAGCAGAACTCCCTGCGCGATCTGCTGATTATGCCAGTCCACCGCCGCCACGAACGCATCCCCGCCATGCAGCGTCGCCTGAAGCAGTTGCGGCGTCACGTCGCGTGGAAACACCGCGCTCGAATCCTGCTGCATCCCGCGCAGCGTCTCCAGTATCTTGTTCGTTCCCGCGTCGTTTGCCGAATTCGCCGCCTGCGCATACACCATCGGCATCCCATACTTTTGCAGCGCCAGGTTCCAGAACTTGACGATGGTATCTTTCGACCACCAGTGCTTATAGACCGCCCGCAAGTCCGAATCCCCGTAAGGCAGTTCGTCATGCGGATTATAGATGTACAGCACACACTTGCTGCGCGGGATCGTCACCAGGCCCGTCTGCGGCGTCCAGC
>DASRGL010000094.1:0-13729 GCA_035651115.1 Chthonomonadaceae bacterium
GCCTGATGCGGGATTTTGTCACGACAGGCGAGTGGGGATTGGCGAAGGACTATTCTAAAGAGTATCTGGAACTGAATGTATAGCGGCGCAGGCAGCCGATGGCAAGGCCGAACGCCTGGCCTGTCTTCCGGCTGAACAGGGCGCTTCGAGGATAGAAATCATGTATGTCATCATTGTCGGCGGTGGGAATGTCGGTTTCTACCTCGCCAAGACGCTGGTCGCGGCCAAGCACGAGGTCTTGCTGATGGAAAAGGATCGCACGCGCTATCGCACCATCTCCGAGGAGTTGGGCGAGGTCGTCATGCAGGGCGACGGCTGCGAGGTGGCGCATCAGCAGCAGGCCGGGTTTGCGCGCGCGGACGCGGTCGTGGCCGTGACAGGCAGCGACGACGATAACCTGGTCGTCTGCCAGATGGCGAAGATGGAGTACAAGGTCCCGCGCACCATCTCCCGCGTCAACGACCCGCGCAACGAGCGGCTGTTCCACCGCCTGGGCATAGATGCGACGGTCAGTTCGACCAAGATCATCTACAACCTGATCGAGCAGGAGATCGGAACGGGCGAGGTCATCCCGCTGGCCGCGCTCAATCGCGGCAACATCGAGATCGTGGAGATCGAGATCGGGCCGAAATCGCCGGTCATCAATCAGGAGGTGCGCGCCCTGCCGCTTCCAGCGGAGGCGCTCATCATCTCCATCATCCGGGAAGACCACGCCCTCTTGCCTGCAGGCGACACGCGCTTTGTAGACGGCGACAGCGTCATCGCCCTCGTCAACGCCGACAAGGAACACGAACTCCGCGACGTGTTTGAAGAGGGCGCATAACCAATGGAAATCCTCTTGTCCAACAAGGAAAAGTCTTCCCCGGCGCTCGGAAACCTTTTAGCCCAGATAACCGAGGAGAACATGCATCCTGAGCAGGATGTGGGGTCGGCAGTTGGTAAAGAAATCTGGCGGGCAGAACTATATCCTGACCGGAACGCTGCAGAGATACGCTAATGTCGCTGGACTATGCTGACTATGAGTGGATCACCAGACGTAGAAAGCCACTACTTGCGCTGGTGTGGCAAGCTGGTGATAAGCTCTATTACACGGGTCTGCTTGGTGGCGTTTTTATGCTTACCGCCTCCCCGTTCTGGATACTGCACAGATATATAAACGGCCAGCATATTGATTTTCATAGGCTCGGTTTTGCGTGGCTGACGACCTTCTGGCTGTTCCTATTCATGTTTCTCGCTGCTCGGCCTTTGAAACGTTTTGCCTGCGTCAGGGCAGGCATCTCCAAATAGCAGCGGAAGAACCTCATGCCGACTATTTTGCAAATAGGGCGCTACCGCTTCTTCTATTTTTATAGTAACGAAGGCCAGGAGCCAGCGCACATTCATAATCAAGGCTGGCGACAACGAAGCGAAGTTCTGGCTGCAACCGGTCAGCCTCGCCACCAACCATGCGATTCCGGGCCAGAGACCTGAATGAAGTCGAGCGGCTTGTCAGAGGGCATGAACAAGTTTTCGTGGAGGCTTGGGATGAGTGCTTCGGTGACGCGCAGTAACCGTCGGGCGCAGCGCGCATTCGTTCCTACGTCGGCGCTTGCCAATGCGGTCGAGTTTACAGACGAGAGAATGCAGGTCTTGCGGACCGATAGCTGCATCCTGAGCGTTCCGCTTGTATGGTTCCCAACGCTCTACGCAGCGACGCCGGAGCAGAGGGAATATGAAAAACAATGCAAGCTAATACAAAGAAAACAACACGTGACACTTCTGATTTCAGAATGGACAAAACGGCCTTCTCGGTTGTCTCTTTGTCAGAAGCGGACGACGAAGTTGCTTACTGGCTATCGCAAACGCCACAGGCACGACTGCGTGCTATGGAACTGATAAGGCAGACCCTCTATGGCTACACCCCTGCTTCCGCCCGACTTCAAAGAGTTCTTACAGTTGCTCAACGCCAATCAGGTTGAATATCTCCTCATTGGCGGATATGCGGTCGGCTATTATGGCTATGTGCGGGCAACAGCGGACATGGATATCTGGATCGGAAGCAGTCCCGATAATGCAATCAAGACGGTAGCGACGCTTCGAGAATTTGGCTTCGATGTGCCGAATTTATCAGAGGCGCTGTTTCTGCAAGCTGACAATATCGTGCGTATGGGAGTGCCTCCCTTTCGTATCGAAATCTTGACCAGTATCTCCGGCCTTCGCTTTGAAGTCTGTTACGCCGAACGGGTGATTGATAGTATAGACGGTGTGGAAATCCCGCTCATCAGTTTGCCCCATTTGAAAATCAACAAGCGGGCCAGTGGTAGACTCAAAGATTTGACGGACCTGGAACATCTGCCCTGAACTCCAGGCGACAAAGCCATTTCAGGACACTAGGAAGCATTTACAAGCAATGTGCAGCAGACCCAAAAAGAGCGATGGCAGCGCGGCGGAGACTGTTCCACCGACGCGGCTGCAGGACTACGCGACCGAGATCATCACGGCGCGCCTCGGCAGGATGCTCTCCCATATCGAGGGCGTGCGCCGGAGCGAGGAGATCGAGCCGGTGCATCAGATGCGCGTCTGGTCGCGGCGGTCGCGGGCCGCGCTGGAGGTCTTTCGCTGCTGCTTCGAGGGCAAGGACTACGACGAACTGGAGCGCGAGGTCAAGGCGGTCACGGATGCGCTGAGCGAAGCGCGCGATCTCGACGTGATGATGGACACTCTGCACCAGCGCGCCGAAGCCCTGCCGCCCGAACAGCGCGGCGGCGTTGAATCGTTCATCGCGCGGCTGCGCAGACGCCGTGAGAGGAGCCAGAAGCCCGTGCTGAAAGCCCTGGATCGGCTGGAAAGCCGCGACCTGGCAGGCCATTTCGCCGATCTGGTCGCCGCCCACACCGCGCGCAAAGCCGCGCAAGGCAGAAAGACGTTCACGAGAAACCTTGATGGCTAGAGCCAGGCCCATCGTCGGCATTGACCCGGACGCGCCCCTGCTCGCCAGCGCCGCGCGCATCGTCTCGGCACGGCTGGACGAGATGCTGGCCTACGAGTCCTGCCTCGCCGATGCCGATGCGGTCTACGCACTCCACCAGATGCGGATCGCCGCCAAGCGCCTGCGCTACACCATGGAGATGTTCCAGGACGCTTACAACAGCTTCAGCCGCTATGGCAAGCCGTTTGCCGCCGCTATCGAAGAGATCAGGGCGCTGCAAGAGCTTCTTGGCGAGATACACGACGCCGACGTGCTGGTCCCGCAACTGACCGAACACCTGGCCCGCCTGCTCCGCAAGGGCTACGGCGAGAATGCAAAGGGAGGGCCGCGCGTCGGAGTCCATCTGGTAGACTTCGAGGCGTGCCAGGGGCTGCTCACGCTCTGTCGGGAGACGCAGGCCGCGCGGGATGCCCGCTTCCAGCAGCTAAAGGAACGCTGGGCGCAACTGCAACAGCAGACCTATTTCGACACGCTGCGCGCTCTGCTGGAGAAAGCCGCGACAGAGCCGCCGCGCCTCGCCATCACGCCGCGCAGAGAGGACGATGGGAATACGGCGGGTGCGCAGGCTCCCCGGCGTACCCGGTCAAACCCGAAGCCCTCCGCGCCCCCGCCCAAAGACGAGACGACGCATGGAAAAAGCCCGCCAGTCCAGGCCGATGACACCGGTTCCCTCCCCTCAGAGACCATCTGAGGCGGCTCCGGCAGAGGAGGGGCCGCAGACCCTCACGCCACCCCGGACACCGGCGGATATTCCCGGCCTGGGGCCGATCCGGGTGCGCGCCCTGCAAAAAGCGGGGTATGATAGTCTGCAAAGCCTGCGCGACGCGCGACTGGAAGACCTGCTGGCCGTTCCCGGCATGAGCGAGATCAAGGCGCGGCATATCCAGGCGTTTCTGGCGCAGTTTCCCGCGCGGCCCGCCGCCGAAAGCCGGAAGACCGCGCCGGAGAAACAGGCAAAGAGCGACACGGCCCTGCACGCCTTTCCCACGCTGACCGAGGCCGTCATCGGAACGCTGGGACGCACCATCACCCTGCTGCTAAGCGCGCCCGCCTCTAACTTCCGCCCGCGCCTGATACGGGAACTGGATCGCTTTGCGCGGCAGGTGGAGAGACTGGCCGCCCCCGGCGCGCAGCTGTCTGCCGACGCGGAGAAACGCATTCTGCGCCGCCTCAACGACATCTGCGGCGAGTTCGCGAAGGTCTGGATGCGCGAACAGATAGGCCGCAAAGAGCAGGCCCAGCTTGCCGCGACCCTGGCCGCTGTCACCGAGAACCTCGGTGCCTTTACGGAAGAGACGGGAAAAACAGATGCCTGACCTACCGCCTGCCCCGCCTGCGGACACGCCGCCCGCCGCCGCGCCCTACGCCAGCATAGATGTCGGCACGAACTCGGTCAAGATGGTCATCGCCGACCTGTCGGACGGCGGCGCGCGCCGCCTCTACGATAACTCGGTCACGACCCGGCTCGGCGAGGGGATGCAGGCGCAGGCCGGGCGACTGCGGGAAGTGCCGATGCGCCGCACGCTCGACGCCCTGGCCGGATTCGTCGGGATCGCGTGCGAACAGGGCGTGCGCGGGATCGCCGCCGTCGGAACCGCCGCGCTACGCGAGGCCGCCAACCGCGACGAGTTTCTGCGGCGCGCGCAGGAGCGGTGTGGCCTGGCGATTGACGTGATCTCCGGCGAGGAGGAGGCGCGTCTGTCGTATCTGGCGGTGCGCCGCGACCCACACTGGCGCGCGTTTTCTCGCCTGCTGGTCCTAGACATCGGCGGGGGCAGCACGGAGATCATCGAGGGCGAGCCGAACGGCGATGCCATCGCGTCGCGCCGCAGCATCAGCCTCGGCGCGGTCAAGCTGACGGAACGCTACCTGAAATCCGACCCGCCGACCGTCACGCAGCTTGCCGCCGCCCACCAGATCGCCGCCGAGGAGTTCGGCAGCGTCGCGCTGTCGGCCTACAATGGAGATACGCAGGTCGTCGGCGTCGGCGGCACGATGACCAACCTGGCCGCCATTGACCTGCAGGGCCGCACCGACCCCGAATCGCTGCACGGCCACACACTGCGCGCCGACGCGCTGGAAAACCTCATCGAACGCTTCGCCTCGCGCACCGTCGCCGAGCGCAAACAGATACCGGGCCTGGACCCCGCTCGCGCCGACATCATTCTCGGCGGGGCCATCCTGCTCTCCCAGGCCCTCGCCCATATCGGCGCGACCGCGCTCGATGTCAGCACGCGCGGCCTCCGCTGGGGCGTCTTGTACGACCGCTTCGCATCATAGGAGTAGGCATGAACGCGAAACTCAACGCCATCCTCGAACTCGCCCGCCGCTACGACTACGACGCGGGACACGCGCATCAGGTCGAGTGCCTGGCCGGGACGCTTTTCATGGAACTGGAACCGCTGCACGGCCTGGCGCGCGAAGACCGCAAGCTGCTCGAATACGCCGCCATCCTGCACGACATCGGCTACTACGTCAGTTCGCGCAGCCACCATCGGCACGCCCTGCAGATGATCATGATGGAGCCGCTCACAGAGTTGTCGCGGGAAGAGAAGACCGTCATCGCGAACCTGGCGCGCTACCACCGCAAAGCCCTGCCGACCATCGAGCATACGGCCTACGGCATCCTCGCGGACGCGGATAAAGAGCGCGTGAACAAGCTGGCTCCGCTGCTGCGCCTGGCCGATGCGCTGGATCGCTCCCATCAAGGACTTGTGCAGGAACTCTTTTGCGAGATTCGCGACGATGCCGTTCTCATCTTCGTCGGCGCGGAAACCGACCTGCCCATCGAGAGTCAGGCGCTGGAACGCAAAGCCGATATGTTCCGTCAGGTCTATCGCCGGGATGTGCAGTTGCAGGTGTTGCGCCCGCGCCTGCCGCAGGGCGCGCAGGAGGCGGAGTACGCTTTCGAGACGGCCCGATGACAGCCAGCAGTACGCCCAATATGGATGAGAACGTCTATGCCGCGATTGATATTGGCACGAACTCGATCCGCCTGGCCGTCGTCCGCGTGGAGGAGGGCCACCGCCTGACCACGCTGGCGGTGCATCGGGAGGTCGTGCGCCTGGGCGAAGGCGAGTTCGAGACCAGCCACATGACCCATGAAGCGATGCAGCGCGGCGCGCTGGTCTGCGCCAAGTTCGCGGAGGTCGCGCGGGGGTTCGGGGCGAAGGAGATCGTGGCGTTCGCAACGTCGGCGACGCGCGAAGCCGAGAACCGCGAAGAGTTCATAGACCTGGTGCGGGAGAAGGCCGACATCGAGGTGCGCGTCATCTCCGGCCCGGAGGAGGCCCGTCTGATCTGGCTGGGCGTCTCCAGTGGCATCGAACTGGGCGACCGGCAGGCCGTGCTGATAGACATCGGCGGCGGCAGCACCGAGGTCATCGTCGGGAACGCGCAGGGCTACAAGATGCTGGAGAGCCTGAAGTTGGGTTCGATCCGCCTCTCGAACCGCTTTTTCGACTTCGAGGGGCCGGTCAGCGCGGAGGCGTTCAAGCGGGTGCTAGACTATGTGCAGGGCGTGGCGAGCCAGGTGACGCGCCGGGTGCGCGCCCAGGGATTCGACTTCGCTCTCGGCAGCGCCGGGACGATCACCACGCTGGCCGACATCGTCGCGCGGCGTCTTGGGGAGGGGCCGGTCAGCGCGCAGCGCAACGTCACCTTCCGCCTGAGCGACCTGCGCGACGCCGTCCAGATGCTCTGCAAGCTGCCTCTGGAAGAGCGGCGCAAAGTGCCGGGCATGGACGCCAACCGCGCTGACATCATCCTCGGCGGCGCGGCCATCATCCTCACGCTGATGGAGCAGTTCGGCGCGGACAAACTGACGCTCAGCGACCGGGGCCTGCGCGACGGCATCCTGCTCGACCATCTCCTGCGCGAAGAGGAGGCGCGGCAGCAGTTCCAGGCGCTCTCCGTGCGGCGGCGCAGCATCCTGCAACTGGCCCGCGCCTGCAACTATGAGGCCGAACATGCGGAGCATACTGCGCGGCTGGCTCTGCGCCTCTTCGACGAACTGCGCCGCCTGCGCGAACACGCCTACGGCGAGGACGAGCGCGAACTGCTGGAGTACGCCGCCCTCACGCACGACATCGGCACGTTCCTTTCGCACTCCAACCATCAGAAGCACGCCTACTACCTGATCCGCAACTGCGACCTGCTCGGCTTCAACGACACGGAGATAGACATCATCGCCAACGTCGCGCTCTATCACCGCAAGGGCATCCCGAAGAAGAAGCATCCCAACATGGCGGAACTGACGCGGCGCGACCGCAAGCGCGTGAGCGTGCTGTCGGCCATTCTGCGCGTCGCGGAGGGGCTGGATCGCAGCCACCTGGGACTGGTGAAGGATATTCGGCTGGAAGTCGCGCGCCCGCCGCGCCGTTTCGTGCTGACCCTGCTCTCCGAGGCGGACTGCCAGTTGGAGGTGTGGGGCGTGCAGAACAGTAGTGACCTGTTCGAGTACGTCTTCGGCGCGCCCCTGACCGTCTGTGTGGAGCAGACCGCCGTGCTGCCGGTGGCGGTGTCGGCGTAGCGCCGGGCATTGAAATACCCGTCTGGCAAGCCTGCGGCTAACCGTCCTGCGGACGGAATACTTATTGCAGGCTTGTCCCTTCGTATCGCATTCGCCTCTGTAGAAAGGGATAGGCTTCCTGAACAGGGGCGTCCGCCAGGACGCTTGGCGGCGCAGCCGCCTCCCAGAGACGGGTATTTCAATGCCCGGCTATCCGCTATGAGTAAAAACCAGCCTGTTGCGAATATCCCCAAGTCCTGGGAAGAAGCCTTACCGCTGCTCTCCCCTGCCGTGCGCGCGGCGGTGCGCCGCGCGGAGCCGCTGGCGCGCTATACGACGCTGCGCGTGGGCGGCCCCGCCGACCTCTTTTACAATGCCACCGAGACAGACGCTCTGGCCGAAGTCGCGGCGCTGGCCCAGCGTTACCATCTGCCCCACTTTCTGCTCGGCGAGGGCAGCAACGTCTGCATCAGCGATGCGGGCGTGCGCGGCCTCGTCCTCCGCAACGCCTGCCTCCATGCCGAGATCGGCCCCATCACCCGTGTAGACGCCGGACACAACTTCATGCGCCTGTTCGTCAAGACGATGCGGGCCGGGCTGTCGGGGCTGGAGTTCGCGGTCGGGATACCGGGAACGGTCGGCGGCGCGCTGGTGTCGAATGCCGGAGCCTACCGCGCCAATATCTGCGATCTAGTGGTGGCGATAGATGTCGTGGAGGAGGGCGAGCGCAAGTGGGTCGGGCCGGAGTGGATGGAGTTCTCCTACCGGGATAGCCGCCTGCGGCGCGGCGGCAGGCCGCCTGCGGCGCTCCTCGCCGTGACCCTGCGCCTGACTCCCGCGCCGAAAACGCAGATACGCCTGAAGGCCAAAGACCTGCAGATGCAGCGCATTCTCAAGCAGCCCTGGCAGCCCTCGGCGGGCAGCTTCTTCAAGAACGTCTACGACCGCGCGCTGGCCGAAAGCCTGCCGAACCTGCCCGCGCCGATGAAGCAGGCCGGAGTCGTGCCGACGGCCTATCTTTCCGAGGCGTGCGACTGCAAGGGACTGGCGATCGGAGGCGCGGCCATCTCGCCCAAACACGCCAACTTCATCGTCAATCGGGGCGGCGCGACCGCCGCCGACATCCGCGCCCTGGCGGAGATCGTGAAGGCGCGCGTCTGGGAGCGTTTTGGCGTGCGGATCGAAGAAGAAGTCCTTTATGTAGGGGAGTGGGCTTCTGCCATCACCCCCTAGCCCCCTCTCCCAAACTTGGGAGAGGGGGAACAAAGGAGCGACGAATGCCGGGGCCGCCACTGCAAGTCCGCGTCACCAACCTGCGCAATCTGGTCTTCTGGGCGCTGGGCGTCTATATCGTCTGGCGCTTCATAGACGCCGTTATCGTCACGGTGCTGGTCTTTGCCGTCGCGTTTCTGTTCGCGCTCGTTCTTGACCCGCCGATACGCTGGCTGGACCGGCACGGCCTGTCGCGCGGCCTGTCGGTCGGCATCATCGTGCTGGCGCTGCTGATCGCCGTCGGACTGGCGGGCTACTACGCCATTCCTCCCCTGATGACCGAAGCGAGCGAGCTGCTGGAACAGGTTCCCGACTATGCCGCCCGCTTGCAGCAGCGAGCCGAGAAGCTGACCCAGGCGTATCCGTTCCTGCGCGACCAGCTGGAGGCGATAGACATCAAACAGCGACTCCTTGCGTTCGGGCAGAGTTTCCTGCCGCAGATCGGACGCTACTCGCTCAACCTGCTGAATGGGCTGTTCAGCCTCTTCCTCATCTTCGTCATCACGCTCTACACGGTCGCCGACCCGCATCCGCTCGTGCGCGGCTTCCTCTTCTCCCTGCCGAGAGCTTATCGCAAAAAGGGGCTGCGCGTGCTGCTGCGCATCCGGCAGCAGGTGCAGGCGTGGGTGCGGGCGACCTTGATCATGATGCTGACCATTGGCGTGCTGTGCGGGCTGGGCCTCTGGGCGCTGGGCGTGCGCTCGCCGCTGCTGTTCGGCATCCTCGCGGGCATCGGAGAGGCGATCCCGACTATCGGCCCCATCCTTACCGCCATTCCGCCCTTCCTGGTCACGCTGGCCGACGATCCCGCGAAAGCGTTTCGGGTGCTGGCGCTCTTCCTGCTGGTGCAGCAGATAGAAAACAACCTGCTCGTGCCGCGCATCATGGCCTCGACGCTGAAGCTGCATTCGGTGTCCGTACTCTTCTGCGTGGTGGCGATGGGGGCGCTGCTGGGGCCGCTCGGCATTCTGCTGGCGACGCCGCTCTGCGCCATCATGAAGGTGCTGTACGAGGAGATCTATCGCCCCCGGATGCGCGGGGAGCGTTCGGCGCGATTCAGCAGGCCGCGACCTCCGCAGGAAGCGAGATCGTGACCCGAACGCACGCGCCTCCTTCGGAGCGATTCTCGAACGCGACTTTGCCTTTCAGGTCCCATTGGCTCAGGTTCTGCACGAGTTCCAGGCCGGTATGGGCCGCCGTTTTCGGATTGAAGCCCTCCGGGAAGCCCGGCCCGTCGTCGCAGACTTCCAGAATGGCTTTGCCGTCCTCGGCAGACAGATAGATGCCGATCTCATTCCTGCCGTACTTGAGCGCGTTGCTGACCAGTTCGTTGACGATGATAGGCAGAGAGGTTCCCTGATCCGCCGTCAGGCGGGCCTCCTGAATATCGAAGCGCAGGGGACGCGGCCCCGCCATGTCCTGCAGGATGGGCAGCAGCCGTTCCAGTATCTCATGGGCGGAGACATAACGCGCCTCGCCGTCGCGCTTGGCCTGCTCCGTCAGCAGGCTGTGGACGACCGCCAGCGTATGAATGTGCATCCCGATCTGTTTGAGTTCCTGCGGGCTGATGCTCTCCCCGGACGACATCGCCAGCATATCTACCATCGCGGCGACGAACTGCAGGCTGTTGCGCACGCGATGGTGCGTCTCGATCATCGCCCGCAGGAGTTTCTGGTTCAGAGCCGTTATCTGGAGGTGGGTTTGCATCCGCGCCTCCTCCGCGCGCTTGCGCTCGCTGATGTCCCGGAACACCAGCACCACGCCAAGCAGCTTGCCCTCCTCATCCCAAATGGGCGCGCCACTGTCGTCAATGGGATACTCGCTCCCATCCTTCGCGATCAGAATCGTGTGGTTCGCCAGCCCGACGATCGCGCCTTCCCGCAGCACGCGCAGCGCCGGAGCCTCCACCGGCTGGCGCGTCGTCTCATTGAGGACGATAAAGACCTCCTGCAGGTCTTTGCCGACCGCCTCGGCCTGCGTCCAGCCCGTCAGCGTCTCCGCCACCGGGTTCATAAAGGTGATACAGCCGTCGGTGTCCGTCGCGATCACGGCGTCTCCGATGCTCTTGAGCGTGGTGGAGAGACGATGCTCGCTGGCGCGCCGCGCCTGTTCCGCCTGCCGGGCCTGCCTCTCCGCCTTGTGGACGCGCATCACCGTCTGGAGGCACTGCGCCAGGCTTGCGGGAGTCAACCGGCTCTTGGCAAGATAGTCCGCCGCGCCCGCCTTCATCAGTTCGACCGCGATCTGCTCGTCGCCGTGTCCGGTCAGCATGACGATGGGCGTCGCGACTCCCGCGTCGCGCGCCTGGCGCAGCACCTCCAGTCCGTCGCCGTCCGGGAGTTGAAAATCGAGCAGGGCGCAGTCGAAGTCATGGGCTTCCAGCAGCGCCATCGCCGAGGCGCGCGTATCGGCCTCCGCAATGTCGGCCCTGATCCCGGCGGCTTTCAAGGCGCGGCGCACGGCCATGCGGTCTATAGCGTCGTCGTCTACGACGAGCAGATGTAGGTCTTCCTCCAGCATGATAGCAAATGGCTCGCTCATGGCAGTTCGCTCAGAGTCCAGTATTTGTTGAGCGTCGCCATCGTCTCCACAAAGCTCGCCAGCGTGACGGGCTTGAGGATATATCCGGCCACATTCAGCCTGTAAGCCTCGACTTTGTCTCGCTCCTCGTCTGAGGTGGTCAGCACGATGACCGGGATCGGCCTCAGTTCCGGGTCGGCCCGCAGTTCGCGCAGGAACTCGATGCCTCCCATTTTCGGCATATTCAGGTCGAGTAGGATGATCCGCCTTTCCGGTGGGATCGCCGACGCGCCGTTTCCGTTGCCGCGCAGCATCTCCAGCGCCTCGACGCCATTGGAGGCGACATGCAGCGGGTTCGCGATGTTGTTTTTCTGGAAAGCCCGCCGCACATTCATGACATCCAGTTCGTCATCTTCCACCAGCAGGATGTTCAGAACTTTTTTCGGCATATCTCACTCTCCTCCCTCCGGCAGCTTCGGCCAGGTGAATCGAAATGTCGCGCCCGCGCCTTCGGCGGACTCCAGGCAGATCGTGCCGCCCTGACTCTCCACGATCTTTTTGACCAGCGAGAGGCCCAGCCCCGTATTTTCCACCTTATCGCGGGCTTCCAGCGTCTGAAAGATGACGAAGACTTTGTCATGGTACTGCGGCGCGATGCCCGGCCCATCGTCTGTGACCGCGAACTCGTAGAACTCACCGGCATCCTGCACGGAGACCCGGATATGCCCTTCCGGGCGATGATGATGCTTGAGAGCATTGCCGATAAGGTTCTGGAAGACCTGTTGCAGCCGAATCTTTTTTGTCACCAGAACCGGCATTCCCGGCGCGATCTCGACGGTAAATCCGGGCGGCGGAGCCAGCAGGTCCACGATCTCGGAAAGCAGCGCGCCGACATCTACCCGCTCCAGCTTGATGGCGACACGCCCGACCCGCGAGTACTCTAGAATCCCCTCGATCATCGCCTCCATGCGATTCACCCGCCCGCGCATCAGCTCGAGCTGCTGGCGCGTCTCCTCGGTCAGGTTCTCGCCCAGGTCTTCCTCGATCCAGCGCGACAGATTGGCGATGCCGCGCAGAGGCGCTCGGAGGTCGTGCGAGGTGATATAGGCGAACTGGTCGAGTTCCTGATTGCTGCGCTCCAGCGCGCGGGCCATACGAGCCAGTTCCAGCGCCCTGCGCCGCAGATTCTCCTCGGCCTCTTTGCGCTCCGTGATGTCCATCGTGACGCCGCGCATCCCGATAGGCGCGCCCGTTTCATCCCGAATGATGGTAGACTGCGACTCCACCCAGAGGACGCGGCCATCCTTTGCGATCCAGCGAAACCGATTGATGCCGGGCCTGCCGCTGGCAAAAGTGGCGGCGGCTTCCTGCGCGGCGCGCGCCTTGTCTTCGGGGTGGACGATGGTGAGCCAGAAGTTGGGAGTCGTCAGCCACTCCTCGACGCTATAGCCCAGCATCTTCTCTACATAGTCGCTGACGAAATCAATGCGCTGCGTGGCGTCGTCCGGCTGGCCCCAGGCTTCCCAGACGACGCCGGGGACGCTGGCAAGGATCGCATCGAGACGCCGGCGCTGCGTCTGCACCTCGCGATAGAGACGCGCATTGTCTACGGCCAGCGCCGCGCGGCGGGCCAGGTCTTCGGCAAACTTCTGATCTTGGGCGGTGTAGCGGCGTCCCGACTCGGCGGAGATCAGGGTGATGGCCCCCAGCGTCCGCCCGCGCGCGACCAGAGGCACGCACATGTAGGATTTCAAACCGAGTTCGCGGATGAGGCGTAACTGTTCAGGGTCGCGAACGCTGGCCTCCAGCAGCGAGTCGGGAATCTCGACCCTGCGCTCCGTTTTGCCGGTACGCAGCACGTTAGGAACGCCGGTCGGCGCGTTCGGATCAGGCGGATAACGCTGGCGTATCGTGCGCGCCAGCGCGACTTTGGCCGGGTCAACATGCGCAACGGCCAGACTGCGAATCGCGCCGCTGCTTTCCAGAATATCTACAGCGCACCAGTCCCCTAACTTCGGCACGGCCAGATGCGCTACATTGGTCAGGGTCGTTTCGTAGTCCAGTGAACTGACAAGGATCGCGTCCGCCTCAGCCAGAAATTCCAGATGTCGCCGGTTGACGCCCTCTCCGTTGCTCTCCTCAGAACTCTCCTGCGGAAACACGATTCTGCTCTCCCTGATGGCGAAGGATCCGCGTTCCGTGCGTGAGGGCTGCCAGACTGCCGCCTTGTCTGCAACGCCGGATAGCGTGCGGCCATTTCAACCGCAAAAAGCACTATACTGCCCGGTCGGCGCGATTCAATCGGCCATACAATATGCACCGAAGACAAGACGTGGCGGCGTTCGGTTTTGTTCCCAATTCCCGGCGCTTATTTTCACTCTCCGCAGGTTCGCCCCTGCAGGAATCTACCCCGCAAAAATCATGTCGCGATTTTGCCTCTTTCTGGCAGATGCGCCGTG
>DASRGL010000095.1:0-6771 GCA_035651115.1 Chthonomonadaceae bacterium
AGAGCAGTTCCATCAGCGCCCAGTCGCGCAGGCCGTCCGGCGTGGAGGCATCCGGCGCGCTGAGCAGCGTTTCGACCTCTCGCACGCGCAGGAACTTGGGCAGCCGCTCCTCCTGCTTGATGGTCAGCAGGCCGATGGTCGGGTCGGCTTCGAGATAGCCCTGCTTCAAGGCCCAGCGGCAGAAGGCGCGCAGGGAGGCGAGTTTGCGGGCCAGCGACGTGCGTTTGTACTCGCCCTGCTGCAAGTCGGAGAGGAAGGCGCGGGCATGGGCGCGCTGCACGTAGAAGAGACGGCCCGGCCCCAGTTCGGGATGCGTCTCCACATAGCCGAGGAACTGCGCGATGTCGGCGCGATAGGCGCGCACCGTGTGCGCCGCCGCATTCTTGGCAAGCTTGAGGAACTGGAGAAAGCCTTCCAGCACGTCGTTCAGCGCCGGGCTGAGGCCCGGTTCGAGGGGCGGGCGCGGCGACGCCCCGGCGCGTTCCAGGTCCAGTTCGAGTTCGAGTGTCTCGTCGGCTTCGGCCATCGTTTTTTACTCGCCACCGGTGCGCTGGCGGCTCTGAAAATAGGCTTCCTCGGCGGCATCGTAGTCTGCGCTGGTCGGGCGGCGCGGCGCTTCCTCCGCCTTGACGGGGGCCGGTTTCACGGCAGCTGCCGGGGCAGTAGCGACGGCCTTCGGCGGCGCGGCGGTGACCGCGCGCTTGCCCGGCGCGGTCAGGTCTTTCACTGCCACCAGCACGGTATAGCGCAGGCGGAAATCGCGCTCCTTCTCGGTCAGCCGATTCCGTCCCTCCTCCGAAAGCCCATCCAGCCAGCGCGTCTTCATCTGCTCCTGCACGTCCAGATGCCGCTGCGCGACGGCTTCGGGAAGGCTCTCCAGTTCGATCTCGACCGAGGCTTCTTCGGTGGGGTAGACTTTCAGCACGGTTCCGATCAGGCCCCGCAGATGGTGGTAGAACAGGCCGGATTTGGCGTCCTCCGCCGTCGCCTCCCGATCTATGATCTGCACGCGGTCGCCCTCTTTGAACTTGGTCGCCATCGGTACGTTCTCCCTCCTCTGTCCCGCGTTGCTTGCGCGTCCGCTCTTATTATACCCCGCGCTTGCCTTCCCACGAATTCGGAAGGGTTTCCTCTGCCGTGCCGCGAACTATGCTCTATGGCGGTAGGCTGAACCCTACCGCTAAGGGGCGCGTTGCGCCTGCGGCCCGCCTGCGCGGGCAGACCGATTTCTGCCCGCGCAGGCGGGCGACGAGCCGAAGGCTCCCTAGCGGTAGGGTTCAGCCTACCGCCATCCGAGGAGACGCCCAATGAAGAAAATCGTCCTCATCGGCGCGGGCAGCGCCTCCTTTACGCGCGGCCTGGTCATTGACCTGGTGCTGCGCGGCGAAGAACACGAACTGGCCCTCGTGGACATTGACCCCGCCGCGCTGGAAGTCGCCGAGAAGCTGGCCCGGAAGATGATCGCAGCGAAGTCGGCTCCCATCAAACTCTCCGCGTCGGTGGATCGGCGCGACGCGCTCCAAGGGGCCACCGCCGTCATCTGCACCGTCGGCGTCGGCGGCAGGCGCGCATGGGAGCAGGACGTCTTTATTCCACGCAAGTACGGCCTCAACTATCCCGTCGGCGACACCGTCGGGCCGGGCGGGACTTCGCGCGCCATGCGGATGATCCCTGCGATGGTCGGCGTGGCGAAAGATGTCCTCGACCTTGCGCCTAACGCCCTCTTCTTCAACTACGGCAACCCGATGGCCCCGGTCTGCCGCGCCATCCGCAAGGCGACCGGCGCGAACGTCGTCGGCCTCTGTCACGGCGTCTTCCATGTCGGCCATTTCCTCGCCGATACGCTCGGCGTGCCGCGCTCCGATCTGCGCTACAGCGCGGTCGGCATCAACCACCTGACCTGGTTCGTAGAGGTGCGCGCCCACGGACAGGACATGCTGCCGAAGCTTCAGGAGATCGCCGCGCAGAAGCTGGCGAACTATCTGCCGCCCTCCGACCTGGGAACCCGGTTCGCAGAGGCGGGGACTGCCGAACCCGGCGCGGGCGATCCCACGCATGACAACCCCTTTAGCTGGCATCTGCTGCGGGTGTTCGGCGCGTTCCCCGCCGTCCTCGACCGGCACGTGACCGAGTTCTTCCCGCAGTGCTTCGCCGACGGCAAATACTACGGCAAGACGCTGGGCGTGGACGCCTACAGCTTCGAGAATACCATCTCCTGGGGCGATAAGGGCTATGCGCAGATGCGCGAGGACGCCCTTGCGCCGGGGCCGCTGCGCGCCGACTATTTCGACCGGATCGGCGGCGAGCATGAGCAGGTCATGGACATCATTGACGCCATCGAACACGAGCGCGGCAAGGTCTACTCCGCCAACCTGCCCAACACCGGCCAGGTTCCCAACCTGCCGCCGGATGTGATCGTGGAAAGTCCGGCCATCGCGGAGGGGACCGGCTTGCGCGCCATTCAGCAGCCGCCTCTCTCGCCGGGCATCGTCGGCACGCTTGCCACGCGCTACCAGTGGGTCGAGACGGTGGTGGACGCCGCTTTAGAGGGCAGCCGGGACAAGTTCATCCAGGCGCTCGTCCTCGATGGCGCGGTCCGTTCGCTGGAGATGGCGACGCGCCTCGCCGACGACCTGATTGCAGCGCAGGCCGCCTATCTACAGGTGACCTAACCCCCCCCGTCCCCCTTCCCTGAACCGCTCGCAGGCTCACTGGGAAGGGGGAGCCTCCAATTGGAGGCTTTTCCCTTTTCTTGCTCTCCAGTGGGAGTAGTAAAGAGAGATGAGCCTGCGCTATGGTCACCCCCTTCCCAGCGCAGCGTTTTAGGGAAGGGGGACGGGGGGTTAGGTATGGATATTCTCTGCGTCGCCGACCTGTGCATGGACCTGATCGTCTCCGGCAACGTGGTTCCGCAGTTCCATCAGATCGAGCAGATGGTAGACGACTACGCGGTGGAACTCGGCGGGTCGGCGACCATCTTCGCCAGCCAGTTCGCCAAACTCGGCGGGAAGGTCGGGCTTCTCGGCGCGGTCGGAGAGGACGTGTTCGGCAAGAGCCTCTACGAGGGTCTGGAAGCGGTCGGCGTGGACATGCGCCGCGTGACGCGCCCGCCGGGCATGAAGACGGGCCTCGGACTGGCGCTGGTCAAGCCGGACGGCGACCGCGCGACCCTGACCTACTCCGGCACGATAGACGCGACGCCGCCCGAAGCCCTGACCGATGACCTGCTCACGGCCTGCCGCCACTGGCATCACGCCAGCCTCTTCCTTCTCAATCGGCTGCGCGGCCACTGGAAGCCCTGGCTGCAACGCTGCAAGGCGGCGGGCCTGACTGTCTCGATGGACACGAACTGGGACCCGGAGAACCGCTGGGAAGGCGTCCATGACCTGTTGCCGCTCGTGGATGTCTTCCTGCCGAACGAGGCCGAGGCGCTGGCGATCTCCGGCGCGGCGGACGTGGAGGAGGCGGGCAAGCGGCTGGCGGAGTTCGGGCCGCTGGTCGTCGTCAAGCGCGGCGGCGACGGCGCTACGGCCTTCCATAAGGGGCAACGCTGGCATATCGCCGCGACGGAGGGCGCGAACGGCCCGATAAACGTCGTGGACGCGGTGGGCGCAGGCGACAACTTCGACGCCGGGTTCGTGCGCGCCTGGCTGCTCGGTAAGGACGTTCCTGCGTGCCTGCTGTTGGGAACGCGCTGCGCCTGCGCCAGTCTCGGCGTGTCGGGAGGCGTGCGCGGCCAGTTGCAGGAGAGGATAGAATGACGTTCCTCGAATCGGTGCGCGCCCACCGCGATTCCGGCACGGCGCTGCTCGCCACCAACTTCTACAATGCCGAAACGCTGCTGGCCGTCCTGAACGCCGCCGCGCAGACGGGCAGCGAGATCATCCTGCAGACCTCGCCCTCGACGCTGGACTATCTTGGCGTCCCTCTGGCGGCAGCGATGGCGAAGGCGGCGGCTGCGGAAAAGCGTGTGCAAGCCTGGCTGCACCTCGATCATGCGACGGACCTGCACCTGATACGCCGCTGCATCGCGGTGGGCTACGACTCGGTCATGATAGATGCCAGCGAGAAAGACTTCGCGACAAACGTGTGGCTGACCCGACAGGTCGTCGAGGAGGCGCATCGGGCGGGCGTCGCGGTCGAGGCCGAATTGGGCTATATCCCGAAGCTGGGCCAGTCGGACGCTGACGAGCCAGGCATGACCACGCCGGAACAGGCGCAGCGTTTCGTGGAGCAGACGGGCGTAGACCTGCTGGCGGTCGCCATCGGCAACGCGCACGGTTTCTATAAGCGCGCCCCGGCCCTCGACCTGGAGCGACTGGAGGCGATACGGCAGGCGGTGGATAGGCCGCTCGTGCTGCACGGCGGCTCCGGCCTCTCGCCCGCGCAGTGGCAGGCGACGATCCAGCGCGGCATCGCCAAGATCAATTTCGCCACCGAGATCAAGGATACGTTCGTCCGCACGGTCAAGGAGGCGCTGTGCGATAGCGACGAGATTGATCTGCGCAAGACCTTCCCGAAAGGCATGGAAGCGGTCTCTCGATTGGTCGCAGAGAAAATCCGGGTCTGCCAGAGAATAGCCCCGCCGCAGGCCACGACGGGATAAACCCTTCGCGCATAAGAGGAGGCCCACCTAATGACCGAGTTGCTCAAAAACATCCTGGCCGAGCCGCAGGAACTCACGCTTTCCCTGAACCACACTTTGGGGCCGGGCCGCGCCGCGCTGGACAAGGCGGCGCAGATCGTCCGCGAGGCCGAACATGTCACCATCACCGGAATCGGCAGCAGTTGGCACGCGGGCATGGCCGTCCTCGCCTTCTTCCAGGCGGCAGGTCGCCCCGCCTCTCTTGTGGACGCCTCCGAACTGCTCCATTTCGCCGCGCTTGCGCCGAACTCCGCCCTGATAATGCTTTCGCGCAGCGGTAAGAGCGTGGAGATCGTCGGCCTGATCGAGAAGGCGCAGCGCAGCGGCGCGCGGATCATCGGCATCACGAATACGCCCGACAGCCCGCTGGCCCACGCCGCCGACGTGACCCTGCGCCTGGCCGCCGCTTTCGATCACAACGTCTCCATCACCATGTACTCGGCCCTGCCTCTCGTCGGCGGGCTGCTGGCGAGCGCCGCCCTGCGGGAACTGCACGCCGATCTGGGAAGCACGCTCAAGACCGCGCTGGCGGCGTCCGGGCGCGCGATAGGGGGCTGGCAGCAGCAGATCGCCGAGAGCGACTGGTTCACGCCCGATGCGCCGACCTACTTCCTGGCGCGCGGCGCGAGCCTGGCAAGCTGCCATGAGACGGAACTGCTCTGGGAGGAGGCCGCGAAAGCCCCTGCGACGGCCCTGACGACCGGCGGATTCCGGCACGGCCCGCAGGAGATGTTATCTCCGGGCGCGCGCATCGGTCTCTGGCTGGACGGCGCGCAGCTGCGCGAGCAGGATATGGCGCTGGCGGCGGACGTGCGGCGCTATGGCGCGAAGGTCATGGTCATCGGGCAGCACGTTCCGGCAGACACGGGCGACCTGGTGTTCAACCTGCCCTCTATTCCGGCGGCCTGGCAGTTTCTCATAGACATCATCCCGGCGCAGCTTGCCGCCGAGCATCTGGCGAACCTGCGCGGCGTGGACTGCGACAACTTCCGCCTCTGCCCCTACATCATCGAGAGCGAGGGCGGACTGTGAGGGAGGAGAAACGGCCCTCACCCCCGTCCCCTCTCCCAGACTTGAGAGAGGGGAGGGATGCGCCGGAGGTCGTCTCGCTCGGCAACATGCTCGTCGAGGTCATGCGGGCGTACCGCGACGAGCCGCTCGACAGGCCGGGAACCTTCATCGGGCCGTTCCCCAGCGGCGATACGCCCATCTACATTGACACGGTCGCGCGCCTGGGGCATTCGGCAGGGTTTATCGGGGCCGTCGGCAAAGACGATTTCGGACGCCTGCTGCTGGCCCGCTTGCAGGGTGACGGCGTAGACTGCTCGCGCGTCAAAATCCTGCCCGACCATAGCACGGGCGTCGCGTTCGTCGCCTACTTCGGAGACGGCAGCCGCCGATTTCTCTTCCACTGGCGGCACGCGGCGGCGGGGCAGTTGGGGCCGGAGGACGTTCCCTCTGACTACTTCCGGGCGGCGCAATGGCTGCATCTGACGGGCTGCAATCTGGCCGTCTGCGAGTCGGCACGGGAGGCGTGCCTGCGGGCGATGGCCTGCCTGCCCGACGGCGCAAAGGTCAGCTTCGACCCGAATATCCGGCCCGAAGTGCTGAGCGGCGAGGAGATACGCGCGCTCTGCCGCCCGGTTCTGGAGCGGGCCGATGTGTTCCTGCCCAGCCGGGACGAGGCGATGCTGTTCACCGGCGAGGCCAGCGATGAGGCGGGCTGTCGGAAGCTGGCAGCGGGGGGGAAGATCGTCGTTTTGAAGCAGGGAGCCGCCGGCTGTCGGATCTTCCACCGGGACGAGGAGATCGCCGTTCCCGGCTTTGCGGTCGAGGAGGTGGACCCGACCGGCGCGGGTGACGCCTTCTGCGCGGGCTTCACGGTCGCCCTGCGGGAAGGGATGCCTCTGCGGGAGGCCGGGCTTTTCGCCAATGCCGTCGGCGCGCTGGCGGTCACGCAGCAAGGCCCGATGGAGGGCGCGCCCACCCGCGCGGAGGTCCGCGCGTTTCTGAAGCAGAACAGTTTATAGCGGCCCCAATCAATGGATAGGAGCGATTCCGGGCGATGCAGAGGCCCCAACGCCAATCCCCACCGCCTGACGCCCCGCGCCCAATGCCCACGCAGG
>DASRGL010000096.1:0-7363 GCA_035651115.1 Chthonomonadaceae bacterium
AGCTTGAGGGTCGGCGAATAGAAGGGCGACAGGTAGAGCGGCCCCAGGTCATAGGTATTATAGTAGTCGTTCTGGAAGGCGCGGAAGGTCGCCCATATCGCAAATGCGGTGAAGACGATAAAGAACGTCAGAGGCCCGACCCACCAGGCGTCTTTGCGTTGCAGTGCGGACAGGGCCGGGGTCTCCGTGACCGGAGCGCGCTGCGTCTGTGTTGCCATGCTCTCTTCTCCTTGAGGTGACTGACGAATGAGGATGGAGGGGTACAACCCGCCTATTGTACCCTAAATTCGCCGCAATGCGCCCGACACCGGATTGCCTCGCCAAACCTTCGAGAGCGTTCGTGGCTGCATTGTGCGCCTCTTTACAAGGGCCTCACCTCCAGGCGGCTGGCACGGCGCAGCGTGGAAAGCCGGTGCGCGCACTCCTCAGGATGTCTTGCCTGTAGGCGGTCTGCGGCGGTCAGAGAGTTGTCGGCTTTCTCATAATCGCTCGTCTCAACGTCAATGGCGATCACTTTGCCGTCATATTTGTCTTCGACTTCAGGCCGTACTTCCCGCGCATACAGTTCTTCAGCGCGCCGGGCGATCTCTTCATTGCTGCGTTGTGCGCGAGTTCATAGGAAGCGCGCGGCCTGCCAGACGAACCTCGAAACGGAAATACATCAAACCAACACTACACGGCGCGAATCTTGTTGACCTCGTTCTGGATTTTGACCAGGTTGGCGTAGACGCCATCCTGCTCCATCAGTTCATCGTGCGTGCCGCACTCGGCCATCTTGCCCTCCTTCATCACCACCAGGCGGCTAGCATGGCGCAGCGTGGAAAGCCGGTGCGCGATGGCGAAGGTCGTGCGGTTCTGCACCAGGCGGGCGATGGCCTCCTGTATCTGCTTCTCCGTCTCTGTGTCTACGCTGGCCGTCGCCTCGTCGAGGATGAGGATGCGGGGGTTGTGGAGGATGGCGCGAGCGATGGAGATACGCTGCCGCTCCCCGCCGGAGAGCCGCTGTCCGCGCTCGCCGACCTGCGTATCGTAGCCATCCGGGAACTTCATGATGAACTCGTGGCAGTTGGCCGCTTTCGCCGCGCGCATGATCTCCTCGATGTTCGCGTCCGGCTTGGCATAGGCGATGTTGTCGCGGATCGTGCCGGGGAACAGGAACGGCTCCTGCAACACAATGCCGAACTGATGGCGGAAGTCGTCCTGCTTGATCTTGCGGATGTCCATGCCATCAATCTTGATGCAGCCTTCGGTCACATCGTAGAAACGGGCCAGCAGGTTGATGATGGTGGACTTGCCCGCGCCGCTATGCCCGACCAGCCCGATCATCTCGCCCGGCTCCACCGTCAGGTTGAACTCGTCGAGAACGCGCTTGGCCTTGTCGTAGGTGAACGCCACGTTCTCGAACTCCACCCGGCCCTTCATCTCCGGCATCGGGACCGCCTGGGACGCATCCTGGATGTCCGGGTCGGTATCCAGCACCTCGAAGACGCGCTCAGCGGCGGTCATGGAGCGGGTAGACCAGTCCAGCACGCGGCTGAAGTTCTGGAACGGGCCGTAGAACTGCCACAGATAGCCGTTGAAGGCGGTCAGCGTGCCGATGGTCATGACGTGGTGCATGACTTTGTAGCCGCCGTAGAGCCAGATGATATAGGAACCGACGCTCATCAGCAGGCCGATGATCGGCCAGTAGGTCGCCCAGAGGGAGTTGGCGGCATAACTGGCCTCGAAGACCTGCCGGTTGCGGTCGCGGAAGCGGCCCACTTCGCGGTCTTCCTGCGCGAACGCCTTGACGACCCGCATTCCGTTGAGCGTGCTGCTCAGCGCGGAGTACATCTTGCTGATGCGATGCCAGACGTGATGCCACTTGCGGCGGGCGCGCGGCATGAACCAGCGCGTGGTGATATAGATGAAGGGGCCAGGCGTCATCGTCAGCAGCGCCAACTGCCAGTTCATTTGCAGCAGAATCAGGCCGATGCCCACCAGCGTGAGCGTGTTGTTGAGCATCCAGGGGATGCCGTCCGTCAGGAAGTCCCAGAGATTGTCGGCGTCGTTGGTGATGCGCGCCATGACCGAGCCGGTGCTGCGCTTGTCGTAGTAGCCAAGCGAGAGCTGATTGAACTTGTTGTAGAGGGTGATGCGAATGTCCATCAGCGTCCGCGCGCCAAGCCAGGCGCTCAGGCGGCGCTGCGCGTACTGGAAGCCCGCCGCCAGAATGCGCAGGGTCGCCAGAATGCCGACCAGTTCGAAGAGGGGCGTCATCGAGGGCGTCGCGCGGGCCTGCTGCCGCATCAGCGTATCCACGATACGCCCGCCGACGTAGGGCGGCGCGAGTTCGAGCGTGGTCATGCTCAGGATGATGGCGACGCTGCCGATGGCCTGCCACTTATAGGGCGCGAGGAACTGGAAAAGGCGCAGCATCACGGCCCGCTTGTTGACACAGGCGGGGCAGACCTCGCTATCGTCCGGCAGCCGCCGCTTGCAGCGCGGGCAGTGTTTGCGCTTCTCTTCGAGGCTCTCCGGCTTGGGCGTCTCCCCTTTCGCCAGGGCGTTCAGCTGCCGCGCGACCGTGTTGGCTTCCGCGACGGCGGCCTGCGAGAAACGCACCAATCGGATGGTCTCGGTATCGGTGCGGGCCTCCAGCAGGCCGTTGCCGACGCCCATCTCCGCCTTGACTTCCTTGATGCGTTGGATGGGGACGGCGTGGCGCAGGTGCGCGTGCTTGCCGCCGTTGGGCGAGAAGACGTAGACCTGCTCGTTATCCGCGACGAGCCATTCCGGGCCGAAGACGCCTTCCGCGTTGATGTCGGTGGCGAAGGCGATGGGCTTCTCCTCGAGGTTGAGTACGTCCTCGTCTTTTTGCGGGGATTCTTCCTCCGATAGCGGAGTCGGTTCGGAGGGAGCAGGGAGTGCGGGCGTTTTGCCGTCGCCGTTCGTGCTGCCGTTCGAGTCGTTCTGCGCCTGTTGTCGGAGTTCGCGCAGGCTGTTTTCCACTTCTTCGGGAAGCGTTTCGAGCAGTGCCATAAGCCTTATGATGCCTCTCCGTTCTCAGTCTAGTAGGGAGTACCGCGAGTCCGTCGAGTCCTGGCCCCAGGGAGCCGGCTTGCCAGACGCATCCCGGCAAACGCCGCTCCTGTGAATGACCGGGGAAAGGGCAACCCTGTGCAGGAAATGCGTCGGCCCGTCGCTAAAGGACAGGCATCTGCGCCAGGAAGAGGGTGGATGCGGCGCGCTTTTCCCTCCCTTTCTACGATTCTGTCGAAGCTGATGCGCCGGAATGCAAACTTCTGTCCGAAAAAGCGCGAAATTTGTACTTATCTTGACTATTAGTATACCCGAAGAGGCGCAGAAATATGTCGCGGGTTTTGCCGGGAAAATTCAAGACCGGGCGGGGGCAGGCAGAATAGGGGAGTGCGGCACAAGAAACGAAGGGCGGCGCCGCATGGTTCGGACTGTGATGTAGCACAGTCCGTACGACAACCGCCCCGAAGAAGGGGAAGCACATGGCAGCTATGATCTACCATGTACTCGCGTGCTGTTTCTATGCCGTTGGAGCGGCATACTACACAGTCGCGCTCTGCCTGCTCATCGCTGGCTCGCGCAAGCGGCAGCGTGAGTGGGTAACACGGCAGCGCCATCGAACCAGCTTCGGTGGCGTTGCTCCCCTTTACTATACCACAGAGTGAACCAAGTATCAAGCAGATGTTGACAAATTCACATGAGAGCCAGCTTGAGAAGCAAAGGGAACGCTACATGGTCAAAACAGCGCGGTTCGTCTTCGATACCCGAGGCGATACCGATATTCGCGACATCACTGAGGAGGTGGCGCAGGCCGTGACGGAGAGCGGCCTGCAAGCGGGCGTAGCAACCGTCTTTATCCTCGGCTCGACGGCGGCCCTCACGACGGTCGAGTATGAGCCGGGGCTGGTGGCGGATTTGCAGCGCGTATTCGAGCAGATCGCGCCGGAAGACGCCGTCTATCAACATGAGGAACGCTGGCACGACGACAACGGCCATGCCCACGTGCGCGCGACCCTGCTCGGCCCTTCTCTCAGCGTTCCTTTCAATGCGGGGCGTCTGGAACTGGGAACCTGGCAGCAGATCGTCGCGCTGGATTTCGACACACGCCCGCGCCAGCGCACGGTCGTGGTGCAGATGGTAGGAGAGTAGACCTGACCCTCTTTCCTATCCGTAGGGGCGCTGCTTGCTGCGCCCAGGAACGGGGGGTTAGGTCAAACGTATAGCAGGGAGTGACCGATGAGCGAGAGCCTCACGAAACTGAAGCGACGCATGGCGCAGGTGGCGCGATTGGGGCAGGCGGCAGGCTTGCTGGGCTGGGATCAGCAGACCTATATGCCGCCTGGGGCCGCCGCCGCCCGCGCCGAACAGTCCGCCACGCTGAGCGAGTTCATCCACGAACTCTTCGTGGGCGAGGAGACAGGCGCGCTGCTGGCGAAGGCCGAGACCGAAGCCAACGGGCTGGCTCCTGACAGCGACGACGCGCGGCTGCTGAAGGTGCTGCGCCGGGACTATGACCGCGCCACCAAGCTGCCGACCGCGCTGGTCGCCGAGATCGCCCGTCATACCGCACTGGCCCAGGAGGTCTGGGTGCGCGCCCGCGCCAACAGCGATTTCGCGGCCTTTGCGCCCTCGTTGGAAAAGATGCTCGACCTGACGCGCCAGACGGCCGAGTGCCTGGGCTACAAAGAGCATATCTATGACGCCCTGCTGGAAGGCTACGAGCCGGGCGCGCGGCAGGCCGAAGTCGCCGCGATGTTCGCGGAGATGCGGCCCGGACTCGTCGCGCTGACCCAGGCCGTCGCCGCCAGCAAACATCCGGTGGACGACAGCCTGCTGCACGGCGATTTCCCCGTCCAGAAGCAGCGCGAGATCACCTTACAACTGGTGCAGGCTATCGGCTTCGACCTACAGCGCGGGCGGCAGGACGAAGCGGCGCATCCCTTCTGCGCCAACTTCTCCCGCGACGATGTGCGAATCACGACACGCTTCGACCCGAACTTTCTGGCGCAGGCGATCTATGCTTCGCTGCATGAGGCAGGCCACGCTATGTACGAGCAGGGGTCGCCGCCGGAATATGAAGCCTCGCCGCTGGGCGGAGGCGCCTCGCTCGGCGTCCACGAAAGCCAGTCCCGCCTCTGGGAGAACCTGGTGGGCCGCAGCCGCGCCTTCTGCCACTACGCCTTCCCGCTCCTGCAACAGACCTTCCCGGACGCGCTCGGCGGCGCAGACGCCGAAGCCTACTATCGCGCCATCAACAAGGTCGTTCCCTCGCTCATCCGCGTCGAAGCGGACGAAGTGACCTACAACCTGCATATCCTGCTGCGCTTCGAACTCGAATGCGGCCTGCTGACCGGCCAGCTTGCCGTCGCCGACGTACCCGACGCCTGGAACGCCAAGATGCGGGACTATCTCGGCCTGACGCCGCCGGATGACGCGCATGGCGTTTTGCAGGACATCCACTGGTCGGTCGGACTCATCGGCTACTTCCCGACCTACTCCATCGGCAATCTCCTCTCCGCCCAACTGATGCACGCCGCCCGCAAGGCGCTGCCCGACCTGGAGGCGCAGATCGCGCGCGGCGAGTTCGCGCCGCTCCTGCACTGGCTGCGCGAGAACGTCCATCGCTACGGGCGCAAGTACCCGCCCGGCGAACTCATCCCGAAAGCGACCGGCGAGCCGCTCTCCTCCCGCTGCTATGTGGACTACCTGACCGCCAAATACACCGACATCTATAAACTTTGAACCACAGAGGCACGGAGACACGGAGGAGTCACGGAGAAAAACGAGAAAAGAAGAGGAAAAGCCAGTGGACGGGAAGGCAGATATAAAGCAGAGAAGCCCCATTACAGATCGAATCATCGGGTGTGCGATTGAAGTTCATCGCTCTTTGGGGCCGGGGCTGCTCGAATCGGCTTATGAGGAGTGCCTATGCCATGAGTTGGCGGCGCAGGGATTGGCGTTTGAACGGCAAGTTCCGTTGCCGGTGGTTTATAAGGGCGTCCGCATAGATTGCGCCTACCGGATGGATATTGTCGTGGAGGATGCTGTCGTAGTCGAATTGAAAACAGTGGATGCTCTGCTGCCCATTCACGAAGCGCAACTTCTCACTTATTATGAAGCTTGCCAGACTGAAAACAGGATTATTGCTCAACTTCCATGTCGCAGTACTTCGTGATGGCATCAGGCGCCGCGTACTTTAGCCTGTGATTCTCTCTGGCTTTTCTCCGTGACTCCTCCGTGTCTCCGTGCCTCTGTGGTTCAAATGATGGAAAGAGACCTGCGCGATATAAAAGAAGACATCAAGGCGCGAACTGACTTCGTCGAGATCGTCAGCCAGTACACGCGCCTCAAGAAGACCGGCAAGAACTGGACCGGGCTGTGTCCGTTCCACGCGGACAAAAAGCCCTCGTTCAGCGTCGTGCCGGACTTACAGATCTATAAATGCTTCTCGTGCGGCGAAAAAGGCGACCTCTTCACCTTCGTGATGAAGAAGGAGAACCTGGAGTTTATCGAGGCGCTGGAGTATCTGGCGAAGCGGGCCGGGATCGTGTTCGAGCGGAAGGCCGCCAACCCGGAGAAAGCCAGTGAGCGGGAGGAGATGCTGGCGCTCAACGAGATGGCCGTCCGATTCTTCCAGGAGCGGCTGGCAAAGAGCCAGGTGGCGCAGGAGTATCTCGTCCGGCGGGCGCTGCTAAAGGAGACACAGGAGAAGTTCCAGATCGGTTTTGCGCCGGACGACTGGGAGGCGCTGGTCTTCCACTTGCAGCAGAAGCGGGCCAATCTGGAACTCGCGGCGAAGATCGGCCTGATCAAGGTGCGGCAGCAGGAGGGGAGAGGGTACTACGACGCCTTCCGCAACCGCCTGATGTTTCCCATCCATGACGTGAGCGGGCGGGTCATCGCGTTCGGCGGGCGGGCGATGGGCGACGACCCGGCCAAGTATCTCAACTCGGAAGGCTCGGCCCTCTTCGACAAGTCCCGCACGCTCTACGGCCTCTATTTCGCGCGCAAGAAACTGAGCGGCGACACCCCGGCGGTCTTTGTCGAGGGCTACGTGGATGTCATCACGGCGCACCAGGCCGGTTTCACGCAGTGCGTCGCCACGCTGGGAACCTCCATGACCGAGGAACACGCCCGGATGCTGGCCCGCTACAATCCCCACGTCATCATCTGCTACGATGGCGACGCGGCGGGAATCCGGGCGACCCTGCGCGGCGCGTCCGTGTGGGAAGCTATCGGCGTGGAGGGCGCGGAGGTGCGCGTGGCCCGCCTGCCGGAGGGCGACGACCCCGACTCGCTGCTGCGCCGGGGCGAGACCGCCGCGTTCCAGGCCGCGCTCGATAAC
>DASRGL010000097.1:0-3333 GCA_035651115.1 Chthonomonadaceae bacterium
GGGATTGACGAAATAGATCTCGTGCGGCGTGCCGAGTTCGGCGCGGACGCGCGTGATGGTGAGCGCCAGCAGAAAATAGAGGCCGAAGAAGAGGAGGGCGACCCAGGGCGTCAGGCCGATGCGCCAGGAGAAGTAGGCCAGCGAGAGCGCGCCGAGGCCCAGGCCGAGAAACGCGCCGCGATACTGGCCCGCCAGCGCCCACTCCGCCCGCGAGATGTCCGCCGCGCCGGAGACCGCCTGCCGGGGCCGGAAGGCGATCTGCCAGGCTTTGTGGAACTGGCTCCGCAGCGCCCAGACGATGGTCAGTCCCCAGGCGATCCAGGCCCCGCTCGCCTGCTGCTCGAAGTAGGGAAAGCCCGCGTTGCCCGGCCCGTCCATGCCCGTCGCCGCGCCGAAGACCTGGAACAGCTTGCGCGCCACGAAGAAGAACCAGCAGGAGAACGACAGGTCGAGCGGCACAAAGAAGGCCAGGCCGATGGCGAACGGGTACATGGAGATGTTTGTATTGCTGATGGCGTCCCAGGGCCGCACGGTGAGATACTGCCCGACGTTGTAGAGCTTGACGAGAGAGAGGAACGGCCAGGAGGGGAACAGATAGTGCAGGCCGTTAATCATGTCTATCGTCGCGGCCAGCAGGAAGCCCGCCCACATCATGCGGCTGGAAAACAGCTTCGCGCCCTGCGTTCCCGCGCCGCCGCTCTCCTCCGTCATCGCCATCGGCAACTGGACTATCGGGAAGGCCAGCCGCTCGTGGTCGCTCCACTGCGTGCGAATCAGGATGTTCAGGCAGAGGCAGACGCCGATGAGCGTGCCGATGAACAGCCCCCACCAGAGCAGCGGTCCGACGAACGGCTCCCAGTAGCGCGGGTCGTAGGGCGAAACATTGCCCTGATAGTAGGCTTTGATGGCGAGCGGATCGCGCACCAACCAGAACGAGGGCAGGAACGCGAAGAACAGATTTTTCCAGTTGTTCTCCGGGGTCGCCTTGCGGTCGGCGTGCGCGATGGCCCCGAACAGGTTTTGAAACATATCGTGTCCGGCCAGCAGCGTGCCGACGACGAGGAAGATATAGATGGTGAGCAGTTCCGCCTGCGAGAGAGTCAGGCGCGGGGCGGCGCGCGGGAGCAGTTTCCGCACGGTTAGATTCAGCGCGACCAGCCAGAACAGGAAAAAGATCGGCGTGATGAACAGCGGCAGGCTCGTTCCGTCCAGCGTGTACCAGCGGACTTCGACGACGGTGATCCAGAAGGTGTTCGGAATGGTGAGCAGCAGACCGAGCAGCAGGGAGCGCAGCGTGATGCCGCGCAGAGTCGCGCCTTGTACGGCAATCGCCGTGTCATCGGAGTGCGCGCCTGCCGCAGGCGAGACCAGACCAGGAGGAGCGGCAGCCGCGTCGCGCGCCGCAGAAGAGTCGGCTTTCATATCTCTATCATAGCAAAATCCCTCCGCGTGGCGCAAGCCCATCCAGAGTAGCGGCTCTCCGGCCAGGAAGGAAATCCCGTTTTCCTGAGCCAACATGAAGAGCGCCTGGCGAATGAATTCGCGCCTGCAAAAGCGCCGACTCAGGACGCAGCAAGCAGCGCCCCTACCTCTCCCCTCTCCCGCAGCGTGGGAGAGGGGCTGGGGGTGAGGGCTGCTTTTGCAGGTGCAGTTTCAACTGCCGCGACGGGTTTTCTAGGGGAGGGAGAGGCGCTATGTCGCACCTGCAAAAACGTATCAAGCGGTTGGGGGCCGCGCTCAAAATCTATGCTAAACCGATAGACGACGCCAATCTGTGTTGGATCTTCGGCGCGGGACGCTCCGGGTCTACCTGGCTGCTAGAACTGCTTAGCCATCTCGAAGACACCCGCGTCTGGCACGAACCCTACTTCGAGGTGTTCTATCATCTCTACAAAGACCCCGGCGATCTAAATCGGGACGGAGCCTTCTTCTCCAATGCCTATCGCGCCGTCTGGACGGAGGGAGCCAGACATCTCTTCCTCGCCGTCGCCAAAGCGCGCTACGGCGACCTCGGCCTGGACACGAAGCTGGTCATCAAGGATGTCAATGCGCCCTCGCTCTGCCCCTTCTTCAGCGAGGTCTTCCCGCGCTCGCGCTACCTCCTGCTCCTGCGCGATCCTTTCGATATCCTCGACTCCTATATTGATATGCAGCGCCCCGGCAGTTGGAACCCCACCTTCAATGCCGCGAAGTTCGGACAGGAACTCAGCCTGGAACGTATCCGCAGCACCGCAGAACACATCCGCAAGGATTTCAGCATGTCCGTAAGCGGATACGACCTGGTGGCCTCCGATCTCCGCATCCAGGTGCGCTACGAAGAGATGCTGGCACAGCCGGTAGAGAACCTGGCCCGGTGCGCGGAGTTCCTGGGTGTTCCGACGCCAAGCCAGGAGGAACTTCAGCGCATCGTGGAGGCCCGCAGTTTCGATAAGCACGAAGCCACCGGCAGGCAGCAGTTCCGGCGGTTCGGCAAAGCGGGCATCTGGCAGACGTCCGGCAATTTCACGCCGGAGGTCACGGCGGTGGCGCAGGAGGTCCTCGGCGATCTGCGCGCGCGCCTGGGCTACGCCAAGACAAAATGAGCGCCGAAGAGTCGTGAATATCCTCACAGAGAGTAAAATAGTAGAGGGAGTCTTTCATAAACCCCGAACTGGACTCACTTTGCTCAGGAGGTTTGGATGTTGCGACTTTTCGGGCAAGACCCTGTGTTCTACGACCTGTTGGAGGCGCAGGCCGAGGCCGCGCAGCGCGCCGCGCAGGCGTTCCACCAGCTCTCGCAGGACTTTGCCCGCGTTTCCGAACTTGCACAGGCGATCAAGCAGATCGAGCATGAGGCGGACGAACTGACTCATCAACTTTCCAATAAGATCTACTCGACGTTTGTGACGCCGCTCGACAAAGAAGACCTGCACGCGCTCTCCAGCGGCCTGGACGACATCACCGACGCCATCGAATCGGCGGCAGCCCGACTCACCCTCTATAAACTGACGGCCCCACGTCCCGACCTGGAACCTCTGGTCGGCCTGCTCGTGCAGCTTGTCGAGGCGACGCGAGAGACGGTCGGCGCGGTGCGCCGCGCGCGCGGCCGCGTGTCGCTCAACGGGGCTTTTATCCGCGTTCACGAAGCCGAAAACCAGGGCGATCATGCGTACCGGGAGGCGCTTGCCACCCTGTTCAACGCTCCCAATCCCGATCCGCTGATGGTCATCAAATGGAAAGAAGTCTACGACCGGGTCGAGATCGCGATGGATGCGTGCGAGCATGTCGCTGATGTCGTCGAAAGCGTGGTCGTCAAATATGCATGACCCAACCATACTGCTCTGGCTGGTCATC
>DASRGL010000098.1:0-17557 GCA_035651115.1 Chthonomonadaceae bacterium
AGTTGACGCTCCCGCTTCTCTCCGGCGGCAAGGCGCGGACGCAGGAGGAGTTCGATTTCGCCTCGGTTCCGGCCCCGGACGACTGGCCGGGCCTGGTCGCCTGGCTGCAACAGATCGGCGCGGAGTGGAACGCGGCCCTGACCCGACTGCCGGAAGCGGCTTTCGATACGCCGACGGAATGGGAAGGCATGACGCTGACGCTGGCCCGGATCATCACCGAGATGGTCGAACACGACATCCAGCACGCCGCGCAGATCGAGTTTCTGCGCTGGCGCTGGCACGCCGAGGCCGGGAGGCAATAACGTAGCCGGGTACTGAAAGTACCCGTCTCGGTGGCCTGCGGCCAAGCGTCCTCACGGACGCGAAAGGCAGTCGTATGCAAGATGCCTATCATCACAAGGAAGGAGAAACAACGCATGGCGACACTGGAGAAACGCCGCTTGGGGCGCACCGGCCTGGAAGTCACTGCGCTCGGCTACGGCGCAATGGAGGTGCGCGGCCCGCGCATCTGGGGCGGACGCCCTGTCACCGAGGAACAGGCCGATACGATCCTGAACGCGGTTCTGGACGCCGGAATCAACTTCATAGACACCAGCAACGATTACGGACGCAGCGAGGAGTTCATCGGCAAATACCTGAGCCGACGGCGCAGCGAGTTCATTCTGGCGACCAAATGCGGCTGCAAGGTCGTCTATAAGGATGAGAATACGGATGAGACGCCCCACGAATGGACGCGCGAGAATCTGTTTCGCGGCCTGCACGAGAGCCTGCAGCGGATGAAGACGGACTATGTAGACGTCATGCAGTTGCACAACGCGACGGTGGAGCAGGTCGAGCAGGGCGACCTGGTGGCCGCTTTGCAGGAGATGAAGCAGCAGGGCAAGGTGCGCTGGATCGGCGCGTCTTCCACCCTGCCCCATATCGCGACCTATATCGAATGGGGCGTGTTCGACACCTTCCAGATACCCTACTCCGCGCTGGAACGCCGCCACGAAAATACCATCACGCAGGCGGCGCTAGCAGGCGCGGGCATCATTGACCGGGGCGGCGTGGCGCGCGGCGAGCCGGGAGAGGGACTGGGCGGCACGGAGCGGTGGGAGAAGTTCGAGGCGGCCAAGCTGGACGAACTCCGAGAGCCGGGCGAGTCGCGCACGGCCTTCCTGCTGCGCTTCCTGCTCTCGCATCCGCACATCCACACGACCATCGTCGGCACGCTGAACCCGGCGCATCTGCGCGAGAACGTCGCCATCGCCGCGAAAGGCCCGCTGCCCGCCGATGTCTATGCGGAGGCCAAGCGCCGCCTGGATGCCGCCGGGGAGACGCCGGAGACCTAACCCCCCAGCCCCCTTCCCTGCCCGCTCGCAGGCTCGCTAGGGAAGGGGGTGTCGGGAGCCTTCGCCGCTGTACCAGGCTTGCTTTTCCTGCTCATGGGAAGGGCAGCCACCAATCGAACGCACACGTTGTCGTCACCCCCTTCCCTGCGAAGCGAATTAGGGAAGGGGGACGGGGGGTTAGGTAAGGAGAATCCAAACATGCCCATAGAGCCGATGCCTGTCGAACTGCTGGAGTACGCCTCCGACCTGTTTGCGCCGGAAGATGCGGCGCTGAAAGCCCTGACGCGGGCCGCGCAGGAGGCGGGAATGCCCGCAGGCTGGGAGATTACGCCGGATGTCGGGCGGCTGTTCCAGGTGTTGTGCCGGGCGGTCGGCGCGCGCAAAGTCGTGGAGTTCGGGACATTGGCGGGCCATAGCGCGCTCTGGTTCGCCCGCGCCCTGCCGGAAGAGGGCAAGGTGTACTCCATCGAGATCAACCCGGAGTATGCGGCGGTCGCGCGGCGGGAGTTGGCGAAGGCGGGCGTCGGCGAGAAGGTCGAAGTGCGGGTCGGCGCGGGGCGGGACATGCTGCCGGCGCTGGAACGCGAGGTACGGGAGAGCCGCACGCCCTTCGACGCCATCTTTCTGGATGCGGACAAGGCGCACTATCCCGAATTCCTGGCCTGGTCGGTGCGCGTGCTGCGTCCGGGCGGGCTGCTGCTGGCCGATAACGTCCTGCGCTCCGGCTCCTGGGGCGGCCAGACATTGCTCGATCCGACGGCCACCGATCCGCGCATCCCGGCCATCCGCGAGTTCAATCGCCTGCTGGCGACTCATCCACAGTTCACCGCGACCCTCGTGCCGATACGCGCAGGCGTCGCAGTCGGCATTTTTCACGGCTCGTCCGCTCTGGTATAATGGTTGATATGCGTGGCAGAGTCTTGGCAGGAGGTAGAACGATGTTAATGATAGACCTTACACCCGCCGAGGAAGCACAGCTTGCAGAAGCCGCCCGGCAACAGGGAGTGGCTCCGGCAGAGTTCGCCCGGCAGCTTCTCCGAGAACATTTGCCGCCTTATCAGAAACCGAACGGCGCTCACGTTGTTGAGCCTCCGCAGAGTGTCACTGTGCCGGGACGTGATCCAGAACTTGTCGCCCGTGTAAAAAGCATCCGGGGTAAATTCGCCCACCAGGGCGAAGAGTTAGCCACGGAACTGCTGCATCGAGAAAGGCAAGCCGATAAGCAAAAAGAGGAAGAAATGATCCGAAGGTACCTGCCGTGAACTATGTTCTGGATGCCGGGCCAATGATTGCCCTTCTGGATGATGAACCCGGTGCGGAAGTCGTCGAAGATGTGCTGACGGAACCAGGAAGCACCTGCTATGCACATATTATCAACCTGGCTGAAGTGTATTATATCTACTTTCGGCGCGGAGGCACAATGATGGCAGAAGACGCCATTCAATTCCTACAGGATGTCAGGATCATTATCCGAGACGATAACGATATGCCCTACTGGAAAGAGGCGGCAACCTATAAAGGCAGCCATGCGCTGTCCCTGCCCGACGCTTTTTGTGTCGCACTGGCCCGGCGTTTAGGCGGTACGGCGGTTACCACCGATCACGGCGAATTCGACCCGCTTGTGCCGCTCGGTTACTGTTCTATCCTGTTCATCCGATAGCTACGGAGAGCGCCAGAAGGAGGGCACGCTATGCAGATTCTCATCACCGGAGCGGGCGGCAACTTCCCGTCCGCGCTGATCCCGCGCCTGCTCGCCTCGGAAGAACACAGGCTGGTTCTCTACGATCTGGAGCCGATAGACGCGCCCGAGAAGTGCGTCAGCGTGCAGGGTGACATTCGCGACGCCGCCGCGCTCACCTACGCGATGCAGGGCTGCGACGCAGTGATCCATGCGGTCGCCTATCATTGCAACGCCGCCCATTCCCGCAACGAAGAGGACTACTACAGCGTCAACGTCACCGGCACGCACAACGTCCTGCGGGCGATGCTGCTGCACGGCATCAAATATCTCGTCTTCTCTTCGAGCGAAGCGGTCTACGGCGCGGGGATGCGCGGCCTGCGCGTCATGGATGAAGAGGTTCCCTGCATTCCCACACACATCTACCCGCTGACCAAAGTGCTGGGCGAGGAGATGTGCCGCTTCTACGCCCGCGCGCACGGTTTCCATATCGCGATGCTGCGCTACGGCTGCTTCGTTCCGGCGGACTGGAAGGTGGCGGGCATGGGTCGGCTGACCAACTGGCTGGACAGAGAGGATGTCGCGATGGCGAACGAACTGGCGCTCGGCGCGGTCGTGGCAGAAGAGTTTCAGTGCGAGCCGTTCCTCATCCATTGCGCCAAGCCGTTCGTGCCGGACGACTGGCCGGAACTGGAGACGCGCCCGGACCTGGTCGTCGAACGTTACTGGCCCGGCGCGCTGGACGTGCTGGCCGAACACGGCCTGGTCGTGCCGGCAATTCACACGCTGTACGACATCAACAAAGCGGTCACCGTCCTGGGCTACGATCCGCAGCACAATTTCGACCAGTTTCTCGCCCGGCTGCGCGAGGAAACGCCGCTGCCATGAGGAGAAAGCCGCGCGCCCTGCGTCCGGGCGATGCTATCGGCATCGCCGCGCCGTCCGGCCCGGTCACGCCGGAGAGCGTGCAGAAAGGCATGGCGCTGCTGGAGGCGCGCGGCTATCGCGTCGTGCTGGGCGAGCATCTGTTTGCGACCGTGCCGCACAACGACTATCTGGCCGGGGACGACGCCGACCGCGCCGCCGACCTGAACGCCCTGTTCGCCCGTGACGATATCGCCGCCGTCCTCTGCGCCAAAGGCGGCTACGGCTCCATGCGCCTGATGTCCCTCCTGGACTGGGCTACCATCGCCGCGCACCCCAAACTGTTCCTCGGCTACAGCGACATCACGACGCTGCATCTGGGGCTGGCGCGCTATGCGAATCTGGCGACCCTGCACGGCCCGAATCTGATCACGCTGCCGGGCCTGGATGAGACGGCGTCCTGCGTCTTCTGGCAGATGGCAGAAAATGCCGCGCCGTTCGGCCCGCTGCCCGCGCCTGCGGACGCCGTGCAGACGCTCGTGCCGGGGCGAGTCGAAGGGGAGTTGGCAGGCGGCTGCCTCTGCCTGCTGGCCCATGCGTGCGGCACGGCCTATGCCCCCGACCTGCGCGGCAAGATCGTGCTGATCGAGGACGTGGGCGAGGCGGTCTACCGTGTGGATCGCTATCTCAGCCAGCTTCGGAATGCCGGGTTGCTGGATGAGGCCGCCGGATTCGTCATCGGCACGGTCACGGGATGGGAAAAGCAGGAGCAAGACCCACCCGGCAGCGCGCTCGATGCGCTCTGGCGCGACTTTTTCATACCGCTCGGCAGGCCGACGATCACCGGCTTTCCGTTCGGCCACGCGCCTAACCCGCTCACGCTGCCGCTCGGCGTCCGCGCCCAACTCGACGCCGGGGCCGGAACGCTGACGCTGCTCGAAGCGGCGCTCACCCCCTGACGACGACAAATCGAGGAATCCGTCGAAATGATGCGACAGTTTATCCAACGTCTTCTGGCTATGGCCGCGCTGGGCCTGCTGGCAGGCCAGGCGCAAGCCCTCGGCGTCCGTATCGCGAAAGATGTGGTCTACGGCACGGCGGGCGGGGTCAAGCTGCGGCTGGACGTCTATCAGCCTCTCGGCGCGACAGGCAGGCGACCGGGCGTCGTGCTGGTGCATGGCGGCGGATGGATGGGCGGCGACAAGAGCGCCTACGCCAAAATGGGGCAGGAGTTGGCCGGGCAGGGCTATGTCGCCTTCTCCGTCAACTATCGCCTCGCGCCCGGCTTCCACTATCCGGCGCAACTGGACGACGTGCAGCGCGCGGTGCGCTGGATACGCGCGCACGCGGCGGATTATGACCTCGACCCGGAACGCCTGGGCGCGCTCGGCGATTCGGCGGGCGGGCATCTGGTCTCGTTCCTCGGCACGCGCGACACCCGCGACAACAGCGACCCCGAACTGTCCCGCTACAGCAGCCGCGTCTGCTGCGTCGTGGATTTCTACGGCCCGGAGGATTTTACGCTGCCCAGTTCCGCCGCCGTCAACCCGTCGGCCCTGCAGATACTCACGCTCTTCTTCGGCAAGACACGCGAACAGGCCCCGCAACTCTATCGGGACGGCTCTCCTATCGTCTTCGTGGATCGGCGCTCCGCGCCCTTCCTGATCTTGCATGGAACCAAAGACAATCTGGTGCCTATCGAGCAGTCGCGGCGAATGCGGGATGCGCTGCAAAAAGTGGGCGTCGAGGCCACCTTCGTTGCGCTGGAGAACGACGGACACGGCTTCGCGCGCCCGGAGAATCAGCAGAAGGCGCATTCGCTGGTGGAGGCGTTCTTGGCCCGCCATCTGAACCCTTGACGACCTTTCTACGTCAAGAATTCCTGGAACAACCACTCGATTTTGCTGTAACGGTTCGGTCGGTACGTCCGTATGGATAGGCAAGACAGTACAACATCGCGCAAGGATTCAGGCACATGAACGTGAAAAATTTCACAGAATGGCGACCGAGCAGAATACTGCTTCTCTGCGGGGGAGCCGCTGCTATCGGCCTGGCGGCGTGGGGCGGGGGACCGGCCAGCGGCACGCAGAAGCCCGCTCCGGGCCGCAACGCCGCTGTCAACCGCAAGGCGACCGGCCCGATCACCTTCCAGGATGTGCGCGGCAAGACCTACGGCGCGGCGGACATCGCCGCCCACAAAGCCACCGTCTTCCTATTCGTCTCGGGGCAGTGTCCCGTCTCCAACGCCTACAGTTCCCGCTTCGTCCGCCTGGCCGCCGACTACGGCACGCGCGGCGTGCAGGTGTTCGGCGTCTATTCTGACCGACAGGAGAGCCTGAGCGACATCACCCGGCACGCCCAACGGCACGGCTACACGTTCCCTATCGTCAAAGACATGCAGAATGCGCTCGCCGACCGCCTCGGCGCGACTATGACGCCGCAGGCCATCGTGTTGGACGCCACCGGCGCGGTGCGCTATCGCGGGCGCATTGACGATAACGCCGTCTCGACCCGCGTGACTTCACGCGACCTGAACGACGCGCTGGACGCGGTGCTGGCCGGTCGCCCGGTCGCACACCCGCAGACCGCCGCCTTCGGCTGCGCCATCCGCCGGGTCAGCGCGCCCGTCGTGGCAGCGAAAGGCGTTCCGACCTATGCCCGCGACGTGGCCCCGATCCTGCGCGCCAAGTGCGAGACCTGCCACCGGGACGGCGAGGTGGCGCCGTTCTCCCTGCAGACCTACCGGCAGGCCAGCGCCTGGGCCGCCGACATCAAACGCTACACGCAGAACCGCCAGATGCCGCCCTGGAAGCCCGCGCCCGATTACGGTGAGTTCCTGGAAGCGCACGACCGCAGCCTGACGGACAGAGAGATCGCGACTCTGGCGAAATGGGCGGACGCGGGCGCGCCGCTCGGCGATCCGAAGCAGGTTCCGCCGCCCCGCAAGTTCACGCAGGGCTGGCAGTTGGGCGAACCCGATGTCGTGCTGGAACCCGACCGCGATTTCCACCTGGCGGCGGATGGCGACGACGTATTCCGCAACTTTGTCATCAAGACGGATTTCCCGGAAGATCGCTATGTGCGAGCGGTGGAGATTCGGGCGGGCAATCGGGCCGTCGTGCATCACGTCATCAACTTCATAGACACGAGCGGGGCGGCGCTCAAGCTGGAGGCAAAGTCGAAGGACGGCCAGCCGGGATACTCCAGCTTTGGCGGCGTGGGCTTCTTCCCGTCGGGGATGCTCGGAGGCTGGGCGCCCGGCAACGATCCGCATTTTCTGCCGGACGGCGTGGGGAACAAGCTGCCGAAAGGGGCCTGCATCGTCATCCAGGTCCACTATCACAAGAACGGCACGCCGCAAACGGATCGCACGAAGATCGGTCTGCACTTTGCGCGCACGACCATAGACAAGCAGGTTCACAACCCGCTCGCCATCAATTTCGGGTTCAAGATACCGCCGGGAGCGGAACGGTATGAGGTCAAGGCGGGCCTGCCGGTGCTGGAAGACGTGCATGTCCTGGCCGTCACGCCGCACATGCACCTGCTCGGCAAGGAGATCAAGGTGTGGGCCACGCTGCCGGACGGCACGGAGAAGCCGCTTGTCTGGATCAAAGACTGGGACTACAACTGGCAGGCCACCTACTTCCTGAAGCAGCCGATGGCCCTGCCGAGAGGCTCGAAAGTCTCGCTGGTCGCCTACTACGACAACTCGGCCAAGAACCCGCGCAATCCGAACCGCGCCAATCCGCGCCCGGTCGGTTGGGGCGAGCAGACGACGGATGAGATGTGCATCGCCTTCCTGACCATCACCCGCGACGCCGAGCATCTGGCCCATCAGCCCGCGTATGCGCGCACGGCGGGACGGTGAAGGCTCACCCTCACCCCCGGCCCAGGGCGCAGCAAGCAGCGCCCCTACCCGCTCGCAGGCTCGCTAGGGAGAGGGGAGAAGCGCTCCTCACTTTCCCGCTCAACGCGGGCGGGAAGAGAGCGCACAGATGAATGTTCGCTCCCTTCTCCCTTTGAGGGAGAAGGGCCGGGGATGAGGGTGAAAGCCTCTGTTTTGCCCCCCTCCCCAGCGAGGAACGAGCGACCGGGGAGGGGGACGGGGGGTGGGTCAACTCGCCAGAACTTCGCGCAGGGCGGTGAGGAAGCGGGCGTTCTCGGCCTCTGTGCCGATGGTGACGCGCAGATGCGTCGGTGCGCCGAAGATGTCACCGGTGCGCGTGATGACGCCCTTTTGCAGCAGCGCCTGAAACACCGCTTTGCAGTCCCGGCGCGTATCGAACCAGACGAAATTGGCCTGGGTCGGCGTGTAGGGCAGCCCCAGCGCCTCGAAAGCCGCATAGAAGGCGCGCTTCCCCGCCTCGTTCATTGCCACTGTCCGTTCGACGTGCTCCGTATCGCTCAGCGCGGCGAGGGCGGCGGCCTGCGCCATATAGCTGACGTTGAACGGCTCACGGGTGCGGTGCAGCCACTCCGCTATCTCCGGGCGCATCACGCCGTAGCCGATCCGCAGCCCGGCCAGCCCATACGCTTTCGAGAAGGTGCGCAGCACGACGACGTTGTGGCCCTCCTCAATGAGACGCAGGCTGTCGGGATAGTCCGGCGCGGCGGCGGCATACTCGTAGTACGCCTCATCCAGCACGACCAGGGCGCGCTCCGGCACGATCTCCAGAAAACGCTCCAGCGCGTCTCGGGTCACGCCCGTTCCGGTCGGATTGTTCGGGTTGCAGAGGAAGATGAGCCGCGTGCAGGGGTTGATCTGTTCGGCCATCGCCTCTAAATCCTGCTTCCAGTCGGGCGTCAGGGGCAGGCGGTGGCAGGGCGCTTTATTGAGAATGGCCGCCGCCTCATAGCGCACGAAGGAGGGCCAGGACTGAATGACCTCGTCGCCCGGTTCCAGAAACGTAACGCCCAGCAGATGGATGATGTCGTCCGAGCCGTTGCCGAAGACCAGCATCTTTTCCGAAACCCCCAAAAACTCCGCCAGCGCCTTGCACAGCGTAAACGCGGTGGCGTCCGGGTAGTGGTGCATCTTCGCGGCGAACTCCTGCATGGCAGCCATCGCCTTCGGCGACGGGCCAAGCGAGTTCTCGTTGCTCGCCAGCTTGATGATGCCGGTGATGCCCAGTTCGCGTTCTACCTCCTCGATGGGCTTGCCGGGGCGATAGGGAACCAGCCGGGCGATATTTTCGGCGACCTCCAGGGGGCGTTGGGCAGTACGGGGACGGGATGGGGCGGTCTGTGTCACTCTCGATCTCCTCCTGCGCGGGCTGCGCGCATCCAAAGTGTACCACAAAGCGGCCCGGCTGACAACGCCGGATTCAGGCGGCAAAAATCTGCCACAAGAACGCCGCAGCAAGCAGGAATTTGCGCCGCAGGCCGTGAACTATCCGGCGGCGAATTTGCGCGTGTATAGAGCGACGACACGACCCATCCTCGCTGAACACGATCTACTGCCACTACTCATGGAGGATACGTGAATGAAGAAGCTCTTTGCAAGTCTCAGCGCCGCGGCGCTCCTGTTCGGCATCGCCGGAACCGGCCTGGCCCAGTCCACCCCGCATAGCAAGGCCCCGATCCTGATCGCGCAGGGTGACAAGATGGGCAAGATGGGCGATCACAAAGGCGGCGGCAAGAAGGGTGGCGCCAAAAAAGGCGGAGCCAAGAAAGGCGGAGCCAAGAAAGGCGGCGCGAAAAAGGGTGGCGCCAAGAAAGGCGGTAAGATGGGCGGCATGAAGAAGATGGGCGACAAAAAAGGCGGCAAGATGTAGCCCCTTCCCACTGTTCCGCTCCATCGAATCTATGCCATCAAACAGCCCCGGAGGGAGCGCCCTCCGGGGCTTGCGCTTTGGGGCCGGGTACTGAAAGTACCCGTCTGTGGGGCGGCAGAGCCGCCAAGCGTCCTGCCGGACGCACTCGTATGGAAAGGCCGCCTCTTCGTATGCAGCCGAGTGCGATACGAAGGAGTAAGCCTACAATTAGTCTCCCGTCCGGCAGGACGCTTGGCCGCAGGCCCTCCAGCCGGGTACTTTCAGTACCCGGCTCTCTACTCCGCGAACAGATCGTCTATCAGGCGATAGCCTTCCGAGACGACGCTTTTGGCATCCGCAACGGCGCGCTCGTCGTAGGGCAGGCTGCCGCTTCCCCGCAGCGGCTTGCGCGAATCGAAGAGCAGATAGGGAACCGGCCCGACGGTATGCCCGCGCGTGGAGATCGGCGTCTTATGATCCGGCGCGCAGAGCAGCCGGAAGTCGTCGAACTTCTTCATGCCGTCCAGGATCGTGCCGACGACCAGCGTATCGAAGTTCTCGATGGCCTTGATCTTCTCGTCTATGCTGCCCGCGTGTCCGGCCTCATCCGGCGCTTCCACATGCACCCAGACGAAATCGTGCCGCTTGAGCGCCTCGACTGCATATCGCCCCTTGCCCTCGTAGTTGGTATCGAAATAGCCGGTCGCGCCCGGCACATTCACGATTTCCAGTCCGGTCAGTTTGCCCAGCCCGCGCACCACGTCCACTGCCGCGATGACCGCGCCCGTCATGCCGCGCCTCTGGAAAAAGGCGGGCAGTTGCGGCGCGCGGCCCGGACTCCAGGGCCAGAGCGTGTTGGCGGGCGGTTTGCCTTCGGCTTTGCGGCGGCGGTTGAACGGCAGGTCGTCCAGCAGGTTCAGCGAATCCTCAATCAGGGCGCGCAGCTTCGTGTCGCCCTCGCCCTGCGGCCAGATGTCCGCCAGCTTCTTGCCCATGTTCTCGTGCGGCGGATAGGTCTGGACCTCGGTCGGGCCGTCGTGCCAGCGCAGGATGTGCCGGTAGGAGACGCCGGGAAAGAAGGTGAGGCTGCGCGTGCCGAGCTTCTGGTTGGCGAGTTCGATGAGCGGGCGGGCCTCTTCGGTCGTGATGTGGCCCGCGCTGTAGTCTATGAGCGTCTCGCCGTCCGTGCTGATGAGCGAGCAGCGAAAGGCGACATCCTTCGGCTCCATCGGAATGCCCATCGCCGCCGCCTCGACCGGGCCGCGCCCCGTATAGTAGCGCGCCGGGTCGTAGCCGAGCAGGGCCATGTTCGCGGCATCGCTGCCGGGATACATCTCCGGCGGTGTCACCTGAACGGCCCCTACCCTTCCGTTCCGCGCCAGGTCGTCCAGATAGGGAGTGCGCGCGACTTCGAGCGGCGTCTTGCCGTCGAGATCGGAAAGCGGCTCATCCGCCGCGCCATCCGGAACCAGCAGGATATATTTCATAGGCTCCCTTTCTACTTGGTGATAGCGGCGGCAGGCGTGGGATGCGTCTTCTGATACTCGTCGAGCGCATCGAGTTGCTGAATAAGGCGGCTGGCATCGTCGGCAGTGATGCGCCCGTTCTGCACCATCTGGAGGATGCGCCGCCGCGCCTCCAACCGTTTTGTCTCTTCCGTCGGAGCGATAGGCGTCGGCTCGGACTTGCTGCCCGCCATGCGCGTCTGCACGCTCGTCTTGACCTCGTGCGTCTTGTTCTTCACGATGGTCTTCAGGCCCGACCACGCCTCCTGGCTGGCCGTGCGCGCCGACTCCTTGATGGCGACCTTCGTGAACTGCCAGATCATCGGGAGCAGATCGGGCGGAACCTGGATGGTATAGTGCGTGCCGTCAGGACGCCGTATCTTGACCTCACTGAGGTTTTTCTTCTCTTCCTCTTCGGCGCGCTTTTTTTCGTCCGGTTTCGCTTCCTTCTCTTCCGACAGCGACGCCAGCAGACTCGCCGCCTCGCCGGGCTTGATCGTCCCTTCGGAAACCATGCGCAGGATACGGTCTTTTTCCGTCTCGTTCATCTTTCATCCTCAGATTCAGTTGAATCCACAGATTACACGGATTATTGTCTGAACTGGGATTTATGGGATTAAAGGACAGACTATGATTGCGCCCTGATCTAATCACAGTCCATCCTATCATCCGACGAATCAGAGTTCAGACAATAATCTGTGGATTCTCATGCGCGGCGGATATGCATATCGCCCGATATAGATTGGACGTTCAGCGTGCCGGCGCCGGTTCCCAGTTGGCCCGTCCAGAGCGTTTCGGTCGCGACGACATCGTGGGCGTCATGGTCGCAGCGGAGTTCGCCGGAAGTCGTGCTGAGCGAGGCGCGCACGTTGCTGCCTTCGGGCAGCACGATGGAGACATCGCCGGAGACCGTGTTGATCTGCATCGTGCCGGAGAAGACTTCGCGGAGGCCGATCTGGACATCCCCGCTGACGGTCTGCGCCTGAATCCGGGTCGCCGTCAGGTCGTTCGCCAGCGCGTCGCCGGAGACCGCTTTCATCGCGATATTGCCGTTCGCATGGTTGAGGATGGCGTCGCCGCTGACCGACTCGACCGTAATATCGAGCGGGGCCAGCGCGCCCACGTTCTCGACCTTGACATCGCCGGAGACCGATTTGCACTCGACGCGCCCGCCTTCGAGATTACTGGCCTGCACGTCGCCGCTGGCGGTGTTGGCGGAGAGTCCGCGCCGGATGTCGGTCGCCTGGATGTCGCCGCTCTGCGTGGCGACGGTCGCCGAGCCGCCGATCCGTTCCAGGATCAGATCGCCGGTCGCCGTCTCGCCGCGCGCGTCGCCGCTCAGGTCTTGCAGGCGCAGTTCGCCGGTCGTCGTGGCGGCCTCTGCCCGTCCGTCCAGTTGGGACAGGCTGACCGCGCCGAAGTGCGTCCCGACCCGGACATTGGCGCTGCGCGGCACGCGCAGTTCCAGGTCTACCGTGCCGTCGCGGAAGAAGTCGGGCGCTTCGACCTTGATGTCCAGGCGCGAATCCGTGCCGTGAATGTTGACGGCCATCTTTTCGGCGAGGGACTTCAGTTCGTCGCCGTTCGGCCCCCAGACGACCTTGCGCACGGAGACGACCGCCGGGCCTTCGTCCACGCCGGTGACCTTGACATCGCCGAGCGGATTTTCGATGAAGACGGACGCGCCCGGTTCGAGATGAAAATCGAGTTCGTGCGTATCGGTATGTTCGGGCTGACCGGCGGAGTTCTGCGGGCGGGCGTCCTCCCCCTCCGTCCAGGTCCGCACTTTGGCGGTCACGGAAGCGCCCCAGTGCGCGCCCGCCCGCGTCGCCGTGCGAAGCTGCGCCTGCACGCGCTTGACGATCTTTTCCGGCTGCACTTTGGCGACTGCTTTGGAGATGCGCTCGCCGAGATCGTCCAGATCGAGTTTGGGCGTCTTGATCTTTTCAAACCCGAAGGTGAAGGTCTTCTCTTCGTGTTCCTCCTTCCTGGCTTCCTGCGGCGGACTGGCGCTGGCGGACTCGCCGCGCAGCGCGGCGATCAGCATTTCGGCCTCCTGCGCGCTGATCTTGCCGTCCTGAAGCATCTGGAGGACACGCATCACATTTTCATCCATTGTAGCACCCCTTACCGGAGCCGTTTCCCACGCTCCGCGAAAAAATGGCTAGACCTATTTACAAATCAGACGCAATGCGATACAATGGAGATTGAACAGGCGTTCACGAACTCTAGCGCGGGTTTGCCGCGCACGCTGTTCAACCGTCCTTAGCGCCGACATCGCTAGGGACGCTCCCTCTTGCTACTTGCCGTCCCGTCATGAGCGGGACGGCCTTTTTTGTTTTTATCCCAGTTCCCGTAACGCTTCGGCGGCATCCTCGGCGCTCATGGTTCCCTGCGCCAGCGCCTCCAGAATCTGGCGGCGGCGCTCCCCGGATTCCGCCCCGACCGGAGGCGCGGGCGGCACGGGCGGCGTGTAGGCAAACCCGAAGCGCGCCTCCGCCGCTGCGCCGCCATTCCCGGCCTCTTCCGAGAAACCGAGCGCCGCCAGCGCCGCCGTCAGCTTGTTGCGCACGGTCGGATAGGAGAGGCCCAGTTCCTTTTCCACGCGGCTCAGGTTGCCCTCGCAGCGCAGGAAGGTCTCGATAAACGTCAGGTGTTCCGGCGGGAGGCGGCAAAAGCGGCAGGGATCGAACGTTCCCTGAATGCGCGTCCGACATAGCCCACACGTCAGCTCGGAAATGCCGAGCGTTCCCTCGCAGACCGGGCAGCGCGTCAACAGTTTCGCCATGCACTCCTCCTCCGCGTTTGTGCTTATATTACGCCTACGTTTTGGAATTGTCAAGCGTTTCAGCAGATTTTTTGAGAATTTCTGATCTGTGCTTTAGTTTTTCGCAAAAGCCGGGCATTTCCATGCCCGGCAATCAGGTGGCGTCATCGGGGGTAGGAACCGTGAGGGAAGGAGGCGGAGCGTTTTTGTCACGCGGGGAAGAGGGAGCCTTCTGCGGCGCACGGGGCGCGGTTCCCCCGGTGAGTACGGCCTGTTCCGCCTTTGCGGGCGCATAGTCGGGGTCGTATTGCAGCGCCGTCTTGATGGCGCGGAGGGCCTCTTCCTGCCGCCCCGCTTTGCGGCACGCCGCGCCCAGATGATAGTAGTAGACCTTGAGATCGTCGCCGGTCAGCCCGCCCTCGGGAATGTCGGCGATGGCGTGCGTGAGCGCGTCTATCGCCCCCGCATAGTTCCCTTTCCGGTAGAGGACCCAGCCGTAGCTATCTTCGATGGCGGAGACCAGCGCAGGGCCGCTCGGACTCTCGTTTTTCTGGTCTTCCGCCAGCTTCAGGGCTTTCGTAATCAGGTCTTGTGCGCGATCCAGTTCGAGATTGTTGTCCGCCAGCAGGTAGCCGAGCAGATTGAGCATACCGGGGTCTTCGGGAGCCAGTTCCAGCGCGCGTTCCGCCGCATCTATCGCCTCCGACTGCGGCGGGGCGGGATCGGCTTCGGCCAGCAGCGTGGCGAGCGTATGATACAGTTCGGCGCGCACGGATTTGGGCTGATCCTTGCACGCCTGGAGGCTCCGCCGCAGATACTCCACGCCGAGCGCGTACTGCTTGAACTGGTAGCTGACAGCCCCGATCTGGCGATAGAGCAGCGGGTTATCGGGCTGGGCCTTCAACTCCGCGTCGAAGAGGGCGCGCGCCTTCGCCACATCCTTCTTCTTCAGCGCCGCCGACGCATCCCGCACCACCGGCGGAATCTGGTTCTGGCGAATGTTGGAAAACGCCACCCAGCCGAAGAAGAGGATCAGCGTGATCAGGCAGAGCGTGACGATCAGATCGCGCCCGGCCCCGCTCGATTTGTACTGCGGATACGGCCCCATCAATAGCAGTCTCCCACCCGACCTGTTCTCTCTTCTATACGCGCTCCGGCACGCGATAGATTACCCAGCGGCCTCCTCTCCTGTCTGTCCACGGCGTCCTCACTTGGCGAGATTGGGGAAGAGCCACATCAGGACAAAGGCCAGCCCGTTATTCATGGCATGGATGCAGATGGTGACCCAGAGCGAGCCTGTCCTCTCGTAAATATAGGCCAGAAACATGCCCATCGGAAAGATGACCAGCAGCGCCAGCGGGCTGATATGAACGAAGGCGAAGACCAGGCCGCTGACGACGATAGCCACCGGCACGCTGTAGCGATATTTGAGCGCGTTATAGAGGAAGCCGCGAAAGAAGACCTCTTCGCCGATGGGCGCGGCGATGGCCCCCGCAATCAGCAGCAGCAGCTTTGCCAGCGCCGAGGGCTGCTTTGCGAACAGCGCGCCCGCGCCCAGCGCCTCGCTGAATTTCGCCAGCTTTTCCGCCGTCGCGTGACCGACCCAGTGTTCCAACAGCTTGCCGAGGCCCAGTTCCAGGCCCGTCGCGATTAGAAACAGCAGCAGGCCCAGTCCCACGCCGAGCGCGACCTGCCTCCGGGTAGGCCGGGCCAGGCCGATGCGCGCCAGCGAACTGCCGTAATGCCGCAGGCAGAAAGCGGCCACGCCGACGAACAGCAGGTTCTGCAGATAGAGGCCGAAGACGATCAGAGCGTTCATGGCACGCTCCAGGCCGGGATCGTTCATCACCGCGAAGGGATTGCCGTGATGCTTCATGGCGATGGGAATCGCCAGGAGCGCCATACCGAGTAGGATCAGCACGTTTGCCAGGAGGACGACGACCTGCCCGCCCACGAAGACATGCACCACACTCCACCGCCAGGGCGTTCTTTCGGCCTGAGACGGTCTCTCGCTCTCCAGAGGCGCGTCCGCTTCCGGCGCGGCTTCCGCGCTCTCCTGCGCTTCTATAACGGCAGGGGGCGCAGCCTCGACAGGTATCTCCTGCGGCACGCCCGCCGGATACGCGACGGCAAACTGCGCCGCCTCGCGCTGCCACTGTCGCTGCCGCCCCAGCAGCCAGCGCACGAAAATCACGAAGTCGGCGATCAGGGTCGCCGTGATGATGGCCCACAGCCCCCAGGAGAGCAGCGTGAGCCATTGGCGCATCTGCGGATCGCGTCCTAACTCTTCAAACTGCGATAACACGAATACTGCCTCCCGCGCCTGCTGAATCAGCCGAGATACTGGATCAGGTCGGCGTCTTCGGAGCCGCCGGTCAGTTCGAGAAAGATGTCTTCCAGGCTCTTCTTATCCGCCGCGCTCTGGGCGGAGCCGGCTCCGTTTCCGCCGTTGCGGTGGACGCTTCCGGGCAGTTGACGCGCCTCTTCAGCGATGGCCCGCAGTTCATCCATCGTGCCGAGCGCAATCAGTCGCCCCTTGTTGACGATGGCGGCGCGGTCGCACATCCGCTCGGCGATCTCCAGAATATGCGTCGAGACGAAGACGGTCGTGCCGCGCCGACAGAGTTCGCGCAGGATGTCGCGCATCGTCCGCGCGCTTTTGGGATCGAGGCCGACCGTCGGCTCATCCAGAAAGATGACCTTCGGCGAATGGATGAGCGCGCCTGCCAGCGCGATCTTCTGGCGCATCCCGCGCGAATAGCCCTGGATCAGTTCGTTGCCCTTGTCCTGCAACTCGAACAGGCGCAGCAGGTCATCCATGCGGCGGTCGCGGTTCTGGTGCGTGACGGAGTAGAGGTCGGCCATGAAGTTAAGGTACTCACGCCCGGTCAGCTTTTCATAGAGGAACGGATTGTCGGGAATGTAGCCGAGGATGCTCTTGGCCTGGAGCGGCTGCCTCTGGACATCGTAGCCGCCGATGATGGCCGTGCCTTCGGTCGGATGGAGCAGCCCGGTCATCATTTTGATGGTCGTGGTCTTGCCCGCGCCGTTCGGCCCCAGGAAGCCGAACAGTTCGCCTTCCCGCACTTCCAGGCACATCGCCTCCACCGCCGTCAACGCGCCGAATCGCTTCGTGAGATTCTGGCAGACGATCATATCCATCCGATGGTTCCTTACTCCCCGCTTTTCTGCCCACAGACCACCCGCGCGATGCCCGCCAGATCGCGCCGTGTCTCCACCGCGCCCCATCCGGCAGCGTGCAACAGCGCGGCGACCGTCTCCGCCTGACCGAGCGCGACTTCGACGCCGAGCCAGCCGCCGGGACGCAGGACACGCTGCGCCCCCGAAGAGAGTCCGCGCAGCAGAACCAGGCCGTCCGCGCCGCCATCCAACGCCAGGCGCGGCTCGAAATCGCGCACCTCGCTTTGCAGTGTCGGAACTTCCGCAGTCGGAATATAGGGTGGATTGGATACTATTACGTCAAAACCGGCAGACTTTACGCCCGTCAACAGGTCGCCCTGCGCAAATCGCACGCGCGCCGAGACGCCGTTCGTCTCCGCATTCCGCCGCGCCAGCGTCAGCGCCTCCCACGAGAGATCGAGAGCGACCGCCTGCGCCGTTGCGCAGTGAGCGAGCGCCGCGATCACGATGCACCC
>DASRGL010000099.1:0-10367 GCA_035651115.1 Chthonomonadaceae bacterium
ACGATGGCCCCGGTTGGGCAGGCGTCGAGGCAGCGCGTGCAGGTTCCGCAGCCGCCGCGCGCCGGTTCGTCCACCGGCAGCGCGACATTGGTGACGATCTCGCCGAGGAAGAAGTAGGAGCCGCGCCGCGTGTTGATGAGCATCGTGTTCTTGCCGAACCAGCCCAGCCCGGCGCGCTGCGCCACCTCGCGCTCCAGAATCGGCCCGGCATCCACATAGACGCGCCCCTCCGCCCCCTCGCCGGCCTCCGCTTTCAGAAAATCCAGCAGTTCGCGCAGCCGCTCTGTCATCACATCATGGTAGTCGTCGCCGCGCGCATAGCGGGCAAAGACAGCGCGCTCCGGGTCGGGTGCGGCAGGCGTTCCCGGCCCCTCCTCGGCATCCGTATAGTAGTTCATGCCGACCACGATGATCGAGCGTGCGTCGGGGAGCAGTTCGCGGGGATCGAGGCGGCGGTGCAGATTGCGCGTCAGGTAGTCCATCTCCCCGGCGTAGCCGCGCAGCGCCCAGTCGCGGTACTCCTCCGCGAAGGCGGACGGCTCCGCGCCGGTGATGCCCACCAGGTCGAATCCCAGCGCGCGCGCCCGCGCCTTGATCGCTGCCGCTAACGCCTGCCGCATCGCCCGCCTCAGCCGACGGCGTCCAGCGCCTCTTTGATGGACATCTGCACGCAGGTAAAAATGGGGGTGTCGCGCAGTGTGAACTTGCTCGATTCGGTCTCGCGCAGCGCCATCACCAGGTCGAGGAAGTCGGCGGGGATGTCGGTCTCGAAGGCGACGACGAACTCCTGGTCGTCTATACCGAACGAGTAGGTCGTATTCAGCTTGACGGTCGGGAACTTGTGGCCGACCTCGATATGCGTGGTCATCCGCTTCTGCCGCTCTTCCAGCGGCATCAGATACCAGTCCCGCGTCTTGACGAAGGGATAGACGAACAGGTACTTGCGGCCCGTCGGGCGCACGACAAGGCGGCGGCCCTCCGGCGATCCCTGGTCGTGCGGGTCTTTGTACTGCGAGGTCTTGGTCATCGCGAGATAGCAGTAGGGCTGTGTCGCCCAGCGCCCGATCCCCGTATTGAGCAGGCGGGAGCCGTGTTTCTGGAACAGCGCCAGGTCGGGCGAGGCGTTCCAGAGCAGCAGGTCCACATCGCCGCGAATGCCCACGAGCGAGTAGGCGCGCACCATCATCTCGTCGGCAGCCTCTTCGACGGCGCAGGCGAACTCGGCTTTGTCGCGCTCGCGCTCCTCCTGCGGCAGCCGCCGCCACGCGGCCTCGAACTTATAAAAGGCAAACTGCACCATCGTGCGTCCGCGATTTTCCATCTTCGACTCCTTTGGTTCCCCTCTCCCGCAGCGTGGGCAGGGGGGGAGGGCCTCTTCACGGCGCAAGCACGAGGGCGCGCACCGCGCCGTCGTGCGCCGCGATCTTCGCCAGTTCCGCGCCCGTCGCCACGCTCCAGTAGTGCAGTATTCCGCCCGCGCCGCCGCTCACCAGTATCTTCCCGTCCGAGGCCCAGACCAGCGCCGTGACCGCCCGCTCCTGGCTGCCGCTGAAGGGCTGCGGCATTCCGTTGGCGGCGTTCCACAGCCGGATCTTGCCCTCCTCGTCCCCGGTCGCGATCGCGCGCCCGTCCGGCGAAAAGGCGACCGCCTGCACGCCCCGGTCGCAGACACGAACGCGCTGGAGCAGCCCGCCGCCATCCATGCGCCACGTCTTCAGATAGCCATCCGCCGATACGCTGGCTACGACGCGGTCATCGGGGGAGAGAACCAGCCCGGTGATCACGTCGTCGTGCGCGACGATGGTGGACTGATACTCCAGCGCCGCCAGCCGCCCATCCAGAACGACCTTCCAACTGCGGATCAGTTTATCGGCCCCCGCGCTGACCAGCAGGCCGCCATTCGCCGTAAACTGAAGGGCGCGCACGCTGTCGCCGTGCGCCTCCACATCGGCCAGCCTCTTGCCGGTCGCGCGATTCCAGAGCCGGATATGGCGGTCATCGCCGCCCGTCGCGATCAGCCTGCCGTCCGGCGATACGGCCACCGCCAGAACCGCGCCGCCATGCGCCTCGATGCTGAGGACGGGACGCGCCGCCGGGACATTCCAGAGTTTCAGCGTCTTATCGGAACCGACGGAGGCCAGAGTCTCCCCGCCCGGAACCAGCGCCAGCGCGTTGACGCTCTCCTCATGCGCGCCGATAGTCGCTGCCAGCTTCCCCGCCGCGCTCCACAATTTGATGGCCCGATCCGTTCCCCCGGAGATGACCGCAGGCAGGTCTTCCGCGCCGGCGATCCGATGGGCCGACGCCTGGCCCGACGCGAACGCCACACTCAAGAGACAGCAGAGGCAGAGCCACCGCGCAAGAGAGCGCCGATATGGTATCGGCGTCTTCCTCCAAAAGCAGAACGTTTGTCGAGAGAGAAGCCTTTCCGCCTCTCCTGCTTCGGCTGGCTGGTTTGAACTGGACACAATGGTTGCTCGTTTCTCGCTTGGTCTGTTTGATGCCGCCGCCCGGTCGCGAGAGCGCACGAGCGCAGCCTGCTCTATTAGACCCCGAACGAACCGGGTTGTTACAGTCCTCAGCGGGCGCGGAAGAGACGGGCTGTGTTCCCGGCGGAACGAGCGCGACCGAGACGCCTTAAGCCGTCACCGATTCCGGCTCCGTGTCCGCATACTCCCCCAGATAGAAATCATGCTCGTACAGGTCGGACACCTGGCGCAGTTCGTCCGTCGTCAGCGGCGGCGTATCCGAGGCGGCGGCGAACTCCTCCAACTGGCGCGCATCGTAGATATTAGGCAGCGCGGAGGCGATGCTCGGCTCGCTCAGAATGAACTGAAGCGCCGCCTGCCCCAGCGTGCGGCCCGTTCCTGCCGTGAGGAACCGCAGCTTCTCGATCTTCTTCAGGCCATCCAGGAGCCACTGCTTGCGCATGGCGTCGGTGGTCAGGCGGAAACTGCGGTGGTCGTTGGCCGAGAACTGGGTGTCTTCCGAATAGCTGCCTTCGAGCAGGCCGGAGGCGTGGGGGACGCGGACGAGGACCGGGACATGGTGCGTGCGCGCCACCGGGCAGATGGCCTCGCCAAGCACCTGCTCCAACAGGTTATAGATGATCTGCACCGGCGCGTGCCGATGCGTGACGGTATAGATGCCTTCTTCGATCTGGCGTTCCGGCTTGAGCGCCGGGCCGAGCGCCGCGCCGTAGGAGCGGATCTTGCCCTCGGCTTTGAGCGCCTCCAGGGTGGCGAACAGATCGTCCCGGCGAAGCGCGTCCAGGCGCGGGTTGTGCAGTTGGTAGAGGTCTATGCGGTCGGTGCGCAGGCGCTGGAGGCTCTGCTCGCAGGCGCGGCGCACGAACTCCGGCGACCAGTCCTGCGGGCGCTCGCGCTGCCCCGGCTGCACGCCCGGATGGTTATAGAAATCGTAGCCGAATTTGGTGGCGATCACGATCGAGTCGCGGCGGTCGCCGAGCGTGTCGGCCAGCAGCGTCTCGCCCTTGCCATCGCCATAGACATCGGCGGTATCGAAGAAGGTGATCCCCAGTTCCAGGGCGCGGCGCAATAACTGCGCGGCAAAGGCATCGTCGGTGATGCCCCACATCGTCGTCGAGACCGTCCAGACCCCGAACCCGACCGCCGAAACGTTCAACCCGGTATCGCCCAGTGCGCGATATTGCATGGTGTTCCTCCTCGTCCAGCTTCCGGTGCCGCCTGACCGTTGCGGGGTAGGCGCCGGATGAACCCTTTCTTGCGTCCACCCGACTAAAATAGTAGCCGAATTCGACAGGCCGAGTCAAGATGACCTATCCCGGCTCTCGGCGGCCCCGGAGCGGCCCTCACCCCCAATCCCTCTCGCAAGTTTGGAAGAAGGGGGAGACGGAGTCGCCTGCTTGTTGACTTTCGCCGGGAACTATGATACACTACGCCGTACCGCTATAGACACATCAGGAGAGTGGTCTATGTCTATCCGCAACGTAATCCCCCTGGCCGTTTGCGCCTTCGCGTTAGGAAGCCTCGGCAGCGCCCACGCGCAGGCTCCCTTCACGATCCGCCGTCCGCCCGATGGCGCGACCGTCAAGGAGAAAGTGCGGGTCGAGATCCCACGTGGCAGCATACGGCCCGGCAGTTTTGTTGGCTTCTTCATTGACGACAAGTTTGCGGTGGCGCTCGCGCCGCCGGACCCCACCTCGCCCGAAGGACGGGGCAACAAGCCCTTCACCTTTATCTGGGACACCAAGCAGAAGGATGCCGAGGGCAACGCGATCCCGGACGGCGAGCATTCCATCAAGGCCATTCTGTATGAGCCGGTCGCCGGCTCGAACACGGCGGCGGAACCCAAAGCCGAGAGCGTCGTTCGGGTGATCGTGGCGAACAAGATCAAAGCCGACACCGGCCCGCTCTCCCTGCGCTACAAGTATCGCGAGGGCGAAAACCTGACCTATAGCCGCGACAGCAAGTCGGTGGTCGTCAGCGCGCTCTCCGATCTGGGGTCTACCAGCGACCAGGAGTTGGCCGAGGCCATCAGCCGCCATATCCTCGACATCGAGGATGCGCGCCCGGATGTCTCGCTGGTGCGCAACAAGCTGACCCGGCTGACCCTGGAACAGAACGGCCAGCAGATGACCCTGGACCCGTCGCAGCTCTCCGTCTCGATGTATCAGGAACTCGACCCGCTGGGCCGCGTCCACTACGAGACCGGGGAGAACTCCGGCCTGGAGCAGTTTACGGCGCAGGGGCTGCCGGTCAACAATACGCTGGAACTGCCGCTGCTGCCCTACGCGCGCGTGGCTATCGGCGACACCTGGCGCACGCCCAATCAGCGCCTCGACATTCCGGGCCTGCCCCCCTCGCTTCAGCCGCGCGTGGACTTGAATAACAAGCTGGAGGCGCTGGAGTGGGAAGGCGGTCGTCCGACGGCCAAGATTCTCCAGACCTATGAAGGCACGGTGGGCGATACTATCCAGTTCGGCCCGGTCTCCGTGACCTCGCCCAAGATCACCTACGAGCGCGTCCTCTATATCGCCTACAAATCCGGCACGCTCGTCAAATCGGTGCGCACGCTGACCGTCACCGGCCGCACCAGCGATCCCATCCCGACCCCCGGACAGGTGGGGGGCGCGGCTCCCGGCATGGCGGGCGGCTTCCGTGGCGCTCCTGGCATGATGCCGGGCATGATGGGGCCGGGCGGCAGAGCCGGTATGATGGCAGCCGGTGGTTTTCCGGGGATGCCCGGCGGCTTCGGCGCGGCGGGCGATCTCGGCGATGAGGTCCGGGGCGGACGCGGCGGGCTGCGCGGCATGGGCGGAATACGCGGCGGCTTTCCGGGTGGGCCGGGCGGCTACCGTGGCGGCCCCGGCATGATGGGACCGGCGATGGCCGGCGGCCCCGGCGGTTATCGGGGGCTGGGCGGCGGCAGAGCCGGTATGATGGGCCAGATGGGGCTGGGCGGCGGCTTCCCCGGTGGAATGCCCGGCGGACTCGGCGCGCGCGGCTTCGGCGGCAATCGCGGCGGCGTCATCCAGCAAGAGACGGATCGCCCGGTCACCCTGAAGTCCATCACCGTGACGGAACTGGTCTCCCAGAGTACGAGCCGGCGTTAAGCCATTCGTCTCGACCAGGCGAAGATCGCCTTGCGGAAACTCCGGCGGGGAGCGCGGCCTTGCGCTCCCCGCCGCTTTTGTGGTATAATATCAACTCCGGTGAATGAGTCACTATTCCAGTCTTGTCATTCTGAGCGCAGCGAAGAATCTCAAACGGGAACTGTTCCACCGGAGTTGATATAATAAGAGCGTCACGGGGGTGATTGGTGTCGACCTGGTGGATGCTGCCCCTAGTTGCAAGCCGAGGCGCCGCTGGCCTCGTAAAAAGCGGCAAAACAATAAACGCGAACACTCAACAGTACGCGCTCGCGGCCTAAGGGCCGCGCGTCTGACCCGCTCCTGTTGGCCGAGCGGATGTCAGGCGTAACCTATGCCAACTCACCGACTCTCAGGCCCGTTCACCGCCTGAGCGGGACAGCTAACGTGATCTAGCGCTCCGCTGGCCTGGCCCTTGAGGCAGGCGGACGCGAAACTTAAACAGGGGCTACGCTTGTAGACGCTAGGGACAAGTCGCTGGGAACAGGAGTTCGAGTCTCCTCACCTCCATATTTCAACAGGGCGCTTATTCCGGCGAATGAATTCGCGGCGGGAAAAGCACCAAATCGGCCTGCGCCGATTCCAATGCGGAGTCTGCGAAGGCAGACTTGGTGCTTTTCTAGCCGCGGTTTTAACCGCCGACAAGAAAAGCCTCAAAATAGCGTAAGGCCGCCTCACAGCGCGCCTTACGCTATTTTTGCGTCCGGCGGCTTGCCTTTTTGCGCCAAATCGCGCTACCATTAAGCGCGGCATTGCGTAGAACAGGGCAAACGCTTGCAGAGAGTGGGTGAAGTCTTATGTTTGTAGATGAAGTCAAGATCGAGGTCGCGGCGGGCAACGGCGGCAACGGCATGGTGACCTTCCGCAAGGAGAAGTTCGTGCCGCGCGGCGGGCCGAACGGCGGCGACGGCGGGCGCGGCGGCAGCGTCGTCTTTCAGGTAGACCCGCATGTGACGACGCTGCTGGACTACCGCTATAAGCACAAGTACAAGGCGGAGCGCGGCGGCGACGGCGGCAGCAAGGATATGTTCGGCAAAGATGGGGCCGATCTCGTGCTGAAAGTGCCGCAGGGAACCGTCGTCTATGACGCCGACTCCGGCGCGCAGATCGCCGACCTGGACACGCCCGATGCCCGCTGCGTCGTGGCGCGCGGCGGCGTCGGAGGACGCGGCAACGCCCACTTCGTCACGTCCGTCCATCAGGCCCCCAAATTCGCGGAGAAGGGCGAACCCGGCGAACAGAAGCGGCTGCGCCTGGAACTCAAGCTGCTGGCCGATGTGGGCCTGCTCGGCTATCCGAACGTCGGCAAGTCTACGCTGATCGCCGCCGTCTCCGCCGCCAAACCCAAGATCGCCGACTACCCGTTCACGACGCTCGTGCCGAACCTGGGCGTGGTCTATGTCGAGGAGGGCCGCAGCTTCGTCATGGCGGACATTCCCGGCCTCATCGAGGGCGCAAGCGAGGGCGTGGGCCTGGGGCATCAGTTCCTCCGCCATGTCGAGCGCACGCGCCTGCTGATCCATATTCTGGATGTGAGCGGCCTGACCGGGCGCGAACCACTGCACGATTTCGACGTGCTGAATCGCGAACTGGCGCTCTACAGCGAGCGGCTGGCCCGGCTGCCGCAGATCGTCGCGCTGAACAAGATAGATGTGGCGGCAGAGCCGGAGAAGGTAGACGAACTGGAAGCCGAACTGAAGTGGCGCGGCTACACGGTCTATCGCATCTCTGCCGTGACCCATGCGGGCCTGAAGCCACTCCTCTATGATGTGATGGGCCGCCTGGAAACGATCCGCGCCGAGGCCCAGCAACAGGCCGCCGCGCCGCTGGAGGCCGTCCATATCGTCGCGCCGGTGGAAGAGGACACGCGCCACTGGGAGGCCCGCCAGCTTGATCCGAACACCTACGAAGTCGTCGGACGCGGCATCGAGCGGATGGTCGCGATGACCGACCTGGACAACGAGTACGCGCTGCGCCGCCTGCAGCGCACGCTGGATAAGATCGGCGTGACGCGCAAGCTGAAGGCGCTCGGCGCGAAGGACGGGGACACCGTGCGTATCCGCGATGTCGAATTCGAGTATGAGGACGAAGACAAGTGGGACAGGGAGAGCGAAGCCGAAGAGTCGCGCCCCACGCATCGCGCCGGACGATCATGACGCAGACACCGCCGCCCGCGCGCCTCGTCGTCAAGGTCGGGACCAGCACGCTGACGGACGCGCACGGGCGCATAGACCGCGCCTTTATCGCCGACCTGACCGCGCAACTGGCCGCGCTGCGGGCGCAGGGCCGCGATGTGCTGCTCGTCTCCTCCGGGGCCATCCGCGCCGGACGGGAGCGGCTGTCGCAAGCCCTCCCGCCCGATTCCCTGCCCTACAAGCAGGCCGCCGCCGCCATCGGGCAGGGCCTGCTCATCCACACCTACACGGAAGCCTTCGCCTGGCGGGGCGTGGACTGCGCGCAGGTGCTGCTCACCCGCGACGACCTGAGCGACCGCCGCCGCTTCCTCAACGCCCGCAACACGCTGATGGCGTTGCTGTCGCTAGGCGTCATCCCGGTCATCAATGAGAACGACACGGTGGCGGTAGACGAGATCAAGTTCGGCGACAACGATACGCTGGCTGCGCTCGTCGCCACGCTCGTCGAGGCCGACCTGCTGCTCATTCTCTCGGATGTCGAAGGGCTATACGCCTATCCGCCGGGCAGCCAGGCGGGAACGCCGCCATTGATTCGCACGGTAACGAAGATAGATGAGGCGGTCGCGGCGCTGGCGGGCGACTCGGCGAGCGGCGTGGGGACGGGCGGAATGCGGGCGAAGGTCGAGGCGGCGCGCATCGCGACGGCGGCGGGCATCCGCGCCATCATTGCGCCGGGACGCCGGGAGCGCGTGGTTTCCGAGGTCGTCAGCGGCGCGGAGATCGGCACGACCTTCCTGCCCCGCCCCAGCGCGGATCGCCTGCCCGCCCGCAAGCGCTGGATCGCGCACAGTGCGCGGCCTCGCGGCGCGGTGACGGTCAATGCGCGGGCAAAGGAGAAGCTGAAGGAGAGCGGCGTGAGCCTGCTGGCGGTCGGCATCGTCGGCGTGACCGGCAGCTTCACTAGCGGCGACCTGATCGAGGTGCGCGATGAAGAGGGAACGGTCTTCGGGCGCGGCCTGACCAACTACGCCGCCGCCGAGGTGCGCCGCGTGCAGGGCTTGCGCAGCGAACAGTTCGAGGCGGTTCTCGGCTATCGCGGTTTCGAGGAGATCATCCACCGTGACAACCTGGTGATAGACGGAGCCGGGAAACCGGGCCGCAAGTAGCCATGCGCACCACAAACACGGTCGAGATGCGCGGCGACCCCGAACGCCTCTATGGGCGCATCTTCCAGCTTGCCGCCGACATTCAGGACTGGCCCACCCTTCTGCCCCACTACCGTTATCTGCATGTTTTAGAGCAGTCTCCCACGCATAAGATCGCGGATTTCGGAGCCTCGCGCGACGGCTTTCCCGTCCGGTGGCGGGCGCGGCAGGAGCTATTCCCCGCCGAAGGCCGTATTACCTACCGGCACATCGGCGGCATCACGAAGGGCATGTGGGTCGAGTGGCGGCTGGAGAAGCGCGGCGATCATGTCCGCGTCACCATCGAGCATGAACTGAACTATCCCGTTCCCATCTTCGGCCCTCTCTTTGCGCAGGTTATCGTCGGCAACCTGTTCGTGCGCAACATCGCCGGGAAAACGCTCCGATGTATTCAGGCAAAGGTGGAGTCGGAGAGTTCCTCTCCGTTATGACGCAGGGAACGGCATTCAGGGCAGTCTCGCGTCCCACCATGCTTTCAAGGGATGCACCCGGCGCGGAATATAGTTGGCGCATACCTGGATACGCCGTAACGTTTCTGCAACCATTGCTTCCTCGATAGAGGCCGCCTCCGCCCACCATTTCACCCAGTCCGGCGTCGTAATCGTGTGAATAGGTGTCGTGTGTCCCCTTGCTACACGCAGGCTGACGCGATCATCCGTGACCAGCCACCAGCCCCGATGCGCGGCAACGGCGGCAGAGTGCGCTTCGCCATCATCCATCTCGGCGGCGAAGGCGACAAACGTGGCCTGCTCCGCCGCCGTCAACTCTACCTCCAGCAGAGCGCCTGCGCTAAAGAGGGATGCCAGGTCGACGGAGACGAGGCTGCCCTGTAGGTCTTCTTCCGGCAGCGGGCGCAGATAGAGGATTTCGCCCTCCCGAACCTGCCGGACGACATGGGAAGGGCAGCCGAACACCGCCAGTATGTCCGATGCCCGTCTGGTCGCGGCCAGGTTGAGCAGCGCGCAGGCGTCCCAGACCAGCCCCGGCGCGCTCATCATCCTCTCCGCTCCGCAGGGGCCAGTTCGAGCGCGCTGCCGAAATCCAGGTCAAGCTGGTAGGTCTCCCCGGAGGCGCCGACATCGGCGGGCCGGATCAACCTTTCCACGATCTCTCGCGCCTCGACGCGGCTGCATCGCAGCAGGCGCATCAGTTCGGACTCGGTGATCTTCTCCTCCTCGAACGCCTGCACTGCCAGACGAATATACCGCTCCGGCAGGCGATGGCGCCGGGCCGGAACCGTCTTCAGGCCCAGATGCGCCCGCATCCGACCGGTCTCGAAGCCCTGCGAACTCAACTGTTCCCAGGTTCCCGACTGCACGCAGCCCAGGCTCTCCAGACGGCGCGTCATGGCCTCCACAGAGACGGCATACTGATCTGCCAGCAGGCACAGGTCGG
>DASRGL010000100.1:0-5947 GCA_035651115.1 Chthonomonadaceae bacterium
AGCCAGAGTATCTGAAAATGGCTACGGGCGACCGGATCGGCAGCCTGTCGGTAGCGGTTGGCTAACTCGTCGGTGCTCAAATGATCTTTGAGTTTTATCTGTCGTGGCATACAATGAGTATACCACCGGAGTTGATATTACCACGTATCCGATGCTTCCGCACCAGGAAACGCGCCAGCCGCGTCAGCAGGGAGCGAGGAAGCGCGGCGGGCTGAGCCTCCTGTCCAGAACCGGACGCGCAGGCTTGCAGGTCGGTCAGCCGCGTATGTTCCAGGCGCAATCGCGTTCCGGCCTCGACCGGCTCCAGCGCCCAGGTGACCAGATCGGGCGCTGCCTCTGGATTTTCCCGCCAGGTGTAGGCCAGCCGGTGTGGAGCCTCCAGTTCGACCACTTCACACTGAATCGCGCTCGCCTCTTTCTCCTCTCGACCGCGCTTCCGTAGGAAGCGGAAGCGTTGTCCAAGCCGGGGAGAGAAGTCGTTGGGCATCAGCCATTGGGCCAGCGCCCGCGAGTCGGTAAGCGCGCGCCAGACCCGCTCCGGTGGCTGCGGAAGCACCACGTCCATCCGAACCTGCTTGCTCATTCGTTCTCCTCCAGATAGCGCGTCAGAGACTCCAGCTTCTCGCGCCAGAATGCCTCGTAGTGGGAGGCCCACGCATAGACATCGTGCAGCGGGGCCGCGTTGAGCCGATAAAATCGTTCCCGTCCGGCGTGGCGTACCTTCACCAGTCCGGCATCGCGCAGTACCTTGATATGCTGCGAGACGGCGGAGAGCGAGACCGCGAACCGGGACGCGATGCTGCCGACCGGCTGCTCTCCGAGGAGAAGCAGGTCGAGAATGGCGCGGCGGGTCGGATCGGCGACGGCCTGAAAGACATCGGTGGAAGCTCTGGAACGGCTCATGCCCTGATTATACTTTAGCGATTGCTAAAATGTCAAGAGCCGAAAGCGGCAAACGGAAAAAATGCGACCGGAGACTCTGGCCTGTTTAGCCCTGTGTTCAGGGAGCGACGAGGACGCGCGCATCGCCCTGCCTGCGCGTGAAGCGTATCTGATCGAAGTACTCCAGGATAAGCAGGGCGTATTTGCGGTTCGACTCGGTCAGGTCGCGGAAGGCTCCGACCGTGATGCTGCCGTGTTCGGCGACATAGTCACGGACAAGCTGTTGCAGGCGGGCGATGGTATCGGCATGATAGTAGACGCCGTCCTGCACGCGATAGAAGCGGCCTCGCTCCACGCCGACGCGCAGCAGCGCGTTGACGGCATCGGGCGGGGCTTTGACATGCGCGCAGACCTCCTCGATGGTGGGGTGGGCGATGTCGTAGGCAAGGTACTCCTCCTCGATGCGCTGCAGAAGCGATTGCTGCCGTTCGTTCAACTGCACCTGGAAGGAGGCCAGTCGCACGGTCGCGCTTTCGACCACGAGAAGATTTTGCGCCTCCCAATGGGTGAGCAGCCCGGCGAAGATCGCAGGCTTGAGCAGGTCGCGGCCCTTCTGCGGTTCCAGCGCGGCGCGCAGTTCCTCTTTGGGCATTCCGGCCCGCAATGGAAACTGCGCATGATAGGCTTCCAGGGTGGCGCGGGCGCGGTCTGTGAGCGCGTTCAGTACAGTGGCGTGAAAGAGGCGGTCGCCTGGCAAGCCGAGGACTCTTCCTGCCCGCATTAAGGCATCGAGGGCTGTCTCCGTATCGGCGGGAGTGAGGCTGGTGGCGGCGGGCAACTCTTTGCGCATGATCCCGACGGGCTGGCGCTGCAAGACGGTTTCCACAAGGTCTTCCGGCGTGCCGCGCTCCTTTGCTTCTAATGCGGCCAGTACGGACGCATCCGCTTTGCGATGGCGGGCCGGGGCCGAATCCAGCACGACCCCGCCGCCGATGGTCGCCATCGGCGAGTAGGAGCGGACGACGAAGCGATCTCCACGCGCGCAGGCGAACTCCGTCTCGGCCCGGAACTGCACGTAGGCGCGTCCCTCCGGTTCCAGTTCGTTCCGTTCATCCAACAGGCGCACCCGGCCCAGTATCTCCGCCGTGCCGAGATAGACACGGACGCGCGCCCGATCTTTCAACGGCTTCGGCGCATGGGGCAGCAGCCGCAGCACGGCGTCGAAGGTCTGCGTGGGCGCGAGGGAGTGGGGCGCGACCAACTGCGCGCCGCGCTCGATAGCCTCTGTCTCGACGCCCGCGATATTGACGGCGACCCGCGACCCGGCCTCCGCCTCGCCGACCTTCTGCCCATGAATTTGCAGGCCGCGCACGCGGGTCTGAAGTCGCTGCGGCACGATCTCGACGGTATCCCCGGCGCGCAGCGTTCCGGCGACGAGCGTGCCGGTGACGACGGTTCCAAATCCGGGGCGGGTGAAGACGCGGTCAATGGGCAGGCGGAAGGGCAGGGCGGCGTTGCGGGCCTCGGCGCGGCTGACGGCGGAGAGCAGGGCGCGCTTGAGCGCCTCGATGCCTTTGCCGGTGACAGCGGAGACGCGAATGATCGGAGCGTTGGCGAGGAAGCTGCCCGCAAGTTGAGCGCGCACGTCTTCCTCGACCGCGTCTGTCCAGTCCCTCTCCACCATGTCGCATTTGGTGAGCGCGACGACCCCGTTCTTCACGTCCAGCAGGCGCAGGATGTCCAGATGCTCGACGGTCTGCGGCATGACGCTTTCGTCGGCAGCGATGACCAGCAGCACGACATCTACGCCGCCCGCGCCCGCCAGCATGTTCTTCAAGAAACGCTCGTGGCCGGGGACATCCACGATGCCCGCGATCGTGCCATCGGGCAGCTTGAGGGCGGCGAATCCGATGTCTATGGTCATGCCGCGCTCCTGCTCCTCTTTGAGCCGGTCGGGGTTCGTGCCGGTAAGCGCCTGGATGAGCGTGGTTTTGCCGTGATCTACGTGTCCGGCGGTTCCGATGATGACGTGTTTCATAGTGGCCCTCACCCCCGACCCTCCCTCTGTCTGAACTGTGATTTATGTACCATCTGAACTGTGATTAATGGGATTACAGGATAGACTATGATTAAGCCTGACCCAATCCTAGTCCATCCGTTAATCATTCTAATCACAGTTCTGCCAGAGGGAGGCTTTAGCGCAAGGTTGGGATAGCGGCGTCGAGCGTGACGTAGTTCCCTTCATGGAGATGTACGTCGGGCGTTCCGTCCGAGTTCGCAGTGCGGACGACGGCCCAGTGCCAGAGGCGGCCGGGAGCGTGGAAGCCGGAGAGCGTCGCTGCCGCGCCGATCTGCCCGTCCCGGCGCAGCGCGATGAGGGCCGCGCCGTAGTGATGATGCTGCTCCGGGGGGCGTTTGCGCAGCAGATAGCGCAGCGCCTCCTCACAGGCTTCCTGCGCGGTGCGGCCCTGTTCCATGAGCAGGACAGCGCGGTAGCTCAAGCAGGCTTTCATCATCTCGTCGCCCTCGCCGGTCCCGGCAGCAGCGCCGACAGCATTATCTACATAGAGGCCGGAGCCGATGATCGGGGAGTCGCCGACTCTGCCGGGCCGCTTCCAGGCCAGGCCGCTCGTTGTGCAGCCGACGGCCAGCGCGCCGCTCGTATCCAGGGCGCACAGGCCGATGGTGTCGTGGGTATCGAAATGCGCCACATCGGGCGCGGTCTGTTCCAGCTTCCAGCGCAGCCAGCGTTCGCGTATGGCGTCGGTGAGCAGGTCGTCTTCCGGGAAGCCCTCTTGAATGGCGAAGCGGCGCGCATTCTGCCCGACGAGCAGGACGTGCGGCGTCTTCTCCATGACGCGGCGCGCGACGGAGATAGGGCGGCGAATGCCGGTCATTCCGGCGACAGAACCGGCGGCGTGCGTGGGGCCGTCCATGAGGGCCGCATCGAGTTCGACAACGCCTTCGGCATTGGGCAGGCCGCCGTAGCCGACGGAGACGACCGCCGGGTCTTCCTCGACGACGTTCGCTCCGGCCTCCACCGCATCGAGCGCCGATGCGCCCGCCTGCAATCGCTCCCAACCGACCCGACACGCCTGGATGCCGAACGTCCAGGTCGCCATGAACACCGGTTCTGCCGCCATGCCCTCTCCTGTCTCAGTCTTGTTCTGGCCTGTAGGTTAGACGTAAAGGCCGTGTTGCCCTTCCGAATCATGCCGGTTGGAGGGAGGGAGAAGAGAGGGCGCGTTGTGCGGCGCGCATCTCGCTGGCAAGCTGGAAGAAGAGAAGGATGAGGAGGATGCGGGCGAGGTTCGTCATGTCGGCGTAGGCAGCGTCATGGGACAGATGGGCGATCTTTTCAACCAGATGGACGAACTGCGTGCGCACGATGACGTAGAGCAGGAGAACGAGATTGGCAAGCGCGGCAAGTCGCGCCGTTCTGCGGTCTGCCGGTTCGCTGACAAGCGCGTTCAGGACGATGATGTAGGGGATAAAAAGCTGGCCCAGGTCGTACCAGTTGTGATAGAGGACGACCATTGAGAAGGCGTTGAGGGCGGCGAAGGCCCAGTCATCCAGGAAGGAGGAAGGATGAGGGAGGAAGGCTGAATCTGGCTTTGCTTCCCCCTTCCGCCTTCCGCCTTCCGCCTTATTGAGGGCGAGGGCGCAGCGGAGGAAGAAGATGATTCCGGCCAGGCCGACGAGCCATTCCAGGCCGCGCACGAGCGTCCGTTCTGTCGGCGTCTCCGGCGCGTTCGGATGGCCGTTGAGAGCGCGGATGAGATCGAAATAGAGGACGGAGGCCGTCGTCATGCGAGTACGCGAGGAGTGTCCCTGCCCATAGCTCGTATCGTTGAGCGCGCCCACCTGAAACAGCGCGTTTATCGTGCTGCGGTATTCGGTCAGCATGGCAAGGGGCTTGCCGCTGACCCCCATGACGGCCAGCGTGAGGACAGCAGTGAGCGCCAGAGCGGTAACGGCAGCGCGGCGCGATCCGGTACGGCATAGCTGATAAAGCAGGAAGGGCAGGGCGACTGTCAGCTTCGTCAGCGCGACGGAATAGAACAGCGCGGAGAGCCAGACCGCCGCTCTGCCTGGGCGAAAGGCGTACCGCCAGCCGAGCGTCAGCGTCAGGACGATGGGAAATGAGGTCTGGCCCATGAAGGCGACATCGTAGGGGGGGAAAGAGACAAAGAGAGCGAGCAGCCAGATTGGTAAGGCTTCACGGGGCAGGCGATAGCCGAACTCCAGGAAGAGAACGATACCCAGGACGACCAGGCACGCCGTATTCATCAGGAACCAGAGAATGTGCGCCAGAGGCCAGGGAAGCAGCGCAAACGGCAGATAGAAGAGAGCCGTTGCGGGCGGGTAGGCGTTCGGGACATGATGCTCTTCCGGCCAGACCGTTTCACCGGGGCGCGCAATCGTCGCATAGTCCAGATCGCGATAGAAGGAGCCGGTCTGGAACAACTGCCGCACGCCGAGATAGAGCTGCGAGTCGTCGCCGCGAAAGCCGGACTGGGAGTTCTTATATCCCCGCACGAGCAGCAGCGCGAAGGCGAGCGCGGCGAGTGTCCACCAGAGTGGTTGTAGGCGTTTCATCCAGCCCCCTCCCCGGCCCCTCTCTCTGTCTGAACTGTGATGTATCGGATTATGGGATGGACTAGGATTAGGCTTGGCTTAATCACAGTCTACCCTGTAATCCGATCATCCAATAATTCCATAGTCCCAAAATCCAATAATCCCATAATCCAACGAATCTATGGTTCAGACAATCCACCGTTCAAACGGAGGATTAGAATTGCGCCATCGCCTCTCGGCGGCGGAGCTGCTCCCGATACATCTCCCGGAAAATCGCGAACTTGGCGGCGTGGTAGGCGGCGGTCTCCGGGTTCGGCGCGACGACCTGCCCCCGGTCGCTCATGCCCTGCATGGCGGCGGGAATGTCCGGGTAGACCCCGGCGGCGGTGGCGGCAAGGATGGCCGCGCCGAGCAGGACGGCCTCCGGCTCTTTGGGCAGGATGAGCGTCAGGCCGGTCGCGTCGGCGTGTTCCTGGAGCCAGAGCGG
>DASRGL010000101.1:0-3725 GCA_035651115.1 Chthonomonadaceae bacterium
TGTAAACTCTGCTATCTCGACACGACGCGGAGAAGTGTAGCGTGCCAAGCGCGGCTCAATATCTCCCCACCCGCATTCTCTGGCTGCTGGCCCTGTGGAGAGGTCTATTTTCCCTTGCCGGGCGCTGCCGGTTTCTTTTCCGGGACGGGTTTGGCGTTCGCTCTGTTCTTGGCACGCTGAGCGGCGACCTCGACGGCGCGCTGCCTGGCCTGTAGGATGACGCTCTCGACGGCAGGGGCAGGCACGAGAAAGGCCCGGAACAGTCCGCCGCCCGCGCCGCTCATCATTCGCATGAACATGGAGAAGCCCATGGAATCCCGACTGGAAGCGTCCTTCACCCCGGAAGCCACTGTCGTCAGCACGCCCAGCACCTCGCCGGAAGACGAGAAGACAGGCAGGCCGAACCCGGAGATGCTGCCGTCCAGCATCCAGGCTTTGCGCGGCTTGGCGATGACGCCGCTGATGCGCGCCGACTCGAAATAGGGCGCGTAGTCGTAGCCTTTGGGCAGGCGCGACACCGAGACGACCTGCTGCCCGACCGTCGGAGTGGCCGTTGCGCCGAAGTCCACGGCCGTGACGGTGCGATCCAGCGGGTCTTCGATCTTCAGAAAACCCAGGTCGAGCTTGGTGTCGGTGGCCGCCAGAAACGCGCTGTACTCCTTCTCATCGCGCTCGAAGATGACCTTGAACTCGGTCGGCGTGACCTTGACGCCGAAACCCTCCTGGTTGTCCGCGCCGCCCATCATCTCCGCAAAGCGGTTCGGTGACCAGGCGGAACTTGATACCATGACCAGCCCCGATCTGTCCACCACGACGCCCTGGAGTTCCATGCGAGACTCGCTGTCCTGTCCCTGCCCGCCCGCCTTGAACTCCGATTTCAGTACGACCTTGACGGTCACGATGCTCGGCGCGCGCTTCTCGACCAGGTTTTGCAGTTGGGTCGCCATCTCGTCGGCATGGGCCGCCGCCGTGACGCCTGTTGTGAGAATGGCTGCCATGCCGTATAGAGCGAGGCTGACTCTCTTCACGCTGTTATCCTTTCTATGATGTGGCCCCCCTCCCTGTTCTTGGGGGGAGGGCTAGGGAGGGGGGCCAAAACTTTAATCCGATTCGCCGTCGGTCAGTTTTTTCCACTCCGGCTCGATGAAGACGAAGTGCGTGCGATAGCCGCGCAGCACGAACATCTGAATGACGCGCGGTTTTTTCTCTAGAATCTCCTTCATCACCTGCTCGAACGTCGGGATGTCGGCGACCTCTCGCCCGTTGATGGAGATCAGGATGTCGTCAATGTTGAGGCCCGCGATGTTGGCCCATCCGCCTGTCGTCGCCTCCGTGACGTACAGCCCCTTCTGCTCCTTGATCCAGCGATGCTCCATCCGATCCATCGCCGTGATCTCCCGCACGGAGAACTCGAACTCCTTCTGGCGGGCTTTCTTGGCCTGGGTCGCGGAGGAGGGCGTCGCCTCCATCATCACGGAGACCTTGACCGGTTTTCCCGCGCGCAGCACCGTCAGCGCCGCCGGTTTGCCGATGGGCAGGTCTTCGACAGCGCGTTTCAGGTCTTCGGCATCCTGGGGCCGGGAGGCGTCCAGCTTGTCGCCGTTGAGCGTCGTGATCACGTCACCGGGCTGCAATCCCGCCTTGCTCGCCTCCGTGTAGGGATAGACCTCGGTGATACGAAAGCCCTTCGCGTCCGGTATCTGCATGGCTTTGGCGATGTCGCTGGTAAGCACCTGCGTCTTGACGCCGAGCCAGGCTTTGGGCAGTTCGCCGCCCTCCTCCGAGGGCTTCTCCGGGATGCCCTTGACGATGCTGACGAACTCCTCGTCCCCGCGCCGAAACGTGACGGTGGTCTGCTCCTTATCCGCCGCTTCCACCGCCCTGCGGAAAGCGTCCAGCGAGTTCGTCGGCTTGCCGCCCAGAGAGAGGATGACATCGCCCTCCGCCAGGGGAGGCTGCGCCGACTCGAACGGATAGCCGGGGCGCACGCCCGTGACCAGGAGGCCGTCCGCATTTGGAAAACGGCGGATCAGCGCCATCGGCGGCGTGATCTCCTGAACCGTGACGCCCATATCGCGAAACTCGGCCTCATCGCCCACATAGCGATCCATCGGCGCGACCGTCACCGAGACCGTCCGCTCCTCCGTGCCGCGCAGGGTCTTGAGCGTCGCCGTCGTGCCGGGAGTCAGCGCGGCGACCCGCTGGTAGACGAGCGGCACTTCCTCGAAGAAGCGCGCCGTGACCGGCTCGTTGTTCAGGGCCAGCAGAATGTCCCCCGCTTTCAGCCCGGCCTTGTCCGCCGCAGAGTCCGGCGTGACGGCGGAGATGAGCGCGCCGGTCGTCCGTCCCAGCTTCTGAACGGGCAGCACCGTGAAGCCAAGCCAGCCCCGCTTGATGCCGCCGCCGCTGATGGCCTGCTTCAACACCTGCGCGGCGATATTGGAGGGAATCGCGAAGCCGACGCCGTTCCCGCCTAGTTCGTTGATGCCGACGACTTCTCCTTTCAGGTTGACCAGCGGCCCGCCGGAGTTGCCGGGCAGGATCAGCGCGTCGTGCTGAATCCAGCGCGTAAAGAGGCCCGTCTTCTCGCCCTCGTCCAGGCTCATGTCCTCCAGATCTGTGCCGGTAAAGTCGGTGAAGACGCGCTTGGTATTCGAGACGATGCCGAGGGTCATGGAGGAGGAGAGCATGAGCGGATTGCCCATCGCCAGCACCTGGTCGCCGACCTGAAGCGTATCGGAATCGCCGAGCGTGGCGTAGGGCAGGGGCGCGTTCGGATCGGCGCGCTGATCCAGCCGCAGTTTCAGCACGCTCAGGTCGGTGAGCGGGTCGTCGGTGACGACGGAGGCATCCATCGTTTCGCCGCTCGGCAGCGTGCAGGTGATGCGCGTGGTGTGTCCGGCGACGTGGAAATTGGTCAGGACATACCCATCCTTGCTGACGATGACGCCGCTGCCGCCGCCAGGCGTGCGCTGCGCCCGCCCGCCCGTATAGTAACGCATGACGACCGAGATATTGACCAGCGCGGGATAGACTTTCTGGCGCGCGGTCTCGATGTCGGGACGCGGCGCGTCCGGTTGTTGCTGCGCCTGTGCCAGGACGCCCGCCACCAGAAGGCAGGCGCTCAGACCGATCAGGCTCCACTTTGGCATAACGCTTCCTTTCCTGCGATAGATGAGGGCAGCGCGCTTCGGGCCGGAGGCTGCCTGCGCCTTCCTATTCGCGGCGGCTACTGCGGACTCCTGCCTGCGGGTTATGGCTGCGGAAAGCGTAAAACCCCGCGCTTATGCCGAACGCGGTTTGCCGTGCCTGTGGAATAACCTTTTGTGAGGAATGGACGGGCTTCATTCTGACGACACAGGAGGTGGTAGGAAGGTCCCGTAGGGCCTGGCGCTCTATCGGCTCCCGGTTTCTCCGGGATGCGAGGAACAGGGAGGTTGATCGGACAGTACCTAGCAATCAGGCAAGACAGGGGAGGGCGTGGCGCTGTAGGAGCGACTTCCGCGCTTGAACCAGAAGGCGGGCCGGATGCCCTCTGTGAGGAGCGGCAACCGGCCCGTTGTTTTTAGTCCGGGCTAAAATGGCGCTAAGTAGGGTGTCAAAAGTTCTTGCAGCCTGAAGTCAGTTCGCTTGCTTGTTCGTATTCCATCGCGGAGGTACGTCCGCCGTGGAACCCATCGAACTGAGCGAAACCGACTACAAGCAACTCCGGCTCCAGGCCCGCC
>DASRGL010000102.1:0-2432 GCA_035651115.1 Chthonomonadaceae bacterium
ACTGGATTCACGGCCAGCTACAGCAAAACCGCCCGATCAACCAGTTCGCGCGCGATCTGATTCTGGCGCAGGGCAGTACCTTCACCAACGGGCCGAGCAACTACTACCGCGTTGCCAGTAACCCGCAGGACCTTGCAGAGACGACGAGCCAGGTGTTCCTCGGCGTGCGGATGCAGTGCGCCCGCTGTCACCATCATCCTTTTGAGAAGTGGAGCCAGGCCGACTACTACGAGTTCGCCGCCTTCTTCGCGCGTGTCGGCCTCAAGGGGAGCCAGGAGTTCGGTCTCTTCGGCAACGAGCAGGTGGTGCGCGTGCGGCGCGAAGGCGAAGTCACCCACCCCAAGACCGGCAAGGTGATGGCTCCGACCCCGCTCGGCGCGCAACTGGCCTCCCTGCCCGGCGGCAAAGCGCCTGACCCGGACGCCGACGGCGACCGCCGCCGCGCGCTGGCCGACTGGCTGGCAAGCAAGGACAACCGCCTGTTCGCGCGCAATATCGCCAACCGCTACTGGGGCTATCTGCTCGGCAAGGGACTGGTCAACCCGATTGACGATCAGCGCGTGACGAACCCGCCGACGAACCCGGAACTGCTGGACGCCCTGGCCGACGAACTGGTGCGGAACAACTTCGACCTGAAACACCTGCTGCGCACCATCTGCCTGACCAAGACCTACCAGCGCAGTTCTCAGGCGACGCCGCAGAACCTCGCGGACGAACTGTTCTTCACGCACTATCTGCCTAAGCGCCTGCCCGCCGAAACGCTGCTCGACGCCATAGATTTCGCGTGCGGCACGCAGGAGAAGTTCCCGGAACTGCCTCTGGGGACGCGCGCCATCCAGTTGCCCGACCCGTCCGTCGGCTCCGACTTTCTGGACACGTTCGGGCGTCCGCCGCGCCTGATCGCCTGCGAGTGCGAGCGGATGCCGGAGCCGAATCTGTCGCAGACCTTGCGCCTGCTGAATGGCGAACTGATAAATCGCAAAGTCGGGCAGAGCGACGGGCGCATCGCGAAGCTATTAGCGGCGAAGAAGTCGGACAGCGCCATCCTGAACGAACTGTACCTGGCGGCGCTGGGCCGTCCGCCGAGCCGGAGAGAACGCTACGAAGTGCTGGGCGTCCTGGCCTTCTCCGCCGACCCGAAACCGGTCTTCGAGGACGTCCTGCTGACCCTGCTCAACAGCAAGGAGTTCCTATTCAATCATTGAGGCTCAGGGAGCGATGTTATGCAGTTAGAGGAGTATTTTGAATTTCTTGCGCCGGACGATATTCGTCTCAAAGGGACGCGCATCGGTATTGAAAGCGTCCTTTACGAGTACATCCATCGCGCGCAGACGCCGGAAGCCATTGCGGAACGCTTTCCCTCGCTCACGCTGGAACAGATCTATGCGACTATTCTCTACTATCTGCACGACCGGGAAACGGCGGGAGCCTACCTTGCGGACTACTTAGAGTACACCCATCGGGCAAGGAAAGAGTTCGAGGAGAATATGCCTGCCGAGATTGCGGCGCTGCACGCGCGCATTGCGGAGCAGAGAGCCGCGCGCATAGCAAAGGCGTCATGATCCGCTATCTGATGGACGAGCATATTCCGCCGTACTATCGCGCCCATCTGCTCCGTTTGAAACCGGCCCTGGAAGTCTAGGCGGTGGGTGATGTCGGCGCTCCACAACGAGGCACTCAGGATCCGGATATTCTGCTCTGGTGCGAAGAGTACGACTTCGTACTGGTGACGAACAATCGCAAATCCATGCCACGGCATCTGGCAGATCATCTTGCGGCAGGCCATCATGTACCCGGCATCCTGACGGTTGATCTAGAGGCGTCAGTCGGCGTGGTCACGGAATTCCTGGCTGCGATTGCCGGGGCGTCCTATGAGGGGGAATATCAGGATAGAATCGCGTATATACCATTGCGCTGATCGCCTGACGAATATCTTTGCAACGGCCCTGTCTACGACATATCGGGGAGGATGGAAGCCATGTTCGAGATCGAATTGGGCAAGTATAGAGACTGCGACGGCATCACCCGGCGGGACTTCATCCGCGTCGGCGCGCTGACGACCTTCGGCCTGACCATGCCCGGCCTGTTGCAGGCGGCAAGCGCGGCAGAGAAGAAGGCTCCGGCAGCCAAGCGTGACATCGCCTGCATCCTGCTCTGGATGGGCGGCGGGCCGAGCCACATTGACACCTTCGATCCGAAGCCGGAAGCCCCCCAGGAGATACGCGGCGCGTTCAAAGCCATCCCCACGAACGTCAAAGGCGTCTATATCACCGAGCATCTGCCCAAGCTCGCCAAGCAGATGGACAAGCTCTCCATCCTCCGCTCCGTCACCTCGCCGGACGGCACGCACGAGACGGCCACGCACTACCTGCTGACCGGCTATCCGTTCAACCCGGCCATCGAGTACCCGGCCTACGGCTCCGTCATCGCGC
>DASRGL010000103.1:0-7864 GCA_035651115.1 Chthonomonadaceae bacterium
GAACCTGGCCGCAGGCTACGGCCCTGTCTTCAACCGCAACGCTCCCCTCTCGGACCGCACCGAAGGCTACTCGTGTCCGCTGTTCCTGTTCCTGATGGCGCTGCTGTGGAAGCTGCCGTTGGGGTTGGAGATGCTGCTGCGGGCCAAGCTGGTGGGGATCGTCTGTGCGCTGGCGGCGCTGGTGGTGGCGCAGCGGTTGGCGCAGAGAGTGGGACTGCCCGTCTGGGCGCAGGCTGCCACGCCTCTCCTGCTGGCCGTGCATACGAGTTTCGTGATCACCGGCATTCACGGCATGGAAACGATCCTGATGACCCTGCTCGTCACGCTGTCGGCGTACTGGTTCATCGGGGAGTGGGAGGCAGAGCGGGCAGGCAGCGAGAAAGTCGGCCTCGGTTCGGCCTTTGCGCTGGCCGGCTGCGCGCTGACCCGCCCGGAAGGACTGCTGTTCGGAGTGATGGCGCTGGGCCTGCGGGTGGGAAGCAAGCGGGGCCGATTGAACCGGCGGGAGGTGCGTTGGTTGGCGGCGCTGCTGGTTCCGGTGGGAGCGTTTCTGCTGTGGCGGCACGCTTACTACGGACTCTGGCTGCCTAATACCTACTATGCGAAACAGCTTCCGGCGGAGTTGGCGGTCGTCTCCGGCGGCAAATACCTGCTCAACACCTTCTTCCGTGACCTTTCCGGCCATCCAGTCTATATCGCGCTGGCGCTGGGATGGTGGGCGCTGGTCGGTGTCGGCGTCGTGGCGAACCGGTTTCAGCGCGCTCCCGGCCTCATCGTGCCGCTGCTGGCAGGCGCGCAGATCGTTTTCGTGCTGAAAGCCGGCGGCGACGGCATGGGAGGCTGGCGTTTTATGGCGTCGGCGCTGCCCCTGCTGATGCTGCTGTCGGTGGCGGGCATCGCGGAGATCGCGGAGGGGCTGAAGCGGCTCGGCCAGGCGTCCGGCCCGCCGCTGGCCCGCGCCGCCATCGGCGCGCTCTGCGCGGCCCTGCTGGTCACGGCATTGTGGGGCCACCGGGACTACTGGGCCAATCCGTTCCTGGGTTTCCGCTCGTGGGCCAGCAAAGGCTTCACTTTGAGCGAGCGGGCGCTCTTGCGCGGCTGGCTGCTCGAAATGACGCTGGCCTCCGGAGACTGGCTGAACGCCAACGTGCCGCCTGGTTCCGTCATCGCCTACAGCGAGATGGGCGTCACGCCCTATCTCTGCCCGCAGTTGCGTTTCCTGGACGTGCAGGGGCTTACCGATCACGGCGTCGCGACGCTGCCGGGCGTCCTGCACAACGGGAGCGGCGTCATGGATCAGTACACGACGACCAACGATGTGGTCGGGCGGTATCTGATGGAGACGCGCAAGCCCGATCTTGTCATGCGGGGCGTGCGAACCACCGAGAGCGAACCCTATTTTGACGAGACCATTCTGGAAGGCTCCTATAAGCTGCGCGCGGCGCTGCCTCTGCCGCCTCCCGATCCGAACCCCAATCCCGGCGCGCGTTCTTTCATGCTGTTCTGGCAGAGGAGATGACCCGTTCCGACTGCCGGAGGGGAGCAGGGAAACAGAACGGCCCGTCGCTTCTGCGACGGGCCGCGCGAGAGCGAGACGCTCCGCTTATGCCTGGACGGCACTCTTGGCGTCCTGCCGGACGTGACCGCTCCCTGCCGGGAAGTGCGGGCGCTTGGCCGGGTGTCCCGCCTGCGCCGCAGAGCGGCGGCGCTTGAACGGGGCGCGCAGCACGATCTTCTTATAGTCCAGCCCTGCGGCGGTCAACGCCTGATCCCAGCTATCGAAGCGGCGGCGCGCTGCCGTGATGAGCGTGATGTCGTAGTCCTCCATGCTCTTGGCATTGAGGTCCACGCCCCGCTCATGCAGTTCGCGCAGGCTGCGCTTGATGGTCTCTTCATCCCACTCGCGGTAGCGCCGAATCTGGCCGTAGTCCAGTCCTGCCGCCGCCACCGCGTTGCGCCAGGAGCCGAAGTGCTTGCGCTTGGTGGCCGCTGCCGCCAACTGCGGGTCCAGCTTGGTGCTGACGTGCCGCCAGCTCAGGTCTTCGCCCTTCTCATTCAGCTCCCGGATGCGCTCGACAATGCGGTCGCGGTTCCAGGACTTGTAGCGGCGGATGTCTTCATAGTTAAGACCGGCGAATTCGATGGCGGCGCGCCACGAACCGAAATAGCGCGTCGCCGCGCGCAGCAGTGCTACGTATTCCTGCGAAATGTGCGCGTAGTTGAGGTTTTCGCCGGACTGGTACATCCGCAGGATTTCCAATGCGATAGATTCCTTACTCCATTTTCGCACTTGAGGTATCGTTCCTTCCCTTAGTTTTGGGTCTATGGGGCGCTTCCCGCAGTCCGCCTTGCAGCCCGCTGTCTTCCGAAAAGAATCCCGCAAAACAGAAACATCCAGAAAGCAGATCGCAGCAGCAGACCGTGCAGACTATCGGGCGGCCTGGGGAGTCTTGCGCCGGAAGCCTTCCCGATGCGGGGAATCCTTCCCGGCGGCCTGTCGGGGGCGCGGCGCTCTCGTCTGGTTACGAACGAGCGCGGCGGACAGAGTACACGCTACCGCAGACCGCAAAACAGCCCTGGTTTGCGATGATAGCGCGTAGAGCCTGAAGCCGGAGACTCTCCTCACGGTTTGCTTCCTACTAATATGATAGTCAAACTTAGCTTAATTGTCAAGCAAATCGCGCATTTTTTCACAATTCTGCGGCAACTTTCCTGAAATCCGCTCGCCCGGACGCCTGGCCGTCGGGAAAAGGGGCGAGGAGGAACCGCGCTTGGCCTGCGCGAATAGAAGCGCGAGCGCAGGTTCCAGGTCATTCCTGGCCTGGCAAAAAGGACGGAAGGAAAGCGCGCCGATGCCAAACAACCTCGGAAAAGCCTATGGAGTCGTCCCTCTTTTCGACCCGGCGCAAGGGATGCTGGTGCGCGTCCCGCAGGGCGAGGGGCCGGGCTGGTGGGCGGGAGCGCCTGCCGCCACTTTCGATCCCCTAACCAATACGTTCTATCTCGTCTATCGGTTGCGGCAGCCGCGCGAACAGGGGCGCGGGATCGAGTGCCGCATCGCCAGCAGCGACAACGGCATCTCCTTTACGGACGTCTGGGCGCTGCCGAAGGGATCGCTCGACGCGCTCTCGGTGGAACGCGCCTCCCTGCTGCGCGGCCTGGACGGACTCTGGCGGTTCTACCTCAGCTATGCCAGCCTGGAGGATGGCCGCTGGCGCACCGGCTATCTGGATGCCGGGGAACCGGACGCTTTCGATCTGGCGGCGCTGAAGCCCCTGCTGACCCCGGAGAGCGTCGGCGGGGAAGGCGTCAAAGACCCCAACGTGTTTCTCATCGGGCGGATGTACTACCTCCTCGCCAGCTATGCCACGATAGAATCCGGCCTGACGCCGGAGCAGGAGGCGGCCCGCCACGCCAGCGGCGACATCTACAACACCGGCCTGACCCGCTCCCGCACCTGCGCGGCGATCAGCGGAGACGGCAGGGATTTCCAGTACCTCGGCGACGTCTCCCCGGCCACCTCCGCCTGGGACGCCTACTGCGCGCGCATCGGCGCGCTGGCCCCGCTGGATACAGGCGGCTTTCTCGCCTTCTACGACGGGAGCGCGTCCGTCGCCGAAAACTATGAGGAGAAGACGGGCCTGGCGATCACGTTCGATCTGCGCACCTACTATTCGCTCACGCCGGAGGCCCCGGCGCTGGTCTCTCCCCATAGCAGCGGCAGCCTGCGCTATCTCGATGTGCTGCCGGTCGGCCATGAACTGTTCTACTACTACGAGATGGCGCGGCCCGACGGCGCGCACGAACTGCGCGTCAGCGTGGTCGAGCGCGATCCGGCGGGACACGGCGGACACTGAGGGCGCGGCGTCTTTCTCCGCCCGGTACAGGCGCGCGTTCCCGGCGCAGGCTCTCTAGGGTATACTAGGAAAGTGTCTTCGCTTCCAGGAAGGTTCACGACCGGACGGAGGCGCGTAACGAATTCGGTGGCGGCTCCTCTGCCGAGGGCTGCCGCACAAGGAGAATGGTTGATGTCTATTCGCACCGCCGCTCTGCGCAGAGCGGCGACTTCCCGCGCGCCTCGCAACCGCTTCCGGCCGGCGTCCGGCGTACTGATGCTGTCCACGCTGGCTCTCGCTCTGGCGCGGCCCCACACGGCGCGGGCTGCCGAGGATGCGCAGAGCATCCTGAAGAAGATGGCAGGAGCCTACAGCGCCGCCAAGACCTACCAGGGACGTATCACCATCAAACAGGCGGGCAAAACGCCGAACGGCAAGGCTGTCACCATGACGAGCAAGCAGCAGATCAAGTACAAGCAGCCCAACCGGTTTTTCGTCAATGTCTCTATGAATCTGACCGGTGTGCCGAATGCGCCTGCCCGGAATATGGATCGCATTATGGTTTCCGATGGAACGACCGTGACGGTCTATATGGCGGCGAACAAGCAGTATATGAAGCAGAAGGGCGTGCCGCCGCTCGACCTGTCGAAGCTGCTTCAGGGGCTGACGGGCGTGAACGCGCCGGGAGCGACCCTGCTGCCGCCGACGACCGTGCAGGGCCATTCCGCCTATGTGGTGCAGGTCAAGCCCGATCTGTCGCATCTTCCGCCGAACCTGCCGCCGGCCGAGCGCACGAAGCTGCTGGCCTCCATCAAACCCGATAAGTTCTTCATTGATCGGCAGAACTATCACCTGCTCCGCATGACGCGGAGTATAGGCGGTTCCAGCATGGATGTGGAGCTCGAGTCGCAGGTCTTCAATGCGGCTATTCCCGACACGGCCTTCCGCTTCACGCCGCCTGCCGGGGCCAAAGAGTTCGTTCCGCCGCGCGGGCCGGGCATGGTCGCTCCGGGCGCTCCCGGCGCTCCCGGTGTGCCTGGCGCACCGCCCCGCTGACGATGTCGAGCGATTCTCTTCGCTTCTATATCGTGCGGCACGGCGTGACCGCCTGGAACCGCGCCTGGCGGATGCAGGGCCATACGGATGTCCCTCTGGATGCGGAGGGCGTGGAGCAGGCGCGGCGGATCGCGGAGCGGCTGGCCGCCGAAACCCGTCCGCCGCAGGCCGTCTGGTCGAGCGATCTGTCGCGCGCGCGTCAGACGGCGGAGGCCATCGCCGCGCCGCTCGGCCTGGCCGTGCAGACGACGCCCCTGCTGCGCGAGACGATGCTGGGCGAGTGGGAGGGGCTGACGCGCGCCGAGATCGAGGCGCGCGGAGATGCCGAACAACTCGCCCGCTATCTTCAGGACTCGATCCGACATCGTCCGCCCGGCGGCGAGACGCTGGAAGCGGCCTGGGAACGGATGGTGCGCGTCGTCACGGAGATTCGGAGTCGGCATCCACAGGGACAGGTAGCCATCGTGGGGCATGGCGGCAGCCTCCGCGTCCTGCTCTGCGAGGCGCTGGAAGCGCCTCTCCACTCCCTGCCGCGTTTCCAACTCGACAACGCCTCGCTGAGCATCATCGAGCAGTACGGCGATCCCGCCAATCCGCTCCGCCGTATCACGCTGCTCAACGACACCAGCCACCTGCGAAGCGACCGCGCGCCTTACTGACCCGCGTCCGGGTTTGTAAACCGCCCTCACCCCCGGCCCCTCTCCCACGCTGCGGGAGAGGGGAGAGTTTAGCCCTCACCCCCAGAGCGCAGCCAGCAGCGCCTTTCCACACTGTGGGAGAGGGTTTAGCAAAGCGAGTGCGGCTCTGTAATTACGCAACTGTGGAGACGAGGGCCTGGAGCGCGAAGAAGGCGACGAGAACGGCTTCCAGGGGAACCGGCCCGTACTCCGGGGCGGCCAGCGCCGAGAGAACGCGGCGGCAGAGGGCGCGGCGCGGCGGTTCTCCGGGAGTCGCGGCGATCCGCTGCGCGGCGGCGGCCAGAGCGTGGGCCGCCGCCGCATAGTCCCCGGCAATGTAGGCGTCGAGCGCCGCCTGAACGCTGCGCCCGGCATCGGGCGTGGAGCGGAGCCGCCTCTGCGTCTCATGCAGCATTCGGGAGACCGCCATGTCCCGCGCGAAGTCCTCGCCTGATAGCAGGGCATACGTCCCCTCGCCTTCCCCCAGCAGCGCGCCGACGGCGTGCGCGACCTGCTTGCGCGCCACGACCGACTCCAGAGACGGCAGCCTGTCGAGCAGAGGCAGGGCCGACTCCGTATCGCCGAGCCGCGCCAGCGAATCGGCCAGCGGCGGCAGCAGGATGGGATCGGCTCCGCTGTGGGCCAGCGTCGCGCGGAGCGCCGGGATCGCTGCCGGGTCTTCCAGGTCGCCGAGCGCGCGGATCAGGTTGATTCGCAGAGGCCGGGAAGCGCCTGCCTGTTCCAGGTAGGCCGCCAGCGCCGGGGTCGCGCGCGTATCGCCGATCTGCCCCAGCGCGCGCACCAGCGCGCCCAGCATCTCCTCATCGCCGGAGGACTGCGCCCGCAGCGTCTCCAGCGCCTCCAGCAGCGCTTCGACCGCGTCGGAATCGCCGATTTCCGCCAAAGCCCGCGCCGCCGCCAGGCGGTCGGCGCGCGACACGGCTTCCCCATCCCCCAACAGGATCGCGATCAGGGCGGCATTAGCGCGGCGGTCGCCGATGCGCCCCAGCGCGCGGGCCGCCTCCTCCACCAGTCCCGCCGCCGGATCGTGCAGCGCAGCCAGCAGCGCCTCGACCGCGTCCGGGTCGCCGATCTCGGCCAGCGCGCGGCAGGCGCGCACGCGCACGGCGCGGCTGGGGTCGGTCAGCGCGGCTTTGAGTTCGGAGACGGCCAGGCGGGTCGGCGATTCGGCCAGCGCCTCCGTCGCGCGCAGCCGGGCCTGCTGATCGCCGCCGCGATGCAGGCGGCGGATATGCAGCCACGCGCGCAGGTCGGACTGGCCCAACTGTTGCAGCACGTCCCGCGCCGAGGCCGCCTGGGCATCCTCGACGGGCCGCAGGAAGAGCAGCGAGCCGATGCGCAGCAGCGCGGCGATGCAGAAGGTGACATGGTAGTTGAGCAGCGTCAGACCGAACAGATGGCCCTGCCAGCCTTCCAGGGCGCGCATCAGCGCGCTGCCCGCCAATGGAGCCAGGCCGCCCGCCAGGCCCGTGACCGCCGCCATCGCCGCCACATAGACCGAGGTGCGCTGCGGCGGGCTGAGGCTGATAAGCAGGTTGAACTGCGTCAGACTCACTCCCGACCAGAACAGGCCGCCCGCCATATTGTTCAGCCCGATGAGGATCAGGTTGTAGGCCAGGCGGTCGGGAATCGTCAGCGTCCAGCCGAGCGGCAGCAGGAAGACTCCGAAGGTGGCGAGGATGAGCAGCGGTTTGTTGCCGAACCGGTCGGAGAGGTAGCCCCAGAGCGGCGTGGCGGTCAGCGTGGCAAGCCCGGTCAGCACGGCGAATATCTGCAGCCAGACGTAGGTAAAGTGGAGATTCTCAAGGCCGTAGACCAGGAAAAAGGGCGCGGCGAAGTTCTGCCCGACGCTGAAGACGGTGTTGAAGAGCATCAGGCGGCGAAAGTTCCGGTCGGCAAGGGGCGTCCGGTAGAACGCCAGCACGCCCGCCAGTCCGCCGGAGGTCGCGGCAAGCGGCGAGGGACGCTTGGGCGGTTCCGGCTGGCGCAGGAGGCAGGCGAAGGAGAGCAGCCCGGCGATCACGCCGAGGCCGAACAGGACGCCGAAGCCCCACGCCTCCGCATGGCGGTAGCGGGCGGCGTCCAGAAACCACGCGGCGGGCAGCGCGATGACCATGCCGACGACGCCCGCGACCACGTTGCGCTGCCCGAAGAAGCGGCCCCGGTGGTCGGGCGGCACGAGATCGGACATCCAGGAGAGGAAGGCCGGGATCGGCACGTTGAGCAGCACATAGGAGAGCGCGAACAGCAGCAGGAACGGGTAGAGCGCGGCGG
>DASRGL010000104.1:0-3630 GCA_035651115.1 Chthonomonadaceae bacterium
CCGCGCACCGTGACCGGGCATCCCGGACGGCGCAGCACGTTCACCAGGCCGATCTCCTCGACGCTCAGATCGTCCCACCAGAGTTTGCCGTCCTTGCCGTACCAGGAGCCGAGGTAGAGCATGGCGTCGCTATGGCCGAGGCTGTTGAAGACCAGATCGTAGTGCGTCCAGTCCTGCGTGCGCTCGGTGTGGAAGGTCTGGAAGCTGATAGCGCGTCCGGAGTCGGCGGTCAGCACCTTGACTTCGGGATCGGCGGGCGACAGGTTCTCGGATTTTACCCAGAAGGAGATACGGTACTGGCGGTGCGGCTGCAGCTTGATCGGCTGCGCGATCCGGCAGTGCCGATGCTCGTTCTTCCCGATGCTCTCCATGCGCAGCGACGTCTTGCCGCCGTGGACGACCTCATGATCGGCGAAAGTCGTCACGCCCTCATCGTCCTGCATCGTCCAGCCGTTGAAGTGGTTGCCCGTTGCATCCTCGAAATCGCTGTTCACCACGCGGGTCGGATTATCCGGCTGAAACGCGGCCTTGCCGTCGTGGGCGACGAACAGCGCGTCTTTGGAGAGGATGCCCTCGACATAGTTGCGGTCATGCGCGCCGCCCATCACGATAGCGATGAGATCGAGGCCGTACTTCTTTGCGGCCTGCCGCAGTTCCGCCGCCTTCGACTCCGGGACTTTGTACGAGAAGGCGACGCCGTTGTATCCCGCCGCGTGCGCGCGCGGGAAGCGGGCGATCATGCGATCCACCTCTTTGGGGTCGCTCATGTCCCGCCATACGAAGAGCCAGCGCTTTTGCAGGCTTGCCGCCTTTGCGGTCGGTTTCGGCGTGGCTGCCACGCAGCCAAAGCAGAGCGCGCCCACAATAAGGGCCACTCGCAGTGTCGGCATATTTCTCCTCCGTCAGTGGTCTCTTGTTGCATCCCTATTCGAGCAATGATAAGCTGGATCGGCAGCTAGGGATGCGTGTTCGGATCGTCTACGAGCAACCCCTCAGTTATTGCTGCTGCATTGAGTTGAGTATCCGCCGAGATGAAGAGGATGGGCGGGAGGCCGCCAGCCTTATACAGCATATTCAGTTCCAGTGCAGCAGCGAGCTGTACGGCGTCATAGCCTCTCAGCCCGTGAGCTTCCGCCAGCGCCATAGCGCGGACGATAAGCGTATCGGATACCTCGATTATCTGGTAGTCCGTCGCAAGGTAGTGTCCCTATAGCGAGTTGATGCTGCGTCGCCGATGACCTTATCCACTCTGTAGAGGGACACTACCCGTCGCAAGATCAACGCGGAAGTCGGTTCGCGCGATTGCTGCATCAGAAGCAAGGAGGCTCCCGCCCCGTTCCCTCCTGGTGATGGCCGCGATGATCTCGACGGCGGTAAGGCGGACGATGTAGACCTCGTTGCCGGTGGAAGGGTCAATCAGGCTGCGCAGCCACCCCGACCCGTTCTCGGCGATGTAACGCTTGGAAAGGCCACTCGTACCCACATAGCAGACCATCCTTAGCGGCGCTCCTCAATGATGGTCTCCGACAGGGGCTTACCCTGGATAGGAATGAGAGGGCGGTCGAGTTTGCTCTGCCTGTGCCGGGGCTTGATCTCCTTGATGAGGCCCGCCTGAAGAAGCGCCTGGTGGACTCGTTCTTCTTCTGGGGAATACCCGTCTTCGGCTATCTCCTTTTCCAACATTTGATCGGTCGTCATAAAAACATGGCAAGGAGACCCCTGACTTTGCTACAGGGGAGGAATTGCCATCCGGTTCAGGCTTCGGCTCTTAGGCCGAATGCCGCCTCTCCTTGCCTCCTCCTTTCGTCCGATTTTTGTGTAACCGGCTTTCCGGTTTGCCTTGCTGTCGGGTAGTAGAGAAGTATCCCGTTTTCCGCCGGGGCTTCTTGCTGGGAAGCCCCGGCTCAGGAACGGAACCGCTCCAACACCCGGTAACACGGTCTGTTTCGTGCAACGCTCCTCCCCTGGCAACAGACGCCACCGAGTGGATGGTTGGTTTAACAAGGTGCGGAAGCGGATTTCGACAGCATGGCTCTCCTGCGCTCTTTCAGGCAGGCAGAACACGGGCTGAATGTTCAGACAGCCTCTTGTGTCGGTCGGCTCCGAGAGCGACCAGGCGCAAGCCCCTCGCCTTCAGGCAGGGGCATCTGACATCTTCCTCCCTGTATACCGCTACCTATAGCATTATACCAAACGGGAAACTTCCTCGTGAATGCTGGATTCTGGATATGCGAAGAGGACATAGTTGATAGCTGTTCGACAAGAGTGCTTCCAGAACATCAGGAAATTCGATCAAGCTATGAAATTGTCCTAATTTGAGCCAGCAGAGCCAGAGTCTGCGGCGGGCGCGCGTCCGGGACGCCAGAGCCAGACGGCGAAGCGGCTGCTCCCGTCCTGCCCGGCGGTGGCGTAGGGCGTCAGATAGAGCGGAACGGCAGGGGCGCTGCTTGCCGCGCCCTCTTTGCCACTGATCCGCCCTTCCGTCTTGAAGACCATTTCGCCCGCCTTCGCGCGTTCGGGCGCGGGCGTCAGCTTCAGCGTCTCTGTGCGGTCGGCGGCAAGCGCGGCGCGGCGCGGGTCGGCAATGTCGGGATTGAGCGCCGTATCGAGCGCCAGAACGAGCGGGCCGTAGAGAACTGCCGCCTTGCCCTCGTTCTCATGGTCGCCGCGCACTAGGCGCGCTGGCATTCCGATGTCGAGCGTCACGGTATCGCCACGCCGCCACTCCCTGTTCAGAAGGACGTAGGTTCCCGGCTCTGTTGCCTGCGCGACTGGCTGCCCGTTGACGGCAAGCGTCGCGCCTGGCGTCCAGGCGGGAATGCGCAGGCGGAGCGGAAACCGCGCTTTTCCGGCCTGCGGCGAGAGGGTCAGCGTCACCCTGCCGTCGCGGGGGTAGTCCGTCTGCTGCGTGATGGTCACGCGGCGGGCCTTGAGCGCGACGGTGGCGCTGCCGGAGTTGTAGAGGTTGACGACCAGTCCGCCATCCGCGCTGGTCATGTAGGCGATAGAAGGCAGCAGCGCGATGCCGCGCGGCCCGCTGGAGAGACAGCAGTTGGTGGAGTTGCCGTAAGGCTTGTGGCCTTCGAGCGGCGTGTAGTAGGCCCACATATCGCCGGTCGGCTTCTGCGCAGCCAGCAGATGGTTGTAGATGGCGCGCTCCAACTGATCGGCGAAGCGGGCCTCTCCCGTCAGGCGCAGCAGTTGCAGGTTCACCTGCTCCCAGGTCACAGTGACGCAGGTTTCGCAGATATGGGCGTTCTCGCCGTTGGGCAGGTGAAAATCGTCCTGGAACAGTTCGCCGGAGGAGGCGCTGCCGGTGATATAGAGCCGGTTCTTGACGATGTCTTCCCAGCCGAGGAGAATGTCGTCGAGGAACCGCCGGTCGCCGGTGACGCGGTAGAGTTCCAGCAGGCCGTTGAAGTTGGAGAGCATCTCGTAGGCTTTGCCATTGGCGACGCGCCGCACCGATTTGAACTTTTCCAGCGAGGTCAGTATCGCTGGGCCGCCGGGCGCATCGTAGTTCCCGACGATATAGTGCGCAAACCGCAGATATTTCGGCTCGTCCGTCGCGCGATAGAGCAGCGTCATCGGCTCCAACACGCTCGTCGCCGCCATGCCTTCATGGTAGCC
>DASRGL010000105.1:0-7253 GCA_035651115.1 Chthonomonadaceae bacterium
CCGGAGAGTATCTCGACCTCGTCGCCCTCTTTGCGCTGCGTCGTGATGCGGCTCTGTCCGGGTCTACGGCGATCCAGGTCGGCCTGAATCTCTTCGAGGGTGATGGGAATGCCGGGCGGGCAGCCATCTACGACGCAGCCGACCGCCGGGCCGTGCGACTCGCCCCAGGTCGTGATCTGGAAAAGTGTGCCGAAAGTGCTTCCTGCCATGCGCGTATTGTACCTGATTTTTGGCCTCTCCCCCGTCCCCTCTCCTAAAGGAAAGGGGCGTCTGGTTGCGGGCGTCTCCCTTCCTTCCCACTCGTACCCGACCGGAAGAGAGGGAAAAGCGAGGGATGGCGGTCTCCCCTTTCCTTTAGGAGAGGGGACGGGGGAGAGGCCAAAAGAGGGAAGGAAACCGGCCAATCGGCGCACGAACGTAACAGCAAGCAGATGTGTAGAGAGGAGAAGCGAGAGATGCGAGAAGTACGCTGGGAACGGATGTTCCCGGATGAGCTGGAGCAGGCGTTCGCGGCCTGCCCGCTGGTCTATTTCCCCTACGGTCTGTGCGAACCGCACGGGCCGCAAAACGCCGTCGGGCTGGACGCGCTCAAGGCGCACGCCATCGCCTGCGCCGCCGCGCGGGAACACGGCGGCATCGTTGCGCCGCCGGACTACTGGCACATTCACGAACTGAGCGGCTATGCGATCTGGGCGCGGGCCAACGTCGGCGAGGTCGAGCGCACCTGGCTGACCTCTATACCGCCCTGGCAGCATTTCAAAAACGTCTGCTACCACGTCCGCATGGCCGATGTCCTCGGCTTCCATGCCGCGATCCTGCTGACCGGACACTACGGCCCCAACTGGCAGGACTTGAAAACGCTGATGGGACTGATTCAGCCGCATGTCGGCACGCGCCTCTACAGCCTGCCCGACTTCGAGGCCAATCAGCCCGGTTTCAACAGCGACGACAAGAGCGGCGGCGACCACGCGGGCAAGGTGGAGACCTCGCTGCTCTGGGCCGTCGAGCCGGACTGCGTGGATGTCTCTCGCATTCCGCCGCCCGATGCGCCCGGCCCGCACTTCGCGATGGGCGGCAACGCCCGCGAGTCGAACCGCAAAGTGGGCGAGCGCATGGTCGCCGACGAAGTGCGCTGGCTCGGCGCAAAGGCAAAGGAACTGCTGGCGGCCTACGATCAGGAGAAGCCCGCCCACACGCTGCGCACCTTCGAGGATGTCGAGCGGCTCTGGGAGACGGTCGTGCGCCCGGAACTGAAGGCGTTCCGCAGTATGCAGAACCAGTGGAACGGGCAGGAGCCGGTTCCGGAGGAGTCGCGCTGGCACGCGAACTGGCGCGTGCCGGATCGAGGATAGCCAATCCGCATTTCTGCTTGCATTGCTGGCAATGCAGGAACATTCTGGCAGGGCGGCGAATCTAATCCTGTATCAACGCCTGGATGCGTGGCGGAGAGAGCAAGGGGCTTCGCAGCGAACCGGCGGCGAAATCCGCCGGGAAAAGCGGCAGCGAGGTCGAAGCGACGTTCAGGGGCGTTCGAGTACAGGAGAGAGGGCGGCTGCGTCTGGCAGACCCGCCGGAGCCACGCGAGGCGTTGGGAAAGGGGAAATCTCAATGCCTGCCGAAGATCCCGAGACGACTCGCAGGGTGCGTGCGCAGATCACGCGCCGGTACGTGGACTCATCTCAACTGGACGTGCGGGTGATGCATGGGACGGTCTATCTGCGGGGCGTGTTGCGCCAACTGCGCACCCACAGAGAGGTGGAACTGGAGAAGGAGATGGAGACGATCAGCCATGTCCTCCGCCAGCAGCCCGGCGTCCGCGATGTGGTTTGGGAGGTGACCCTCCGCGCCTGAACCGGGCTATCCGTTCGGTACGCGGGGCGCGTCGCCCACGACGAACTTTTCTATCCGCTCAAAATGGGGGCCGGGCCTGTGCATGATGCAGGCCCGGCCCCTCTTACTGCATAGCTACTTCCATTTACAACAACTCAAGCGGTCACATTCTGGCGGCGGCGCAGCCTCTGCATCACAAAGCCCGCGCCGGGCATCGCCGCGCCCATCAGCGCCGTCAGCAAAGCAGGCGGAGCCGGAACTCCAGGAAAACCGGGTTCGCCTTGCAGAGCGGAACCATACTGGAACCAGACATTGCTGATGACCGCGTTTGACGCCAGGGGCGTCGTCGAATGCAGAACGACATGGATGCTGTTCTGGAGCTGCGGCCCCTGGTTGGAGTTGACACTGCCAGGCCCGCCGGGGCCGACAAGTCCATAATCCACGCCTTGCGGGCTGCCGCCGCTACCGCTGAACGAATCGTTCGAGCCGAACACGCCGCCGAGGCCGGAGGCGCCGATACCGTTCAGAGCGCCACCAGGCGCGCCGCTGAGCGTGCGGCCGAAATTGGCAGCCCAGTGATCGCCCAGAACCCCGGACAGGCTGCCGTTCACATAGCTCGACCCGTTCGCATCAATACTGCTTCCCGTCCTGCTGAAGGTCGTCGCGCCGCTGACATCGAAGAACAGCCCGGTCAGCACGGCGGCGTTCCCACTGGCAGCCGTGGTCGCCAGATTGGTGAAAATGATGTCCAGATCACCGCCACCGGTGATGCTGAACGTAGCCGAGGCATGGAGCGGTGAGGTACCCCCGAAAAACGTTTGCGCCTTGAGCGTGCCTGTACTGCAAATCAGAGCAAGCGCAACTACACCGAACCGGATGAAGCCTTTCACCTTTATTTCCTCTCTTTCTTACCTTAAACGGAGGCTACGAATACCGGCTAAGGAAGATGCGTTTACTGCTTATCTGCTCCCGGAAACGTTCACAGCAAGAACTATGCCAAACAAACCGACAGTTGGGAACCATCTCTAAAAAAAGATAGCAAAAGTCGGGGCAGATAGAAAAAACAGGCGCGTCGCTAAGGAGATAGGGAGGCGAGCCGGTTAATATTAGCGGGAAATCGGCAGGACGCGATGCAGTTTTCTGCCACTTTTGCTATGCCTCGCGCGTCATATAGAGACGGAGACCCTTGCGACCATCTGTCAGATGCAAAATCCCGGTCATGCCTTCCGCCGTGATGCGCGTCTGCTCCTGGATTCCATTATGTCATTGCAACCTGTGACATTCCGCGCGATTTCCGTTGTCGCCAGTCCGCTTCTGCTTCTCTGCTTCGCCTGGACGCTGCGCGCCGAGGCCGGCCCGAAGGCCGTCGCCACAGGCCAGCAGATCTACCGGCGACGCTGCGCCTCCTGTCATGGCGCAAAGGGCGAGGGCGCACAAGGCTATCCGAAACCGCTCACCGGAACCCGCTCCGTCGGCGAACTCGCCCGATTCATCGCGCAGTCCATGCCGCCCGGCCCGCGCAAATGCCCGGCCCCGGACGCGCAGAAGGTCGCCGCCTACATCTACGATGCCTTCTACTCGCCTCTGGCCCAGGAACGGAACCGCCCGGCCCGAATCGTCCTCTCGCGCCTGACCGTGCGCCAGTTCCGCAACGCCGTCGCCGACCTGATCGGCAGTTTCCGCCCGGCCACCGCGCCGGAGGCGCGGCGCGGCCTGCATGGCGCGTATTTCAAAGGGCGGGATTTCGACAGTAAGGATCGCGTGCTGGATCGGCTCGACCCGCAGGTGCAGTTCGATTTCGGCACGATGGGGCCGATACCGGACAAGTTCGATCCGCACCACTTCTCCGCCCGGTGGGAAGGCAGCGTCTTCGCCCCGGACACCGGCGACTACGAGTTCATCGTCCGCACGGAACACGCCGTCCGGCTCTGGGTAGACGGGGGAAAGCAGCCGCTCATAGATGCCTGGGTCAAGTCGGGCAACGACACCGAGCATCGCGGCTCGATCACCCTGCTCGGCGGGCGAGCCTATCCGCTCGTGCTGGAGTTCTCCAAATCCACGCAGGGCGTGGATGACTCGGAGAAGAAGAAAGGCACGCCCGCGCCGAACGCCTCGATCGCGCTGCTCTGGAAGCGGCCCAGGATGGCCCCGGAGCCGATCCCGGCGCGCTGCCTGCTGCCCACGCCGCTGCCGGAAACGTATGTCGTCTCCACGCCCTTCCCGCCCGACGACCGCAGCATCGGCTATGACCGGGGAACCTCCGTCTCCAAAGCCTGGGACGAGGCGACGACCGCCGCCGCGCTGGATACGGCAGGCTATGTGGTCGCCCATCTGAAAGAACTCTCCGGCGTGCCGGAGGACGCCGCCGACCGCAAGGTCCGCTTGCAGGCGTTCTGCCGTCAGTTCGTGGAGCGCGCTTTCCGCCGCCCGCTTACGGAGGAGCAGCAGCGCCTCTATATCGAGAAGCAGTTCCAGGCGGCTCCCAACCCGGAGAACGCCGTCAAGCGCGTCGTGCTGTTCGCCCTGATGTCGCCCCGGTTTCTATACCGCGAACTCGGTTCCCGCACGCCGGATGCCTACGATGTCGCCTCGCGGCTGTCCTTCGGACTGTGGGACTCCCTGCCGGACGAGGAACTGCGCAAAGCGGCGGCTTCGGGCGGGCTGGCGACCCCCGAACAGGTGAGGCGGCAGGCGGAGCGCATGGTGGCCGACCCGCGCGCCTGGAACAAGCTGCGCGAGTTCCTGCTCGTCTGGCTGAAGGTGGATCAGACCCCGGAACTGGCGAAGAACCAGAAAAAGATTCCCGAATTCGATGCGGCGGTCGCCTCCGACCTGCGCACCTCGCTGGAACTGTTCCTGGAGAACACGGCCTGGGGCGAGAAGGCGGACTATCGCGACCTGATGCTCAGCGACCGGCTGTTCCTGAATGGCCGCCTGGCGAAGATATACGGGGCGAACCTGCCCGCCGACGCGCCGTTCCAGGCGGTGACACGGCCCGCGGCGGAGCGATGCGGCGTGCTGACCCAGCCCTACCTGCTCTCCTGCTTCGCTTACCTGGACACCAGTTCGCCCATCCATCGGGGCGTTCTCATCGCGCGGAACCTGCTGGGGCGCACCTTGCAGCCGCCGCCCGCCGCCTTCGCGCCGCTCTCCCCGGACCTGCATCCGAACCTGACGACCCGCCAGCGCGTGGCGCTGCAAACGAAGCCGTCTCCCTGCAACACGTGTCACGGCCTCATCAATCCGCTGGGGTACACGCTGGAACGCTACGATGCCATCGGGCGGCTGCGAGATAAGGAGAACGGCCAGCCCATTGACGCGACCGGAAGCTATCGCTCCCGCAGCGGCAAGCTAGTCACGTTCTCCGGCGCGCAGGACCTGGCGCGCTATCTGGCAAATAGCGAGGAGGCGCACGCGGCCTTTGTCGAGAAGCTGTTCCAGCATCTCGTCAAGCAGCCGATCCGGGCCTATGGCCCCCGGACTTTGCCCGATTTAGAGCGTTCCTTTGCCGAGAACGAGTATAATATCCGTAGGCTGATGGTGGAGATCGCGGCGGACACTGCGCTGCCGCCAGACAAAGCCCACCGTGCAACCATCTCCAGAGGAGGGAATCCATGACATACCGAAGCAGCCGGAGGGAGTTTCTCCGCGACCTGGGCCTGAGCGCCGCCATCCTGCCGTTCCTGACGAATCTGCCCTGCCTTGCGGCCCCAAGCAAAGGGCGGCGCAAGCAGCGGCTCGTCGTGATCTTCAGCCCGGACGGCGTGGTTCCAAACACCTTCTGGCCGGACGAAGAGGGCGAGAACTTCACCTTCAAAGAGAGCCTGAAGCCGCTGGAGCCGTTCAAAAAGCAGACGCTGATTCTGCACGGCGTTTGCGACAAGGTGCGCGGCGATGGCGACGGCCACATGCGCGGCATCGGCTGCCTGCTGACGGGCATCGAACTGTTCCCCGGCAACGTGCAGGGCGGTTCCGACACCCCGGCGGGATGGGCCAGCGGCCCCTCTATTGACCAGGAGATCAAGAACTTCCTGCAAAAAGACCCGGCGACGCGCACGCGCTTCGGCTCGCTGGAGTTCGGCGTGATGGTCCCGGAACGGGCCGATACCTGGACGCGCCTCTCCTACGCCGGGCCGAACAAGCCGGTCGCGCCGATTGACGATCCCTATCAGATGTTCCAGAAGCTGTACGGCCAGGTGAAAGACCGGGAGATGCTGACGAGCGTGCTGGACGATCTGCGGGCCGATCTGGAGAAGGTGCGGTCGCGCGTTGGCGCGGAGGATCGGCAGATTCTGGACGAGCATACCACGCTCGTTCGCGAGATGGAGCAGGAGCTTCGCTCCGCAAGCGTTCAGAACGTCGGCCATGCGGTTCCGGTGTTGGAGCCGGGCCTCAAGCGCGAAAATGATAAAATCCCACTCCTCAGCAAGCAGCAGATAGACCTGATGGTGAACAGCTTCACCGCCGACTTCGCCCGCGTGGCGACCCTTCAGTACACGAACTCGGTGGGACAGGCGCGGATGCGCTGGCTCGGCATCGAGGAGGGCCAGCACGACCTGTCGCACGAGCCGGACAGCAACGCGGCGGCGCAGGACAAGCTGACGCGCATCAACCGGTGGTACTGCGAACAGATGGCCTATCTTGCCAGGCGTCTGGCGGAGACCCCGGAGCCGGGCGGCAACGGCAGCCTGCTGGACAACACGCTGATTATCTGGACGAACGAACTGGGCCAGGGCAACTCGCACACGCTGGACAACATCCCCTTCGTTCTCGTCGGCAACGGCCTGGGCTTCCGCATGGGCCGCTCTATCAAATATCCGCGCGTGCCGCACAATCGCCTGCTGCTGTCGCTGGCGCACGGCTTCGGGCATCCTATCTCCCGCTTCGGAAACCCCGATTTCTGCAAGGACGGCCCCCTGACCGGCCTTATTTGAGACGGGCATGTACAAAGCATCCGGGGGATCGCCTCTGTCTGCGATCCCCCGGATTTTTTTATGGCTCTCGGACGAAAAGACACGGGGTTGGAAACCCCGGTCTGGAATTGCCAGGCCTGCCTGCGCAGGCTCCCTCTTCAGTCCGCGATGGCGGACTTCGCAACCTCAGACCGGCCTTTTAAGGCCGCGCACTCTCACCTGATTACGTGGAGAGTTTAGGCGAAGGCCAGGGTCGCCTCATAAGGCGACATCTCGCTGTAATCGTCCGGCTCCTCATCCTCCCTCTCGGCGGCAAAGTTGGGCTGCAAATCGCAGGCGGGCGCGTGGACCGTGTCCAGATGCGAGATCAGCCAGTCCGCAAAGATTTTGGCCTCCTCCACCTTGCCGATGCCCTCCGCCCGGTTCTTGCCGATGAGCGCCATCAACTGCGCCTGATGCTGCCCGCGCCGGTCATGCTCCTGCCCGAACTGATGGAACAGCCTATCAATG